>JBPCYD010000169.1:0-15255 GCA_051007895.1 Woeseiaceae bacterium
AACAGCGCGGCAAGAACCACGCTCAGACCCAATTGCGCCAGGAGGACTTTCGCCACCATTAGTCGCTTCCCTCCGGCACTAAAAACGCCACGTCCATCGGCTAACCGGCGGTGTGTGGCGTTGTGAATTCTATCTACCCAAGCGGGCCCCTGCTCAGGCGCCGCATTATAGTGGTGACGGTGGGTCATAGCAACAGACGAGAACACTTCGAAAACCTCTATTTGCAGGGGTTTTATGGGGATCCGTGGGGCGGAATCAAGGTTTTTTGGCGGCGGCGCGACAATAATTTTTGGCAATGCGACACAGGCCACATTCTGGGCCGATTCGGGCACGTATAAAAGTAATCGTAGCCAGGGTGCCTGAGACGAATCGGGTACGAATAGACAATGATTCTGTCAAGTTCCGCTGCCTGGTTCGGAGAAAGCATGCTAGCCATCGCGAGCGAATCGATCGGCCGTTCCCGACCGTTAATCGACGTTGCCAGGGAACTTAGTCTCACCTTGAGTTATTTTGGCTCCGCGGAAACGCTGAAAAACCTGTTGGAGGGCCGGTCCCGACGATTTGTGTTGCTCGGGGAACAGGACATCAGTGACGAGAGTGTGAATGCACTTAAACCTGCCGGCGAATTGACGAATATTGGCCTGGTCGTCGTTGCGGACCGGGAAACGCTAAGGACAAGTAGCCGTTCAAATGCTGCCAACGAGCTGGCCGACTACCCCGTGGTGGAATGGCTTAGCCCGGAGCACGACGCTGACATGCTCAGTGCTGCGTTGCGCAAGTGCCGACGGCGCATGTTGACGCTGGGCAAGGATGAGCTTGAGAACGCGCTGCTGCGACGCGAGTTCGTTCTGCAGTATCAGCCAAAAGTGGAGCGCAGTGACGGCTCGGAGTGGAAAACCCGCGAGGTCGAAGCGCTCATTCGCTGGATACATCCCGCTCATGGCCTGCTCGGCCCTCTGGAATTCCTGCCGGAGGCGGAGGCTTTCGATCTGATTGGCCTGGTTAGCGAGTTTGTTCTCAACGAAGCCTGTGAACAGATGCTGCGCTGGGAGGAGCAGGGACTTGATCTGCGTGTCTGTATCAATCTCGCTTCGAGTCAACTCAACAACCCGGTCCTCGCTCACAACTACCAACGGATCGTACGAAAGCATGCGCTCGATTGTGCCCGCTTTACTTTTGAGGTAACGGAGCAGGATGTTGCCAGTTCGGAAGCGCCTCATCTGCTGGTCTTGAGTGAATTGCGAGAACGGGGCTTTCGCATATCGCTGGACGATTTCAGCGCAGCGACGTCCTCACTCGGCACCTTTGAACAACTGCCGTTTGATGAGATCAAAATTCACGCGGCGGCACTAAAACGCGCCCGTGAAAACCCAGTCGCCCTGAAGGTGCTGGCCGCTGTCACGGGGCTTGCACATAACCTGGGCATTTCGGTCTGCGCGGAAGGCGTCGAGGATCAGGAAACCTATGAGTTTCTGAAAACCATTGAGTGCGACAAAATGCAGGGCTACCTTATTTCCGAAGCGGTGATGCCCGACATCATTCGCCGGGTATACAAGCCAGCCACCGATTCGACGGCAAACGTCGCCTGAACGTCGACCCGTCGTCCTTTTGTTTCGCCAACAGGGCCGGTGCGATTTTTCGTATCGGCCTTTTTCGTCCGCTGTGCGCGGCACGCCACAGTGGTTTGTGTCGTGCCCCAAACCTGCTGTAAGACCTGGTTTGTCGACAGGATAAAGACGCCCGCCAGGCATCAATATTTTCAGGTGCTCCGGAATCGCTTTATTGAAATGGGAGGGGTACGAAAATTGCGTGCCATCTCGGTCATCGATTGCGCTGTTTTAAGGAATTACGGTGTACCGTTTCGGCAACATTTTGCGACGATTTTTGCGGGCTGAATTTCGCCGGAATCAAGATTACAGCGTCGATATTTAGGGCTAGATTAGAGGTTCGAAGTCACATTGCGGGACGCATTACCTAAGGATGTGTTTTGTAAGTTGATTTCGGGCAGTGCCAGGAGCGCCGGTGGCAAAACTATACCAACTATAGGCACCGGTCTTTGGGTAGACGCCTGTTACTAAGGAGAGTGACATGAGTAACCTTGATATCAGAGTAAAGAACTCCAGCGGTGTGTTTCGAGCCGGAGTCGGGTTCGCCCTGGTGGCACTGGTAATCGCAATTCTACTGGGCTCCTTCTACGTCGTTGACACAGGTCATGTTGGCGTAGAACGAACGCTCGGCCGGGTAGATCTGACTGAAACCGAGCCTGGCATGAACTTCAAGCTGCCGCTGTTGACGCAGTCCTATGAATTCAGTGCCAAGGAAATCGCGTTGGATCTGGATGACCTCAAGCCGAAAGCGGCCGACAATCTGTCGTTGCAGGATCTCGACGTCACGGTCTATTACAATGCCGCGGCGGACTCTGTTGCCGAGCTGATGGTGAAGTATGCGAACGCATCGCAGCACGCGCCGGACGCTATTCTGCCCGCTTATGGCATTGTCTATCGCGAAGCACGGGGCGCCGTTTACGAGGAGATTGCGAAAATCGATAGCCTCGAACTGCACAGATTGCGCGATGCATTGCAGACAGCCATTCAGGATAGTTTGCAGACGCGACTCGAAGCCAAGGACGGTGATGCTCTGCAGATCTCCAGGGTCGTGGTTCGTGCGTTAAATACGGATCCGAGCATCGAGGCCAGCATTCGTGAGGCGGTCGCGAACCAGAAAAAGCTCGAGGCAAAACAGATCTCCGTTGATATCGCCAAGAAGGATGCGGAAATCGAGATCGAGCGCGCCAGGGGCATTGCCGAGGCGAATATCATCATTAACGAAAGCCTGACGGCTCAATACCTGCAGCACGAGATCAATATGGCGCTGCAGAGTTTTGCGGAGAACGATGGTCAGCTGGTCGTCATGCCGGCAAACATGCAGGGCTTTGACGTGATTCTGGATACACAGCGTCTGCCAGGTCGGTCTGACAACAGATAGATGATCCCGGCTCGTCATGAGGAAACGCCCCGCAAGGGGCGATTTTTTTGTCTTCAGGAAACTTTTTGTTTGTGGCCGGTGCGACCGCACTCGACGATGTGCTGACGCAGGTCATGATTGATTTCACCGATGATCGGCAGATCTGCGTAACGGGGCTCTTCGACGAACTCCCAGCTAGCCCGCCATTCGTTGATCATCGCCAGCTGAAACAACTGTCCGCGCTGTTCGCTGCTCTTGGTCACTACGAAGCGTCGCCAGTAGTCCTGGCGCTTTCTCTCCGATATAAAACTCCTGATATAGGTCGTTTTATCCGGCCACGCACGATAACTGCCATCCGGGCCAAGCGGCGCGGCAACAATCTTGTAGCGTATGGCTTTCTCGTCAGCCACGAACAGTCCTTGTTTTGTTCGTACACTACCTGTATCGCCCGATGCGCCGGTTTCTTAAATATCAATGGCTTAGTTGGTCTCCTTGTCTGTCTATGCGCTTTTTTTACCAATAATACAAAGCACCGATCACTGGATATGCTTGAGTATGCCGTCGAGTTCATCGAGCGTGTTGTAAGCAATGACCAGCTTTCCATTACCTTTGCCGGAGTGCTCGATCCTGACCCTGGCACCCAGCTTGTCCTTGAGATCGTTCTCGAGCCGTTGAATATCAGCATTGACCGGCTTGGTCGCCGACTTGGCTTTGCCGGGACTCCCCGACTGCATCCGGCGCACCAGCTTTTCCGTTTCACGGACAGACAAGCCGTTTTTAACCACCTGCCGGGCTGCGTCATGTTGCTGGGTGTTATCCGCAATCGACAGCAAAGCTCGCGCGTGCCCCATTTCCAGCTGTCGCGTTTCCAGCAGCGATTTCACTTTGTCGGCCAGGTCCTGCAGGCGCAGCAAGTTGCTGACGGACGCTCGGGAGCGCCCAACCGCCTCTGCGGCCTCCTGGTGGGTCAGATCGAACTCACGAATGAGTCTATCGAGCGCGCGTGACTCTTCCAGTGGATTCAAATCTTCGCGTTGTATGTTTTCGATCAGTGCCATCGCAATCGCGGCATCGTCCGGTACGTCCCGTACGACCGCAGGAATTTCCTGCAGGCCCGCCATCTGAGCCGCGCGCCAACGTCGCTCGCCGGCAATAATTTCATAGCGCTGTGACTGGCCGCCACGATTCACCGGGCGCGCTACGATGGGCTGAACGACACCCTGCGCATTGATCGATTTCGCCAGGTCTTCAAGGGAGTCCTGGCGCATGTCGTCACGCGGTTGATACTGGCCGCGCTCCAGCAGGTCGATTGGAATATGCAGCAACCCGTCTGCATTCTTCTCGTCGTCACTGTTGACCGCCGCCGTCTCTGCAACCGGCTTGCTGAGCAAGGCATCTAACCCGCGTCCTAGTCTTTTCTTTTTAGTCATGCGTATTTCAATGAACTTATGATTGCTTGTGTCAGTTTCCAGGTTACTGGGCGACGGCGACTCTCTCATCTTCACGGCGCAAGACTTCACCTGCCAGCGCAAGATACGCTAACGCGCCGCGCGAATTGCGATCGTGAAAAAGTACAGGCCGGCCGAAACTCGGCGCTTCAGCGAGACGCACATTGCGAGGGACAACCGTACGAAAGACCTTGTCATCGAAATGAGTCACCAGTTGCTCTGATACCTCGTTGGACAGGTTAATCCGTGGGTCGACCATAGTCCGCAGCAAGCCGTAAACCTCGAGACCCGGGTTTACGGAATCGCGAACCTGTTCGATTGTGTTCAACAATGCGCTGAGTCCCTCCAGGGCATAGTACTCGCACTGCATCGGTATCAACACGCCATCCGCTGCGGTCAGCGCGTTAACCGTAAGCATGTTTATTGACGGCGGACAGTCAATGAGAATGAAATCATAAAGTCCAGCCACCGGCGCGAGCGCTTTACGCAGTTTCATTTCCCGGCCGATATCCTGCAATAGTTTGACCTCTGCAAGGGTCAGGTCTTCGTTGCCCGGCATAACGGCAAAATTTCCCTGCGGCGCTGACACAATAGTATCAGCCGCAGTGGCTTCGCCGAGCAGCACATCGCAGGAGGTGTTTTCAACATTCATTTTATCGACGCCGCAGCCCATGGTTGCATTTCCCTGGGGATCCAGATCGATCAGCAAAACACGACGCTGCGTCGCCGCGAGCGAAGCAGCCAGGTTTACGCAGGTAGTCGTTTTACCAACGCCGCCTTTCTGGTTTGCGATAGCAATGATTCGCGTCACGGCAAGTCTCTAACTGCCTTTCTGGTTTGCGATAGCAATGATTTGCGTCATCTTAAGTTTCTGACTTTTTCCTGCGGACACTGACAACGTGTCGTGCATGTGCCTCGAGGCCGGGCACGGTAATTTTGGTAACGCTGCAATCCCACTCGGACAAGGCGTTTAATGCTGCAAGCTCTGCGGCCGGTTGTTTTCCCTTGAGCGCCAGCAGCTGTCCGTCCTCTCGTACCAGCTGAGCGGCGAGCTCAACCAGTCGCGGTACTGCTGCCAACGCCCGGGCGATCACCGTATCAAAGCGTCTGCCGGGTGCATAGTCCTCAGCGCGAGCTTTTACGGCCGTTACGTTCCGAAGACCCAGCGTTCCCACCATATGTTTGACAAAACTTATTTTCTTGCCGTTGCTGTCGAGCAGCGTGAAGTCCATACCTGGGTTGGCTATTGCCAGCGGCAGCCCGGGAAAGCCTGCGCCGGTTCCGATGTCGATTATATGGGGTCCCTGGAGGTACGAATCAACCGCGAGACTATCGAGAATGTGTGAACTGACGATCGCGTCGGGCTCCAGGATCGCAGTGAGGTTGATGCGTTTGCCCCAGCGCTGCAGCTCCCCGGTCAGCGTTACGAGCTGCGCGACGGCATCGTCGGAAAGTTCAAGCCCAATTGTTCGGGCACCGGTTTCGATTTGCTCCCCGACCACGGTTCGCCTATCTCTCATCTCCGACCAGGTGTTCGCGAAAGAACAAGACGGTTGCTTGCTGATAGATATCGCGATTCTCTTTCTTTCGATATCCGTGGCCCTCATTCAGCGCGTTCATGTACCAGACGGACTGCCCCTGCTCGCGCAGTGCCGCGACCACCTGCGCCGACTCGGTAACGGGCACACGAGGGTCGTTTTCGCCCTGTACGATCAACATTGGAATGGTGATCCGATGGACATTATTCATTGGCGCAATCTTCTCGAAGTGTGCGCGCATGGCCGGATCGCGCTCGTCACCGTATTCGGCTCTGCGAGCATTGCGTCGATAATCCTGGGTGTTCTCGAGAAAGGTGATGAAGTTGCTGATACCCACGACGTCAACGGCAGCTTTCAGTCGGTCGCTGTAGTGAAACGAGCTGGCGAGCACCATGTAACCGCCGTAGCTAGCGCCAAAGACAGCAACTCTGTTCGCATCAAGGTCTTCGCGGGTCTCTATCCAGTCGAGCAGGGCACCGATATCACGTACTGAATCTTCCCGTTTGAAATTGTTGTCCAGCGCCAGGTATTGCTTGCCGTAGCCGGCTGAACCGCGAACATTCGGCAACACGACCGCTGCGCCCAGTTTGTCCATCCACATCTGATAGGTGCTGGAGAACCCGGGTCGGGTCTGGCCTTCGGGACCCCCATGAATAGAGACGATGACGGGAAAAGGACCGTCGCCGGGCGGTGTGTAGACCCATGCCGGAATTTCGCGCGGCTTACCGTCAACCTCGTCAAAGGTAGGAAAACTGACCAGCTCTGGTGCGCGGAACTGTGTTGTATCGAGGCCCCCCACTTCACTCGTCGTCCAGCGCTCGAGCTGGCCGTATTGCAGTGCCTCGTCGTCGAGATCCAGTACGAATACGTCGCTGGGCGCGGTTGCCGAGTTCAGCGTCATCGCGAGCTGACGATCGTCCGGACTGAAGCGCATGCCAAAAACAAGGCCTAATGGAATCCCGGCAACGCTTGCATACTCCCTGGTTGCGGTGTCGAGCAGGTAGACACGCGACATGCCATTTTCATTGCTTGTGAATGCAATTCGCCGCCGATCGTTGCTGATCTGAGCGCCGCCAACATCCCATCGGATGCCGGCGGTAATGATTTCCGGCGTCGAACCCGGTGCTAGCGACTGCCAGGCCAGCTGCCTGAAGTCGCTTCCCTGGTCCGTGATGTACCAGACACCGTCTCCGGCATCATCGAACGCGACTGGAAAATTGGCGCTTGGCTGGGTAGGCCCGCCAGCGAGTAACGTAATCTCACCGGTATCGAGATCGAGGAGGTTGACCCTGGAATCGGCGATGCTGACATAGTTCGATATCAACACCTTGCTGCCACTGCCCGAGAATTCGGTCGCGTCCCAGTAATATTCGTTTGGCGCCTCGAGCACGACCCGGGCGGTGGACGAATCATCGACGTCCATCATCCATACATCGTTCGATGCCCCATTTCTGCGGGTGCTGGAATATGCGATGCGGCGACCATCACGATCCCAGGTCGCCCCGCCGTTTCTCGATTCCCCGTCGGTGAGCATTTTGGTAGCGCCGTCAATCGGATCGAGCAGGAAAATCTGTGAGAACTCGCTGCCGCCAGCATCCCGGGTGAATATGATGTTGTTGCCACCTGGCTGCCGTTCCACTCCGCCAACCGGCTCATCGTAAAAGGTAACCTGGTGCCTGGCGCCGCCGGGCATATCCACTCGATGAATCTGGTTCACGTCGCCGAAGCGGGTTGAAATGTAGACGCTCTTGCCGCCTTCAGCCCATTCTCGAAATGCAGCGAAACGGACATTCTGGTAACGATTCAGATCGGCGACAATCTCTCCGGGTATCGGTGGAACATCCTGCATCACAAGATTGCCGTCGTTGGCCGTTCTTGCCTCGGGGTCGGCTGCAAAGGCATGCAGAGTGAAAAGGCTTATCAGGCCGGTAAGAAGTTTCACCGGTGTTTGCATATCACACCCCTTGTCTGGATTCCGTCGTCACACCACGAGCAGCGCCATGAAGTCATCGACCGGCATTTCTGAAAGTCTTTCCCGGTCGGCGCACGCGTTATCGAGCCTGGCCCACTGATCAGCTCTTAGTTTGACCGACACGCTGTCTATAAATTTCTGCTTTAGGACCGGGATACCCTCGGCACGACGTTCTCGATGGCCGATCGGGTAATCAACCGCGACTTTTTCAGTGCTTGTACCATCGTGGAAGAAGATCTGTATCGCGTTGCCAATATAACGCTTCTCGGCGTCAAAATAGTCTTTTGTATAACTGTCGTTTTCGCTGACCGTCATTTTCGAGCGCAGCGCATCGATTCGCGGATCGCCCGCAACCGCGTCTTCATAGTCGGCCGCGGTAAGACGCCCGAAAATTAGCGGCACAGCGACCATATACTGGAGGCAATGATCACGGTCTGCCGGATTATCCAACGCCCCGGTCTTGTCGATAATTCGCACGCCGGGCTCCTGCGTATCGATAACAACCTTCTCGATATCATCCAGCCTTTCGTGAACTTCTCTATGCAGCGTCATCGCCGCCTCTACCGCCGTTTGCGCATGGAACTCTGCCGGATAGGATATTTTGAACAAAATATTCTCCATCACGTAGCTGCCGTAACCCTGGGGTAGTGAGAACTCGTTGCCTTTGAACATGACGTCGTAATATCCCCAGGTCTTCGCAGTCAACGCCGACGGATATCCCATTTCGCCTGTCATCGCGATGAGCGCCAGGCGCACGCCGCGACTCGTTGCGTCTCCGGCCGCCCAGCTTTTGCGAGAGCCCGTGTTTGGCGCATGCCGGTAGGTGCGCAATGCACAACCGTCAATCCAGGCATGCGACACGGCGTTGATAACCTGCTCGCGATCACCGCCAAGCATGCGTGTGACAACTGCGGTCGTCGCAACTCTTACCAGCAGAACATGATCCAGACCGACCCGGTTGTAGCTGTTTTCAAGTGCCAGGACGCCCTGAATTTCATGCGCCTTGATCATCGCGGTAAGAACATCTTTCATGTGGAGCGGCTCTTTACCCTCCGCCCGGCGGGTGCGACTCAGGTAATCTGCCGTGGCAAGAATTCCGCCGAGATTATCCGATGGATGACCCCATTCCGCGGCAAGCCACGTATCGTTGAAGTCCAGCCAGCGAATCATTGCGCCTATGTTGAATGCGCCCATGACGGGCTCAAGCTCATAAGACGTTCCCGGCACCCGTGCGCCGCCGGGTAGCGTCGCGCCCGGCACGACGGGACCGAGGAGCTTGGTACATGCCGGGTAGTCAAGGGCCTGGAAACCGCAGGCAAGGGTATCCATCAGGCAGTAGTGGGCGGTTTCGAACGCGAGATCGCTGTCAATCTCCGAATCGCAAACGTAATCGGCAATATCGATAAGCACCTGATCCGGATCCGGCCGCTCAGCCGAACGAATATCGAGTTGTGACATCTTGTTAGTCCTGAATTATTCTTTTCGTGTTGTAGGAGCGGCTTTAGCCGCGATTGAAACCCTTTAGGGCATCGCGGTTAAAGCCGCTCCTACGGCAATTTATTGCGTTTTATGAACGTTCCTCGATCGGCACAAACGTCTGCAAACCGGGTCCGACGTAATCCGCCGCCGGACGAATCAGTTTGTTGTCAGCGCGTTGCTCCATGATATGTGCCGCCCATCCCGTGATGCGCGAGCAAACAAATATTGGCGTGAAAAGGTACGTCGGTATGCCCATGAAGTGATAGACGCTCGCGGCGAAAAAATCTGCATTGGCGAACAATTTCTTTTCGTCCCACATCACTTTCTCAACAGCTTCCGACACGTCGTAAAGCGTCATGTCACCGGCCTCTTCGGCCAGCGTTTTCGACATCTTCTTGTTGACCGCGTTACGCGGGTCCGACGTCGTGTAAACGCGGTGTCCGAAACCCATTATGAGTTCCTTTCGCTCCAGCATTCGGTGGACGCCAGTAGTAGCTTCATCGGCACTGCTGAATTTCTGGATAAGCGCCATCGCTGCTTCGTTGGCGCCGCCATGCAACGGGCCACGCAGTGCGCCGATAGCACCCGTTACGGCGGAATGCATATCGGATAACGTGCCTGTAATAACCCGGCCGGCAAACGTAGATGCATTGAATTCGTGCTCTGCGTAGAGGATGAGCGTCGTATCGAGGCTCTGTCGGTGCAGGTCACTCGGCGGCTTGTCATGCAGCATGTGCAGGAAATGCCCGGCGACGCTGTCGTCGTTTGTTTCGGTATCGATACGTTGGCCATCTGCATGAAAGCGATGCCAATAGAGCAACATTGACGGCAAGCAGGCGAGCAATCGATCGGCCGTGCCGGCCTGATTTTCAAATCCGCCTTCGGGTTCAATGTTGCCGAGAAATGAAACGCCGGTGCGTTGCACATCCATCGGATGCGCGTCGCCTGGAATCATTTCAAGAACTTTCTTGAGCTCGTCCGGCAAACCACGCAGCGTTTTCAATTTTGCGATGTAGCTGTCCAGTTCATTGCGGGTCGGCAATTTACCGTGCAACAGCAAGTAGGCAACTTCTTCAAAAGATGCGTTATCGGCGAGGTCGTAAATGTCATAACCCCGATACGTTAATCCTGCACCTTCCTTGCCGACGGTACACAGTTCCGTTTTGCCCGCGGTTACGCCGGCCAGTCCGCCGGATTTTTTGCTTGCTGTCATTTAATTCTCCGTCATTCCTTTATCTGCGAACAGCTGGTCAAGTTTTTCTTCGTATTCGTGATAGCCCAGTACGTCGTACAGCTCCATGCGCGTCTGCATTGTGTCGATTGCGGCTTTTTGTGTGCCATCCCGGCGCAATGTTTCGTAGACGTGCAGCGCTGCATTGGACATCGCACGAAATGCGGATAAAGGATAGAGCACCAGGCGCACCCCTGCCTTTCGCAGCTCAGCTGTTGTAAACATCGGTGTCTTGCCGAACTCAGTGAGGTTAGCGAGGACCGGCACCCCGATGGTGCTCGTAAACTGCTGGTATTCCGGCAGCGTCGTAAGCGCTTCGGCGAATATCATGTCCGCGCCAGCCTCAACGTAGGCGGCCGAGCGGTCCAGCGCAGCCTGCTGGCCCTCTACTGCATGCGCATCCGTGCGGGCCATGATCGTGAATTTGGGGTCAACGCGACCGTCGACAGCCGCCTTGATACGATCCACCATTTCCGCGATGTCGACCAGCGCCTTGCCCGGACGATGGCCACAACGTTTTACACCGACCTGGTCTTCGATGTGACAGCCGGCGGCACCGGCCCGCGACATTTCACCCACGGTTCGACCGATCATGAATGCGCCACCCCAGCCGGTGTCGGCATCAACGAGCAGCGGCAGGTCCGTCGCGTAACTGATGCGGCGAATATCCTCGCAGACATCGCTCAAGGTGGTCATCGCCAGATCCGGCAGACCAAAGGATGCATTGGCGACACCGGCGCCGGACAGGTAAATGGCCTTGAAGCCGGCTTTTTCCGCCAACAGCGCCGAGTAGGCATTGATCGTGCCTGCGATCTGTAAGGGCCGCTCGTCTTCCAGAGCCTGCCAGAACCGGGTTCCCGCGCTCATTCGATTGTCTCCAAAGATGGTTTCAGGCGAAAATTTTAATCCGCATTAAAATTTTCAGCGCGCGATTTTAGCTCACCGGAGAGCCAATCCCCAAATTGAGCAAAACGGAAACTGTTTGATTCGGGGAGGTTTGAGGTAAAAGCCTGGATGTCGGCGCGAGTTAAATCTGCGCGATTGAACCAAACGCGTATCTAACCTTCGCATGCCGCACTCCGGATGCAGATAACACAACAGTCACTGAATAAACTCAGCCTGCAGCGATCCCATACCCGTAAACTCGATTTCAGCGCTATCGCCGGCGCTGACTGGCAAGGGAATGCAAACGGTGCCGGATACAATGAACTGACCTGCTTTCAGGTACATGCCCCACTTCGGCAATTCGTTAGCGGCCCATACGATTCCGGCGACAGGATCTTCATTCATGATACTGGTCGCCTTGCCGTTACTCGTCTCCTCACCGTTGACTGAAACGCTGCCCTCGATCGATGAGAAATCCAATTCATCGATCGAAAACCTCTGCTCGCCCAGAACGACGCCGGCGGCAATGCCATTGTCTGCGATCGCATGCTCACGCGTCCGTGGCTCCGTCACGCGCCAGTTAACAAACTCCATCGCGATACCGACATTGTCAATCGCGTCGATTACATCAGCTCGTGTAACTAAAGGTCCGCGCAAATCTTTTTTAAGATAGAAAACGATCTCCGGCTCAGCGGCGGCAGACCCCGCGGTAAAGTAGCGCGTCGATACCGGTTTGCCTTCTGCATAAACACGCTGCGACATATAGTGGCCCATGATGGGGTCTAATGGATCCTCGGGCCCGGTATATCGCGTCCAGCCGAGCTTCCAGCCGACATGCTGGTCCGCTTTGCTATGTTCGGCCAGCCGGCCACGCTGAATAGTGTAGGCGCGTTCGCGCGTCATTTCGGGGAAATGTAGCGCGAGCGCATCGGTCTGGGTTTGATTCATTTCGTGCTGATAGAGGTGCCGCGCAATCTCGCTGTTATCCGAATCGGCAGTGAGCGCCACGGGCGTAGTTGATACTTGCGCAATACATATCGCTGTGCTGAAACAAAAAGTGACGATCGAGAATAGTCGCATTATTTTTCCCCCCGAAGAGATACTGAACCTGCACAAGATTCGGTCAACGCAACCGTGGTTACTCTAATGCCTGGTAAACCAGCGTGCGGAACCGGTCACCAATGTCGCTGCTGGTTGGCCTCACCTGGGTCATGATGACACCGATGAGCTGCTCTTGCGGGTCGATCCAGTAGTTCGTGTTGAAGGCGCCGCCCCATTTATAGATTCCGGGCGAGCCGATTTCCCCATTTGCACCGAGGTCGTCAATGACCTCGAAACCCAATCCAAAGTCCGCCGTGCCGTCATTGTTCAGGTCCATGCGCGGCGCGCGCATCAGCTCGACCGACTTTCTGCTCAGCACGCGGTGTCCGTCGAGTTCACCCTCATTCAACAGCATTTGGATAAACCGCGCATAGTCCCTCGCGGTGCCGGAAAGGCCGGCGCCTCCCGAAAAGTAGGTGCGCGCACCTTCAGATGGGTACCTGGGATTGTCCAGTTTGATCGAAGACTCATGGCCCGCGGAAACGCTCAACCCGTTTACGTCTGCATACAACGTTGCCAGTCGATCGATCTTGCTTTCGGGAAGATAAAAATAGGTGTCCGACATGCCGAGCGGCATGAATATTTCGCTCGCGAAATAGCGGTCTAGTGGCATCCCGGAGACAACTTCGACCAGGTATCCGAGCACGTCCGTGTTCAAACCATATGCCCAGGCCGACCCCGGATCGAAGAGCAGCGGTTGTTCCGCCAACAGCATCATCTGGTCGCTGAGCGTGACGTTCTTTTCCGTTAGTCCGTCAATGACTCCGTTGCTTACATAAACGGACTGCAGTGGCGACTCAATAAACGGATAACTGATTCCCGACGAATGCGTTAACAGATCAATGATCTTGATTTCTGTCTCAGCCCGTCGCGTTTCGGTAACGCGACCATCGTCATCCACGCTCACCAGCACCTGCGGGTTTGCGAACGCCGGAATATAACTGGCGACCGGATCGTTCAGTTGAAACAGGCCCTGCTCATACAGTTGCATAATTGCAACCGTGGTCACTGCTTTCGTCATCGATGCAATTCTGAAGATTGCATCGGTTTGCATGGGAGTCTGCGATGCGATATCTGCAAGCCCGAAACTCTTGTGATAAACCGTTTCGCCGTCCCGCGCTACCAGCGCAACTGCACCCGGAATATCGCCCGCCTCTATCTCTGCCTCTATCGCCGCGTCAATCCGGTCTAGCCGTGTATCGTCGAAGCCGGGTGTGCCCAGCCCATCGAAGTTGAAGTCCGACTGAACGGCGCAGCCGGTCAATACAGTGGCCAGAATCGGCAACAGCGCCGTTGTTCCGGTTTTGATGATCGAATTCATGCTGGGATTTCCACGACGGTTCTGCCCGTCACGTTACCATCTATATAGGCCTGGAACGCATTTGGCAGCTCGTCAAAGCGAATGGTGTTGCTCGCTATCGTGTCAAGGTACCGCGGCTTAAGGTCACCACCGATGCGATTCCAGACCTGCAGCCGCAGGTCTCTAGGGGTGTCCACCGAGTTGATGCCAAGCAGGCACACCGCACGCAGGATAAACGGCAGTACAGTCGTATGTAACTCATGGCTCGCGGCCAGACCGATACTCGCAATGTTCCCACCATAGTCGACGGTTCGGGTGAGCCAGGTCAGAACGTCGCCGCCTAAGTTGTCAATCGCACCCGCCCACTGTGCTTTTTCCATCGGTCGCTTGCCAAAATCAAGATTCTCTCGCAGGAGCACCTGGCGTGCGCCAATGCTTTTCAGATAGTCAGCCTGATCGGCTTTCCCGGTGAGCGCAACCGCCTCGTAGCCGCGCGTGCTCAGCATGTCCAGCGCGATGCTGCCGACACCGCCGGTGGCACCGCTGACCAGGACCGGCCCGTTCTCTGGCAGCTGCGCATTTTGCTCCATGCGATGTATTGCCAGGGCTGCCGTAAAGCCGGCCGTACCGATCTGCATCGTTTCGAACGCCGTCATGCCCGCTGGTATTGGCACCACGGCCTCGGCGGGAACCCGCGCATACTCTGCGTACCCGCCGTCACGCGTCTCACCAAGCCCGCATCCGTTCACCAGGACCATGTCCCCTGCTGAAAACTCGTCGCTGTCGGAGCTAATGACGGTGCCGGCAAGGTCGATACCGCCGACCAGCGGAAAGCGCCGCAAAATGCGGCCTGCTCCAGTCGCTGCAAGCGCATCCTTGTAGTTGATCGTCGAATGACTGACTTTAACCACGACATCACCGGCAGAGAGATCATTCAGACTCAATGTAACGAAATCGCCGACAACGGCACCGTCCTTTTGATCAATTCTATAGGCGCCGAATTCGTTCATGCGATCTCCGTTAGTGCTGGTGGTCGAGCCAGAACTCGAGCCCCATTGTGTTTAGCAGTACGTCTATTTCGACGATCTTGTCTATTTGTTCCGGAGTGCCGGAAAAACCGTGCTCGGCCAGCGCTTCATGAAAATAAGCGTACATGCTGCGATGGATTTTCTCGGTGCGGTTCGTTGCCTTCTCTGCCTGCCGGGCCAGCGCTACAAAATCGTCGATCCGACGGTGCATATCGTCGGCGAGTCGTGGCAAGTCGACCACCTGGCTGTAGTGCGTCAGGAAAAGCTTCTGAGGCGACAGGCTCATGATTCGATCGATCGCCTTGTGGG
>JBPCYD010000170.1:0-9586 GCA_051007895.1 Woeseiaceae bacterium
TCTGTCCCTCTTTGAGAGTCTTGAAGCCTTCCATTTGAATCGTGCTGTGATGAACAAAAACATCTTGCCCACCTTCGCGCTCGATAAAGCCAAATCCCTTATCGTCATTGAACCATTTAACGGTCCCGGTAACTCTTTCCCCTGACATATCTACCTCTTAAGAAAACTCGCCGGCAGCAACCAGCGTTGATCGCACTCGCATGTCGCGAAGCCACGACCAGTTTACTCGCAAATTTGTTGTTAGGCCCATTTTTCAGAGCAAACGGAGTCGTCCGTTCATGCGAATCGCCCTAGCTAGAATAGCTAAATGCGTGAATTTTCGATGTCTTTCCGGACTGCGAAAGATAATTGCGCCGAAGACTCGAGAACATTCAGGCCGAGCTCATTGCGCTCAATCAGGCTACAGACCAAGTGTTGAAATAAGCGGTTGGGCAAACAGGTAAATCAAAACCAGGCTAACGCCACCGATGAGGACGGCGGCGAACAGGCCAAGGAGAAACGGGCGCGCACCAATCTGCCGAATGCCGGAGAACATCGATGTCAGGCCCACGGCAGCCATCGCTAACAACAAGCATGACTCAGCCGAGTCGCGCATAAACAGCACAAGTGCTGCCCACTGACTCTCGTCAAGAACACCAAACGCCTTGTCGCCGAGGTCGCCGACAGTGCGCAATGCGGACATCAACGCGAAGCCAACGATGAACCAGGGGATCAGTGTCCACCAACGGCCTGCTGGAACATCACCTTCGCCGCGATCCGATCCGTAAAGAATGCCAACCAGCGGAATAACGGCAATCATGCAAAGGTTTCTGACCAGTTTTGTCACTGTCGCAATATCGAGTGCCATTGGGGCGTTATATTGCGTCTCATACATCAACCCGGCACCTGCGACCTGGGCTGTCTCATGTATCGAAGTACCAAGAAACAGGCCCGCCAGGGCTGGCTTATCTGCGAACAGGTAGTAACCCAGAATCGGGTAGAAGAACATCGCCGCCAGGCCGAACATCGTTATACAGGCAATTGAATAACTGACTTCGGACTCGTTGGCTTTTATGAGTGGCGCCGTCGCGACGATCGCTGTCGCACCACAAATGCTTGTGCCGACCGCAATCAGGCCGCTCAACTGTCGGGACAAATTCATGGAGCGACCAAGAAAGCCCACAGCGGTCAGGCCAATGCCAATCGCGGCGACAACAAACGGTAGCGCGACCAGCGTGAAACGACCGGCACCCAGCAGGCTGAGCCGAATTCCGAGCAACATGATACCGATGCGGAGAATGGTTGACGTGCAGAACTTCAGTCCCGCGTTCATGCCCATCGGCAGCTTGAACAGGTTGGCGACGACCATACCCAGGATAATCGCCATCATGATTCCACTCACCGGACTTCGGGAAAACCCCAGCACCGATTCGCCAAACCATTGGGCAACATATCCGGCCGCGTAGGAAATAAGTGCAGCGAGACCTATGCCCGCCCACCAAAGAGGGCTTCTGAAACTGTTAGTCACTTGGATTCTTTTGGGGGTTACTCTGGGGTCTTTGAAGATTTCTGGATGTATCCCCTGCCAAGTTTCTGCACGGAATTACAACCGATCAGCGCCATGCTACGTTCGACCTCGGATCGAAGCAATCCCAGCGCATGCTCCACACCTCGCTGCCCGCCGGCGGCCAACCCGAACAGGTAGCCGCGACCAATGCTGCAGGCCGTTGCGCCAAGTGCCAGCGCCTTGATGACGTGCGTGCCACGCCGGATACCACCATCGCAAATGATCTCCAGCCGATCCCCGAGCTCGGCCGCGATCGGGGCTATGCAATCGACCGGCGCAGGTGCCGTCTCGAGTTGCCGGCCGCCGTGGTTCGATAGCATTACAGCGGTCGCACCCGAATCCGCCGCCTTGCGGGCATCAGTCACCGTCTGAATGCCTTTCACGACGAGGGGACCGTCCCATAACTCAGCCAGCCATTCGACATCTTTCCACGTAATCGAGCGGTCGAACTGGCTGTTTATGTACTCCATCACGCCGTCACCTATTTCAGTGGATGCACTGGCGCTGCTGATGACGTTTACCATGTCGAATCCGGGCTTCATGATGGCTCTAACCGTCCAGGGAAAATGCCTCGCGTAGCTCAGCAGGCTGCGCAGGTTGAATTTTGGCGGCACACCAAATCCTGTAACAAGGTCTCTTTCCCGGTTTCCTGCAACCGGCGTGTCGACCGTCAGGCAGAGTGCCGAATAATTCTGTTCCTTGCAGCGTTTGACAAAGTCTCGGGAAATTGCGCGGTCTTTGAACATGTAGACCTGGTACATCTTCGGACCCGGCGACGCTGATGCAATGTCTTCTATGGAAGTTGTGCCGAGGGTGGACAGACTGTAAATCGTGTCGAATTTATGCGCCGCCCGGACAACCGCGGCTTCAGACTCGTGATGAAAAATTCGCGAGGCACCGGTGGGTGCCAGGAAAATCGGCCAACCAATACGCTGCCCCAATACCGTCGTTTCTGTGTTGATTCGACTTACGTCCGACAGCTGGCTCGGCAACAGCTCATAATCATTGAATGCTGCGGTGTTGCGCCCCAGCGTAATCTCGTCGTCCGCCCCCCCATCCAGATAATTGAAAATCGGCCACGGCAGGTTCCTTTTTGCCAATACACGCAGGTCGGTTACGTTGTGGCAATCGCCAAGTCGGCGAATAGTTGATTTTCTACGCTGCATTCAACTTCAACATTCTATGGTTCCTGGCCAGCTCTGTTTCGATGAGCGGAGCGTTCGAAAATGCACCAGAAAGCGGGTGAAATCAAACGCAGCAAATGAGTTTTCTGCGATAGTCGTTAATTTTCGAAATCGTCGCACGAATGTGTTGACCCGCTCCTGGTGGCAGATTAAGTTGCCGACATGGTCAGCGCGACACATCATCAGGTGAATCCAACAGAGTACGCCCTGCCATTCCCTGGCGGCGATAGCCGCCGCATTACGACAGCCTGGGTGACGCTTGGGTTAGTGTCACTCATTCTTGCAGGAGTATTTTCGCTGTTGCTGGTACTGGCGCGCACACCTATCGTCCAGGGCTGGATTCCCTTAATTGATTTTTTCCAGGTTTCTCTTGTCGTCCACGTGACGCTGTCTGTGCTTATCTGGCTGCTTTCCATGTCAGCTGCGCTGTGGAGCCTGTGCGCATCAGGAGAACGGCCGTTCCTCGACCGGCTCTCGTTCGGCCTGGCCGCGATCGGCACTTTGATTATCGTCATCGCACCATTTGCCGGTGCCGGCAACCCGCAGATGAGCAACTATGTACCGGTTTTGCAGCACCCGTTGTTTTTCACAGGATTGGGCCTCTTCACATTCGGCATTGCCAGCCACGTGTTACGCACACTGCTCACCTGGCGAGGACTCAGTCCAAACTTGAGTGGCGGCGAAGCACTCCAGTTTGGCGTGATTATGTCGGCGGTCGTAACCGGGATCGCTATCGCAGCCGTGCTGACCTCCATGCAGGGCATACCAGACGAAATGGACGGCCAGATCTATTTCGAGTTTTTGTTCTGGGGCGGCGGTCACGTCATACAGTTTAGTTACACGTTACTGATGATGATCAGTTGGGTCGTGCTCGCCCATGCCAGTGGGTGCCACCTGGAACTTACACCGCGCCTGACACTCGTTTTTCAACTATTCCTGGTTCTACCAATCATCGTTGTGCCATTTCTGTACCTGGCACATGATGTGGTCTCTCCAGGTCACCGGATCGCATTCACAGAATTGATGAAGTACGGGGGCCTGTCCTGCCTGCCACTGGGGATTGCGGTGCTATCGAGCTTCCTCAACGCCGACCGGTTACACGGGGAAGCGACCTATTTGCGGGCAGCTTTGTGGAGTTCTCTATTGCTGTTCGCCACGGGCGGCGTGCTCGGATTCATGATTTCCGGGCTGGACATCGTCATTCCTGCCCACTACCACGGTGCCACCGTCGGCGTTACGGTCGCGCTGATGGGCCTGACCTACTACCTTTTGCCACGACTAGGATTCGGACCGTTGCCCGCGAGAATGGCTTTTTGGCAGCCGCTCCTTTACGGCGGCGGACAATTGCTACACATCGCAGGTCTCGCATGGACCGGTGGTTACGGCGTTCAAAGAAAGACTGCAGGGTTGGCACAAGGGGTCGATCGGCTGGGAGAAATTGCCGGCATGGGTCTGATGGGATTCGGTGGGCTGATATCCGTCATTGGCGGTCTCCTGTTCCTGATTGTCGCCTGGAAGTCGATGCGCGCCAAAGGAGATCCGGCGTGAGTGAAATCCTGATTTTCACGCTGAACGGGATATTCATCTACCTGGTGTCCGACTGGATCGTCAGAAAAATGGAAGCCAGGTTGGGTGAGGTATTGAAGTACCGGCAAGTCGTGTTCTTTGCAATTTTTCTATCGCTCGCACTGGCGACCTTCCAGATGCTGCGGCTGCTACTGCAGGGCACCTGAGTTGTCATTAGCTGCAGAATGAGAGATGGATAATCGCGGCTAAAGCCGCTCCTACGATTATCGTTTGAGTGAGGTGCGAATCGCGGCTAAAGCCGCTCCTACACTAATTGCATACAGCACCGTAGGAACGGCTTTAGCCGCGATTCCAACAGGACCCAAACGGAGTTTGTAGGAGCGACTTTAGTCGCGATTCCAAACCCTAATGGTGCGGAATATCCAGCTTGCCGTGCAAACGCGAATCGAAGGTCGAGAAATGTGTTGCAAACCAGTCGGAGAGTCGCTCCTGTAACAGCGGCAATCCCTTTTCGGGATCATCTGCATAGGCATCCATCAGGTCACGGATCTGATCAAGTAAGTCTTCATGATCATCTTTGTGTGGCTCGTAATCGTCGTAGCCCGACTGTTTCATTACGCGCTCCTCCAGCGCGAAATGTGCTGAAATCGTCGCATGAATATCGCCTAGAAACTGGTCGATAGATCGTGGATCTTGTCGATTCTTCATCTCGTCGTATAAAGCATTCACTAACTCGATCATTTCACGATGCTCGTGATCGACCGATTCAATGCCAACCGAGTACTCCGATTTCCAGGTGAGAAAAGTCATCGTCTACATTACTCAATTACAAAAGTTTTAGATAAATTATTGAAACCGATTACGAGGTTCTGACCGGCACCGATCCGTAGATCCGCAGTGTGCTCGTAGTCGAAGCCTGCGTCGCGGCCCGAATCGTTCATACCGATGAACAGCCTGTACTCGCCGGCGCTCAGCGTGCTGCGATGGTAGACGTTGATCTTGCCGTCCTGCCACAGTCCACTTGGCGACAGGGTTTCAGCGAACAAAACCTCATTGTCAGCACGCACCTCGACATAAGCCGAGTGTCGCTCGCGCGGACAGGAGTTGGGTTTTCGCATGTTCGGCGGAAGCTCATTCAATTCCGCCTGGCTAAGTTGACGACATTCACCCATTCGCTGCGCGGCGTGCGAGAAACTCAAGGAGACGACGGCTTCCTCCTGGTCGAGCATGTGATATTCGGGCCAGGCTGAAAACAGCCCGATAACAGCCGCGAATGCGGCGTAGGTCAGAATCTGGCCCAGTAAGCGACTCATGCCGCCGGCTCCTCATTGCGTTGCGGCCGCTCGTGCACAGAAGCGCGCAGCATCGCGAGCTGTTTGAGCACGCTCCCCTGGTACTGTGGCAAATCCTGCCAGGCACGACAGATCCTGGATTCATCAATTCGTCGGCGCAGCCGCGGATCGCGTCTGCGCGTCACGCGATCCTCAGTCCAGTGCGTCCCGAATCTGTAGCGGCATCTGCCATCCGAGCATCCTGTCATCAGGATCATGTCGGCCAGGTCGCGGCTAAGAACATAGTCGAGGAACGGCGGTGGCACCTGGCCCATACACTTCACCTCGACAACCGCCTCGCCTGCCTTCTTCAAGGTAGCTGCAGTGGTGCTGCCACTGCAGCTGAAGCTCAGGATCCTGTTGTCGCCGGTCAGCGATGCAGCGACCGCGTTGATCGTTTCGCGCAGGTCCGCGGCAGTCAACTCCGGCAAGTCGATCCCTGGAATCAGGTCTCCACGGCTACGAAACGGCGTTGCCGTCGGGCAGGCACCGACACATATTCCGCATCGTACACAGAGGTCGGCATCGACAACGGCCTCCCGGTCGTAATTCTCGCCGTCGCTTCTTGGCTGCATCTGGATGGCGCCGAACGGGCAATCGTCTGCACACCGCTGACAACCATTACAGTTGGCGAGGTCTACGATGGCGGGCTCTGCAGTTTTTCCTGGCGGCAACCAGGGAGCCAGGCAAATCAGGCAACTGATGCCTACCAGCAGCAACCATACGTAGCCCGGCGACCATTGCTGCACTAGTGGATAGGCATGCAGGTAAAACCAATCCAGGTCTACCACCTGCGTCGCCTGCGACAGGTTTGCCTCATCCTGGCTTACAGCCGGGAAGACGAATGACAGTACAAGCATGCAAAGCAGGGTGCCAGCCATAAGTCGCCGCGGCGGGTTGATGGCAGGCCGGGACAGTCTGAAAACGTGCAGCCAGATGCCGAATACCAGGAAAATCGGCAGACCAATCAGGTGCAGAAAGGCCATCAAAGTAAAAAATCGATCGCTGAGCGCGGACTCAATCAGGAAATTGCCCGCCATCGAATCGGTAAATATGGGAATCCTGTCAATAAGTTCCGCGCTGGTTATGGCAACGTACTGAGCCAATTCGTCCCACACAAGCCAATAACCGGTGATACCGAGGGCGAACAGCATCCACACCAGCGGCACACCGGTCACCCAGCTAAACCAGCGCTTCAATCGGTAAGTATCGAAAGCGAATTCTTTGACGATATGCACCAACAGGGCGAGAATCGCGGCGTCCGAGGCATAGCGGTGCAGGCTGCGCATGATGCCGCCGAGATACCACTGTTCGTGGGTCAGGTATTCAACCGATTCGAACGCCCCCGAAACGCTGGTGCGAAAAAAAATCAGCAGCCATAAGCCGCTGATCAGTACGATCCAGCAAAAGAAAATTGTTAAGGCACCGAGGTGATTGAGCGGATTTTCGACCGGTCCGAAAGCCCGCGCAAGCGGCCGATGCACGATGCCTAAGCCGGCACGGGCTATTTTCTGCAAGAAAAGAAGCAATTGCGGGTCAGGTATTTCGCGCCGGGCGATATCCTCTCCAAAGGAACACGGAGACAGATAATACGATTATGAAGCCGATTGCAATTTGTATGAACAGGGAATTGTCGATTTCGTATCGACCGCTCGCCGGATTGAACACTGTACAAAACAATCGTACGCGGTCAACGAGACTGGCCACCATATGGCCTGCAGATTCCGGGCGATTAAACACCAGCTGTTTTAGCGGCTCCACGAGCCATGGCAATTCGAAAGTTACGCCATACACCTGGTTGTAGACGATACTGTCGCGATCAACGATTGTGACCTGGTTGATGTGGTCGAAACCACGCGGCGTCGGAAAATAAATAAAGCCCAGATCTGCTGACAGCGCCTCGATTGTCTCTCGCGTACCGCTAAGGAATCGCCAGCCGTCCGCGTCGATACCCTGTTCCCTCGCAAAAGCGCTCATCGCGTTCGGTGTGTCGCGCGCGGTATCAAAGCCGATGGTAAGCACCTCGAAGCTGTCCTCTCCCAAAACCTCCCTCGCCGCTTGCGTTGCCTGTTCCAGGTGCTTCGTCGTCATCGGGCAGACGTGATGACAGGATGTGAAGATCATACTGATGACAATCGGCTTGCCTGCATAATCGTGCAGGTTCACGTTACGGTTAAGCCGGTCGACAAGGTCGTAGTTGCCTATTTTCGTGCCGACGGCGGCCTGCGAAATTCCAAGCGCATCGTCCGGATCGTAGTCGCCAGCGTTATCGGCAGTTGCGTAGCCAATTGCCGGGATAGCAATTGCCAGAGACATTATCAGTTTCGATGCCCAGCTTTTCATTCAACTTTAGCCTTACCACGTGGGAACGGCTTTAGCCGCGAAGATATTTTGGAATCGCGGCTAAAGCCGCTCCCACAAAAAATAATAAAACCTAGCTCGCTCCCACGAAAATAATAAAACCTAGCTTATGGGCCAGACTGAAGCCAGGTACTTCCAGTTGACGGCGTAGTAAAGAACGAAGACCAACAGGAAGAAAATCGCCAACAGGAATGTCCCAGGTGCGGCAAAGCCCCATTTTCCTGCGGCTTCGTGACCGCCCTCTGGCATCACGACCGGGTCGGCGCGGGTCAGGGTGCTGGTCGTGAAACCAAAACTCGATTCAGACCCAACCGGTTTGCCGAAAAACACTGACAGCACGGTTACCAGGATGTAGGCTGCACCACCGAGTATTGCAGCTACGCCGGAAATGCCAACAACGCCCATGAACGTGTAGGCACTGGCGGGATAGTCGAAGCCGATCATTGCATCCGTAAATGCCATATCCCAGTGCCGGCGCTGAACGCCGAGTGTTCCCGCACCCATCATCGCCATGGTGAAAACCATCATCCCTATGCCAAACAGATACGGCTGAATTTTGGCCAGGCCAGGCAACATCACCTGTTTGCGGAATAGCACAGGAATCAGGAAATAGGTCAACGACATGAATGCGAGGGTCGATCCGATAACAACCGTCGCGTGGAAGTGTCCGGGCACATAAATAGTGTTGTGAATGATGATATTAATCTGCTCTGTACCCATCACTACACCGGAGATTCCACCGATGAATCCGAAACCGATCAGTGACAGGAACATACCGGAGAAGACCGGGTTGCCCCAGGGCGCTTTCCTGAGCCACTGAAACAGGCCATTGGTCAATCCCTTGGCACGCTGTGCGACTTCAATCGATCCTGGCACAGTTAGTCCGTGCACCATGCTCGCGAGCACTGCAAGATACATCGCGTAGCTGGTATTGAATATTTTCCATTCAGAGCTTAAGCCCGGATCTACCAGCAAGTGATGCGCACTGGCGATTTGCAGAAAGGCGATATACAGAAAGAAAGCGGTGCGGCTGACCTTTTCCGACAATGGTCGGGCGCCGAAAACGATGGCGGCAATCGCGTACCAGACGGACACATGGGCAGCAACGTTAATTTGCTGTGAAGAATGCCCGAGTGCCCACCAGACCAGGCGGTACATCGCAGCATCGATATTGTTGATATATCCGATTGACCAAAGGTAGGTTGGTATCAGGATAACAGCGCCGGAGGCGATCGTGAATATTGCAATGATGCATGCTGTCAGCGCACCGAAAGTGACCAGAGGAATAGAACCCTCATAGGTTTTCTCTTCTTTGGCAATTATGAGTGTCCCGAGAAATACAAAACATCCAAGGAGTGCGCCAACTGCGAAGAGAATCAATCCAAGGTAGAAATTCGGGTTGGCTGGCATAGGCACGTATGACGTCATCATGACCGACGCGTCTCCGTTCAAAACAGCCGCGTTGTTGACCACGATGCCGATCAACATCAGCGCAAATCCGAGCCATGCAATCCTCGGCGTCGCCAACCGGCATTTGAGTAGAGTCGACGAACAGAAATACAGTACCGCAATCTCAAAAGTGATCATCCAGAAGATAAGCATATTGACGCCGTGCAGCGTCAGTACCTGGTAAAACT
>JBPCYD010000171.1:0-5151 GCA_051007895.1 Woeseiaceae bacterium
CCTACCCCTGGTTTATGGACATTCATCAACTGGAATATGTGCTAATTGGCTGGTGTTTTGCAAGCTCCAGAACGACATCAGCAAACTCGTCGACATCCTGTTGGCGGGTACGCCAGTTTGAAAATGCGGGCCTGAAGATAGTGCGGGCACCCATTTTGGATGTTCCCACCAGGAATCGGCCGTCGGCAATTACGGCCTCTCCCAGCTTTTCGTTCAGTTCATCCAGCTGCTCGTCACTCAGACCGCCGGGATTAAAGCGAAAGGCAACGATGTTTAGCTGTGGGTCATTGAGTAACTCGAGTCCTTCGGTCGCACGAACTCGATCGGCAAAATAGGCTGCAATATCGAGGCAGTGCTCCACAATCCGTCGCTGG
Source organism: Woeseiaceae bacterium (assembly GCA_051007895.1). Taxonomy (GTDB): domain Bacteria; phylum Pseudomonadota; class Gammaproteobacteria; order Steroidobacterales; family Woeseiaceae; genus SZUA-117. The sequence continues at coordinate 375 of JBPCYD010000171.1, forward strand.
CCTTCGCGACCGTATGCCTTGAGCGTCGCCCACACAGCAAAGCTGCGAGCACGCCGTGAGCTTTCCGGCCCGATGGCACCAAAGGTGGGCCGATCGCTGTTTTCTTCCGGCAGGTAGTCTGCTGAGTAACGAAATGCACGGGCCATCAGTCCGTAGTCGCGCACGAAAGCGTAGCCGGAGTCGTAAGGAACATTCAGCCATTTATGCCCGTCGACCGTCGCGGAATCCGCTTGCTCAATGCCTTCGACAAAATGCGCGATCCGTGGTGACACTTTGGCGAACAGACCGAACGCGCCGTCGACATGTATCCAGCAGTTATGCTGGCGTGCCAGTGCAATCATTTCCTTAACCGGATCGAATTCACCGGCGTTGACCTCACCGGCATTGACAATCACCAGCGCCGGTGCACCTTCCAACGCGTCTAGCCCGGCGCTATACGCGTCGAGGTCCAGGCGACCAAAGTCGTCTGCCGTGAATCTCTGGACATGCCCGCGTCCGACGCCTTGAACCGCCAGAACCTTCAGTGTGCTGGCGTGCACAAACCCTGACGTCAGGACCGGCATCTGCGGCGCGCCGGCGAGCCCGGTCTCGGAAACATCGAGACCATGTTGTTCACCCCACCACTGGCGCGCGGCCGCGAGGCAAACGAAGTTCGCCATGGAGGCGCCCGTTACCATTACCCCGGACCAGTCTTTTGGTAATTCGCATATTTCCTTCAGCCAGTCCAGCGCCTGCATCTCCATCTCGACGCCGGTGGGCGACAGGATCCAGGTGTAGGTAATCGCATCGTAGGCTGTGGCCAGCAGATCTGCGGCCAGGGACGCTGGCGTGCTGCCACCGATAACGAAATGAAAACATTTTGGGCCCGAGGTATTGCCACCCGCCGTTTCATTGAGCTCGAGCAATCGCTCGATCGCCTTCGCGGCACCGCAGCCCTGCATTGGCAGCGGCTCCCTGAAATCTGACAATACAGCAGCGGCATCCGGCTGCAGCGCAATACGGTCGTCGGTACGCCTGATAACGTCTGGCAAAACGTTGGCAAGCTGCTGAACCAGGCCGTCCAACTCGGCACGAAACTCCTGCCCTAAATCTGCCTGACCCATTTCCCGGAAAACTCCATGCACACCTCAATTAGTGGCGGATCGTAGCACGCGACTGACGCAATAAATCGGGACATTCCTGATTTAACGTACTAATACGCTAAATCAGGAATGTCCCTGAATTACGTCCGGGGATTAGGGGCAGGTATCGCCAGTCGCGCTTGGGAAATCAGCGAACATGTCGAGAAACGCGTTACGCATAGCCGCGCGGGCAGGTGCGTCATGCATGTAGGAGCCTTCATAGACGTTGTGAACACGCGCCATCGAGCCGGCCCAGATCCTCTCGCGGGAAACGGCATCCGTCATCTCCATTTTCACCTCTGCGATGAAACGAACCCCGCCACCGGGTGCAATGGTTTCCCAGGACTCATCTCGCGCAGCCTCGACGGAATCCAGCGTCCGGTTTACATAGGTCATCATTAAGATCGCGTGTGCATCGCCCTCGACATATTCGAGGCCTTTCGTGCTCAGCGCGAGACTGGCCTCATCGCGCAGCATCGGTTTAAGGAATTCCGGTGTGTCTTCGAACTCGACCCTGTAGGTGGCGACTCGCTCGAGGTTCACATTGCTGCAATACGCCACATCGGTACCGATCTGAGGCAGAGAGCCGCAAGACGCCAGCAGCGTAACGGAAACGCAAAAAGCCAGCGCCCTTTTTACGCGATTCCAGCCAGTGCCAGGGTGACTCTCGGTTTTCCTCATGGTCGGTATACTCCTTAGGGTATGGGGCATTAGATAGTAGGGTCGATCATCTTCTCCAACCATGCGCAGTTTGCGCAAGCGCTACAGGTACAAACACCTATTCAATTTCCGATGCTAACCAAATGCGATGCCGGTGCATCAAAGATCTGATGGTGGCTGTTATCGAAAGTTCGGGTCCTCCCAGCCAGGCTGATTTTCACGCGGCGATTTCCAGCAGGTCGGATCGCTGGTATTCGGCCTGCCTGCGAATCACACGGAGCCCTGAGCTGGCTGAAGACGCCGTACAGGAAGCGCTCCTGAGCGCCTGGGATAAACGCCACCAGTTCAACCATTCGGCGAAACTGGAGACATGGATTCACCGTATCGCCGTCAATGCGGCCCTGCAGCTTCTCAGGAAGAACCGTCCCGGAATGTTCGAACCCCTTGAATTCGAGGTGCTGGATCCGGCGGAGACACCGGAAGAGGCGCAGCGGCGGCGAGAACTCGGTGACGAACTGGCCGCCGCATTCTCGCACCTGAGTGATACCGAGCGCGTGTGTTTCGTGCTCAAACATCTTGAGCAATGGAGGCTTAAGGAAATTGCCGAGGAATTTTCGATCAATGTAGGCACGGTGAAACAGGCTGTTTTCCGCAGCGTCCGCAAACTTCGCGGCCATATGATCGATCTTAAAGGACCAGACGATGAGTAAATTGCTGATAAATGAAGAGACACTGACCTTCTACTATTACAACGACGGTCTGAAGCAGAGCGAGCGACAAAAAGTGGTCAATGCGCTCGCCACAGACGCTGCCCTTGCGAATCGCTACCAACGGCTCTGTCGGCAACTGGACGGACTCTCCAGTCAACCTTTGCACCGGGCACCGCCGGACATGGTCGAACGCTGGCATGACACGATCAAAAATGCGGCCATGCGTCCTGAAAAAGCATTACCAAAACCGATGTTTCACACCTGGTCATTTGTTTGGGGCGTTGCGATCACTGCTGCGCTGGCTATCGGCATCGGCATTGGAATATTGCTCTCGGGTAAAGACACAGAGACGAACATTCAGTATGAAACTTTTGCGGAAGACTCCGGCCAACATTCCGCGTTCGCGCGCAGCCTGCAGGTACATTTTCGTGAAAGCGAAGAAAACATATCAAGGCTAGCGATCGAAGCGGATGTCGATAACACCGAATTGCTCACGCGCATTATTGCGCAAAATCGCCTGTTCGAACGAGCGGCAATGCAGAATAACGATCCCGGTACGGCGCGTGTATTGCGCGCCTTCGAACTTGTCCTGATGCGCATCGGTGCTGAGGAGACGACCGCCGAGGATGCCGAGGAACTAAGAGCAAAGCTCTTGTTCGAGCTGAATATCATGTTAACCAAACTTTCGCGTGACACATCAGAAGAATCACAGACCATTTGATTGAGGATTTAAGATCATGCAATTTCACAAGATACTTCTCGTTTCCCTGGTGGCAATGCTGACGACGGTCCCGACTTATGCACAGGATGACGACGCTGATGACAGGGACCAGCTAAAAATTGCCGCACTGGAAGCGTTGATTGCAGCACCGCCTGAATTTGCACTGCCTCGTGCCCGCAAGATCATGCAGGAAAACCACAGTGACGAGGTGAAGGAAAGCGCGCTATTTATCCTGAGTCAAATCGACGACCCGGAGGCTCACGCGATTGTCGCGGAAACTGCCAGGAACAGCAGTGGCGACCTGCAGATAGAGGCAATCGAAATGATCGGGATCGGTGGTGACGCCGCCGCACTTTCAAGCCTGAAAGACATCTATGCAAACGGTGATAGCGACGTGCGGGAAGCGGTTATAGAAGCGTATCTGATCGCTGACGACAGTGACTCGATCTACGAACTGGCCATGCAATCGGATGGAGAAGAGTTTGAGACAGCCGTCGAAATGCTGGGCGCCATGGGTGCCACTGACACGCTGCGAAGAATTCGTGATGAGGGCGGCATGTCAGAGACCCTGATTGAAGCCTATGCCATCGCTGGTGATTATCAGACGTTAGTTGAACGTGCCATGGATACGACTGACCCGGATTTGCAGGCGCAAGCCATTGAGTCGCTCGGCATTGTCGGCGGCGAGGACGTTGGAACAACACTGGTACGGATCTATCAGAGTTCTGACGACGATGACATTAAAGAAGCGGCGCTGGAGGGCATGTTCATCGCAGACTACGATGCTGGCCTCGTCGAGCTGTATCGCAGCGCCAATGGTGCGGACGAAAAAAGCGAAATCCTCGAATACCTGACGCATATGGAAAGTGATGCAGTGTGGGAAATCATTGACAGCGCGCTGGAAGGCGAACGGTAATGTACTCGCTAACAAAGGCCGCCTTCGGCTTGCTCTTGATTGTTTCTGTGCCGGTCAGCAATCATGCCGCCGCACAGATTCCTGGAATTCAGGATGATGGATGGCATACGTGGCAAGTTCCGGCAGTCGATGGCGCTCCAGATTTGTGCTGCTATAACTGGCGGAGTGGCAATATGTCGAAACGACATTGTGACCTGAATGGGCGTACTGGCGGTTTTGGTAGCACTGACGATCCTGAACGCGCTGACGAGGACGTGCAGATTTATGTGTTCATGGAGGGTAGCAGCGTTAGCAAGATTCGCGCGCTGAGCAGCGACTGCCCGGTAACCGTAAACTCGAAAATCGTTGATCTCGGGCCAATCGATGCTGACGACAGCGCTGAATGGCTGAAGCTACTGGTCTCGAGTAGTCGCAGGAATAGCGCCGGCGCCATTGCGGCAATCGCAGTTCACGAAGGTTCCAGAGCTCGAGATATTCTTGTCGACACAGCGTCGCATGGCCTCAGCAAAGACCATCGTGAAGAAGCGATCTTCTGGATGGCACAGGCGAGAGTCAGTGAAACAGCGGATGCTTTAAAGAATTTCGTTTTCGAAGACGAGGATCCGGACATACGTGAGCATGCGGCGTTTTCTTACGCTCAGTCGACCGC
>JBPCYD010000172.1:0-2775 GCA_051007895.1 Woeseiaceae bacterium
CAACAGTTTCCTGCCCGTAGTTAGGCGTAACGTCACCCTCCGCGTCGAGGGCTGTCACGGTAACCGAAAATGCTTCTCCGGCCGCGACGAATGCACTGCCATTTGCGTCAGCAGCTACAGGATTCGGAATGCCCGCCCCGTCCTCGATATTCGACAACGCGAATTCAAACGGCCTGGCGACGAATCCCGCGGTCGCGCCTCGAATGCCTGTTGGTAAATCCGGGTCCGTGCTGCTGTCATCTTTGACACTAATTTGAATTTGTCCCGCGTCCTTGTATTTCCCGGTTACGACCGCCTGTCCGTTGGTAAATACGACCGGCGTTACGCCTGCCGATGCCTCTGCACTCGCGACCGGGCTCGTATCAATATCCACCAGTCGACTACCGGCAACCGGATCCATGTAGCCAGACCAGAACTTGAGGTTTTTCGTGCCCGTGTACGACTCGATTACGCCGCAGGTTGGATTATTGGGCGTCTGGCCGAACGCAGCGATGTGAATCGGGAAGTCGGTACCGGCGGTCTGCGCTGCAGAAAACGGCACGATGACAGCGGGTGGCGGATTCGACAATACGGCGGCGGTAAGCGTGAATCCGCTCGGCGAAAAACTGATGGCTCCCTCAGAGTCGTCGTCGCGCGTTGCCGGATCGCTGGTCTGATACGCATCGATATCGAAGGTGTCGGATCCATTCGTATAGCTCAACGCGAACTCGGCCGTACTCTCGCCCAACGGCCAAGTGTACGTAGCCAACCCGTCGTCGGCGCCTGCATCTGTGAATGCACCGCTCCCGGAAACCAGGCTCCAGGTACCGCGCCCATTCTGCGTATCCAGGGTAATTTGCGCGTTGTAGTCGGTCCGTGGTGTTCCGGCCATACTGTCAACAACATCAATCGTGATCACTTCGGGTACGCAATTGATGCCAAAGTTGTCGTGGTTGATGGTGAACTCGACGCCACCGCAATTTGTGCAGGGACGCGATCTGTCGCGATGCGCTATTACCTGCTGCGGAGTAATTGCATCGTCCCAGATCGTGATTTCGTCAATATCGCCTGACCAGTTGCGATTGTTCTGTTGCGAATTCTCGCCGATAAAAAGATCGAAGTTGTTCGTGTTGATAGGTGCGCTATATGACGCGGAGTTAACGAGGTTGCCATTGATGTAGATACGCATGGTGGCGCGATCGTAAGTCGCGGCCACGTGGTACCAGGTACCCGGAATGGGGACGACGTTGCTGTTTAGATCCGCCCCGCTACACCCTCCGTTCAGCCCGAGCGTAAATCCGTAACGAGTATTGCCAGGAAGCGAATCGGCTATGGTACACCCGCCATTCAGATGCAAACGGTAGGCGCTATCGCCTTTGGCGAGTATCGCTTCCCAATCTTTCAGCGGCGCACCGTCGTGGCGCACCCAGACGGCGATGCTGAATCCCTCGGTGACATCCAATGCGGAGGAATCGGGCACGGCGATATGACCGGTGTTGCCATCGAAATCCCCCGCACTGCAAAGCTGCCCCATGTTCTCGACATCCATGCCACCAACCGTGATGCCATCCAGGCCGTTTGGCCCGGCATCAATCACCGAACTGCCGGCAAAACCCAACGTGCAATCATCAAGTTGCCAATCCGCTATCACCGCCGGCGGTGAGGAGGATGGACAGGGATTGGTCCCGGATGTTCTGACGTACAGTCGCGGTCGCCGATTCCCTCGATCCCACTCTTTGCTCGTGTACTTGGATTCTTTGTCCGCCGATGTCGGAATCAACATGAATCCATGATTGCTGGATTCACCACAAACCCAGGACTGAACAAGATTGCTAATATCGACTCGAACCCAGCCGGTGTCATCCGGAATGAATGATGCGGAAATTGTGGGGTCGAAGTCGTTGCCTGTGTTGGTCCAGTTCGCGGTGTTCTCGGTCCAACTGTCCGTGACTCGATGGATGTTGACCTGCTGACCCGAATCGTCTTCGCCTGTAACCCGTAACCGCAGTTCTGCTCGAGTAATATTCGCGTTTGCCGGTATCGACGACAGGTCGAATTGGTATAAAACACGAAAATTGTCCGTTGGCTTGTTCTTTGCAGATAGTTCTTTGTCGCTGCCATGATTCTCATTAGGCGCGGCCTCTTTCAACCACGTGTCCGCAATGGGTGCCTGGTACGATTGGGCCACAGCGTCGCTCGCCACACTGAACAGCAGCAAACAGAACATGGCGATGGAAAAGTATCGCTTAGACATTGGGCCGCTCATGTCGCATCGGTCACGGTACTTCGAATTCGGCGAGATACGTAGTCTGGAGTACCGTAGCTGCCTGATCGTGCGAACGCGTCAATAACATAAACACTCACCGTGTTCGGCCCTTCAGAATGTGTCGTGCTGCTGCAGCTGGTCTCTACCGAAAACCCGGCGAGGCCACCCTCGGTTAGCGTCAACGTAGCGCTTGCGCAGCTATTGTTTACGACAGCCTGGTAGGCGGACCAGTCGATACCGGTTCGCGCGGCCGCATAAGCACGAGCACTCTGCATCGCGAGTACAACCGTCTGTTGCTGGACCGCCATCATGCGCACGGCGACAACGCCGAGACCGGCCAACACAACAAGCACGAATAGCGCAGGCACGAGCGAGAAACCGGATTGCCTTCTGTTCGGCATTGACCAGCTCATGGGACGTTGTCCACATGGACCTGGTGCAGGAGCGATACCGTTTCACCCGTGTCTGATACGGCGAGCGCAATCGTGACCAGCCCGGCACGCTGCGACGTTCCCGGTGCATAGGTCATC
>JBPCYD010000173.1:0-6910 GCA_051007895.1 Woeseiaceae bacterium
GTTTGGATGCGATGCTCAGCAGGAACAGACCGAGCATGGGGCCCCAGGTATACGTGGTCATCGAAAACGCAAGGGTAACGATGTCAAGTTTGCTTGCCGAGAACTGCCAGGCCATTACGGCTAGCACAATACCCCAGAATATGACCAGCAAGCGGGATACTTTGAGTAGGCGACTCTCATCCGCGTCCGGCTCGATGAATGGTTTGTAAAACATGGTTAGCGAAATCTGTGACAGCGCTGCCAGGATAGAGTCGAGACTCGAGATAGCGGCACTCAATATGCCCGCAATGAGCAATCCTTTCAGTCCGATGGGAATCTCGGTAATGATGAACGCGGGAAATATGCGGTCTCCTCTCTCATCGACCAGGGTCGCAAGCTCGCCGGTTAGTGGCTGATATTGATAGAAGACGAAAAGTCCAACGCCGACTGTCAGCATCAGCACCGGCACCAGCTCTCCCAGCGTGCTCCATAACACTGCTTTCTGCGCCTCTCTCTTGTTGCGACAGCAGAGGAGCCGCTGGACGAACAGGTGATCCGTGCCATACACGGCGACATTTTGAAAAGGCATCGCGATCAATGCGGCCCAGAATGTAAACGCAACGCGCGGATCTGTAGAAAAATCGAATGTGCGGAACTTGCCGGCCTGGTTCCCGACTGCAACCAGCGAATCCCACTGGTCGGGTAATGCGTTTGTGACATAGATCAATGCCGCGAATCCACCAATGACCAAAATAAAAAATTGCACGAAGTCGGTCCAGATGACGGCTGCGATGCCTCCCATCCAGGTCCACATAATAGAGAAGGTCGCGATAACGAAAATGCTGGTCATCATGCTCCAGCCGGTAATCAGCTCGAGAACCAGGGCGGTAGCATAAACACGTACGCCCTGACCGAGAATTCCCCCGAGGAAGAACATGCCCGCTGTGACCCGCCCAACGACGGGCCCGAGCCGGTCGGTCATGTATTCGTACGGGCTGTAGAATTCCTTTTCGTAGTAGAGCGGTACCAGGAAGCGGGCAACCAGGATTCTCGCGATAATGCCGCCGAGTGCCAGCTGTAAATAGACGAAACTGCCTTCTTGCGCGTAGACCAGCGCGGGCACGCCAATAAACGTTACTGCGCTGATTGTCGTCGCGATCGTTGACGCCGATACCGCATACCACGGCATGCTTCGTCCGCCCAGGAAGAAGTCCCGCGTACTTTTCTGCCGGCCTTTAAGGCGGTGCCCAACGACGGTCGTACCAATAATATAGGCAGCAACCACGGCCCAGTCCAAAACGCCAAACATCAGGGCGATCGCCTCACGTTACGGAGAGTTTTCGACAAGACCCCTCGCCCGGGTAGGCGCGATGATTGGCGCCTGGATACGCGTAACCGTTTATCAGGACACGCCTGTACGAATCCGACGTGTTTTCGAAGCTGGCATGCGCCGTGTAGGGGCCAAAAAACAAAGTATCGCCTGGCTCGCCTAGAATCGTCACCGCGTCGTCCTCGTGAAACTGCTCTGGTCGCCGGATCGCATAGTCAGGATCGTCGTAATCATGCGCTCCGAAGTCGACGCGACCCCATCGTGGACTGCCTGGAACAAACCTGAGTGGCCCGCTATCAGGTGTCATCTCGTCGATGACGATCAGCGTCTGAACGAAGCTACCGGATCCATTCACGTCCTCCAGGTGTCACCGCCTTTGTCGCGGTGCTGTATGTCCTGGTGCCAGTCGAAGATGACGCCGTCGCCCGGTCGTTTGAAGTGTGCCTGGGAAAGCAGCTGCTCGAGCTCCTTGCTGCCGAGGAGCTGTGAGCTCGGCAAGGTCAGCCGCGGATCCGCGCCTATCTCCAGCAGATAGGGCTGGGATCCGCCGGCCCAGACCACGCGCTTGATGACTGCCTGACCCCGATTCTGGTCTAGAACGAAATGCGAACCCTGTAGTGAAGTGGTCACGTCTAATCCACCGGCCAGTGCCTCGAGGTTATCGAAGCACTGACGGATGCGATCTATTTCATTCGAGCTGAATAGTGCTTTCTTCTCAATCCATCCGGTTTCAAAGAATTGGTCGATCTCATCCCCGGTGAGTGAATTTGTTGTTATGTCGACCACGTGGATGTTTTCAACGAGTTTGGTCTATATGTCAAGACAAGGATGGCAACTAATTACTGCCTGGCCTGTCATACTGGGCCACTACAGAAAGAGCGGAACCAATACGCCTATTAACAGCGTACCGAAAAACCAGACCGAGACGTTGAATGCCCTGAAACGCGAAGACAGTGTTTTCATGCGTCGATGCACATCCCTGATCGTGCTCGTTTTCCTGATTGCGCCAGCTGTTGCCGCGCAAACGATGACTTTTTCGACGAATCAATCGGACTACCAGTTGACCAACGTTTTCAGCGATGTCGATCTTTTCGATATAACTGTGATTATCGATGCACCGCTGGCTGCCGGGATTTACGTGAATCCGGATATTGTTAGCGTCAATTACACGGTGAACGGTGCCCTGGTTCCGGGCACACCATCGGGCTTTCCCGCTTTCGCTTTACAGCGAAGCATGACCGGCGAAGAATTCTATGCACAGGGAAGTTCACTGAGTTTCCAGATTTCAACGGCGGCGGTACTGTCCGATGGCGTGCAGATTGAGGAGCTCGTCGGCACCGGGATCGTTTTGACCTACAATGCCAAAGAAGTCGGCAATGGTCGTTTTCACCCTGCGCTACTTGAACTCAGCGCCAATGGCACGGGCCGAATCCAGAATGCGGATAACATTATTTCCGAAAACCCGTTTCAGCAAATTGATTTCGGCGAAGAATACGTTAATGACCTGATGTTTGATCCCGGCAACACTACGGTAATTACCGGTGCTGTGCGATCAAGCTCTAGAGGGAGCAGCGGTGCCATTTCCTGGATTTATACAGGCGTGCTGCTTTTTCTTTTTACTTGCCGTGCAGTCAGTCGGCGCGCGCGCGCGAAGCGTCAGGCTGGAATGATTGGCCTTTCTTAAGCGCGTTTGCGGCGAGTCGAAAGCAGGCCACCGGCCGCGAGCAACAGGAGGAAAGCTGGGTTCGTCGCGCCGCCACCACCGCCACTACTGCTTTGCTGGTTGTTGACCACGGCCGTTGTTACCTGGCCTACATTAATCTGTCCGCTGACGCTATTGTTGGACATATCGCGGTCTGTCTCATTCGATGATATTGCCAGCGTATAGGACTGGGACCCTTCAGAGACTCCGGTCACCTGAACCAGCAACTCATCATTCGCCTGTGCAGCCAGCGATGCCGCCTGGCAGGTAACAATGTTGTCAGCTATTAGGCAGCTGCCGGGGCTCCACGTTGCGCTATCAACAGTGACGCCAGCACTCGGCGTCAGTGTCAGAGTAACGTTGGTTGCAGCCAGCGATGCGCGGTTTTCGACGCGTTGGCTAATCATGGTGCTCTGGTTCGGGTCGATTTGAACGGTTGCGGCTGCATTCACGACCAGTTCGACAGCAGGGGCGATCGTCACAAGCGTAGACGCCTGGTTGTTGCCGGCATTCGCATCGTCGTCGGCGGTAATGCTGGCAACGAAATCTGCGCTACCTGTCGATGGCGTTGAGACCGTTAACGTTACTGTGTTGCCGCTACCGGCAACGATTGTGCCCAGCGAACAGGAAACGTCCCCTGCACCGCTGGTGCAGCTGCCGCTGCTTGTCGCGACACTTTCCAGTTGGACGTTCGACGGAACAGCTACGTCGAATTGCACGTTGTTCACGTTATCCGTGCCTATGCTGTTGACATCGAAGACAATGTCACGCGAGTTGCCCAAAAGCACTGTTGTCGTCAATTCTGCGGCAACAACGGTCGCATCGGCGGTTGGCAGAGTTGCCACACAGAAGGTCAGGCCTATACCAATTTCAATTTGATCGATGCTGCACGCTGAGAAGATGTCGTTGCCGTTCAAATTGGGTGCCATGAGGAAGTCCTGACTTTCAGCTTCACAGGCTGAATCAGTGGTTCCATCATGTGGCGCACCAAAATTGTGGCCAATTTCGTGGGCCGCAATCAGGCTATCGAATGTTGCCCCATGCGTTGCCTGGGTAAGGCCTGCACCGTATCGGTCGTGACAGATTGCGGCGCCGTATCTTCCACCGTACGCGATGCCCACCGTCGAACCATCAAGGTCCCTTCCTGTAAACAGGTGCGACAACCCGTTGCCGCGCTGCGCGGATCGCGCCAATCGGTATGCGGACAACTCGTCCAACAGGTCGCTCGGATTAGTCTCGTCGGTAAAAGGATCATTCGACGTTGCGAAGACGTCTATCCGGTTGACGTTCAGTTGCACACCTACCTGCATGCTGAATATACCGTCAACGTTATTCATTCGCGTGAGCATCTCGGCCTCGGCGAGCACACCCATGTCCGACGAAAACTCAAAATCGCCAAGCACGGCTACATCGATTTCCGATGTGGCGCCGGGACCCTTTTGAAACGCGATATTGGCCGACGTCTCGGCGATTACTGCTTTGAGGAGATCGTTACCGTTTCTCGGTGTCGCTGCTACCGTGCAGCTGAGTTCATCGCCGCTTACGCGCAGGTCCGCCAGTCGATAAATAGCGGTTTGATTGTCGACACTGTCGATCGCATACATTTCCTGACCATCCCACAACATACCCTTAGGACTATCATTCTCGAGGGTTAGTCGCACCCAGGTGTCTTCTTCGCCTGCAATTCGCCCCCGATAGACATCGATACTCTCAAGAACAGACTGGTTTCGCACCACGCTGGTTAACGCCCGATTCTCCTCGAGCGTCAGTTCAAACTGTCGCCCAAACGCATCGAATCGCATTGCTATGATCGACGCACTACCCGGCTTGCGATTTCCATCGACGTTGGAGCCACGTTCATACACGAGCTGTCGCAACGGTTCACTGTGGTCAATAACAATGTCGGTAGCCGCGTTTGCGCTAGCGGCAAGGACGAGGAACAGGAACGGCACCAGCAGGGTGAGGCGTAGGACTTTCATTGAGATTTCCGGGCTTTTCGTCACAAGGTAACTAGCTTTGCAAAAAGGGCGTGGGGGCGGGAAGCGACTGGCGTCGGTTATGGATGCCAGATTTCTGAAAAGTGTGCGGCAGTTCTCAGATTGAAAAACTTGTGGCAGCTCGCATCGCGAGCGAGATCTATTCGACAGTGACGAGCTTCAGTGCGCAATTTTCGAGCTGCCCGTCGGCAGCGAATTTCTGATGCTGTTCGGCGGTCAACAGATAGCGTGCTCCGTGCTGATTGAGCATATAGTAGTCAGCGATTTCTGAGCCGTCCTTGGGCTTGAATTCGACTCTTTCGTTTTCCATGCGATACGTACCTGACTTTGGATAACCCGGAAAGGGATTTGCCCGTGCACCGTCAGCGCCCATCGGCACCTGGTCGCTAAACTTGCGCCATTCAAACTGATTTCCACTCAATATCACCCTGTCTCCCTCGTAAGCAATGCAGGAAGGTTCGAACGACAGCTCCTGGTTGGTGCATGCCCAGAGTGCCACTGGCAATGCCAGCAGCCCGACGCGGCGCGGGTGTTTCATCATGCCTCCTGAGTATCAGGTAATGAATTACATGTGCATAGTGCCTGTTCCGTCACCACTGTCGCCAGTCTTCAAGCAGAGTTTTCAAATAAGAACCCAGGCGCCTGACGCCCGCAACCCGCTCGTACGCCGATCCTGGCCTATTCACTGTCGCCAGCGCGGACCTGCTCGGCTACAATCAGAGTACCAGTGAATCCGAGCTGTCTGCCCATGGGAAAGGTTTCGCGGACTATAGTTGAAATGCGGCGACGTCACGTTTTTCGGGTGGCGGGGATTTACTTGGTCGCAGCATGGGTCGTTCTTCAGGTTGCAGACTTGGCTTTTGGGTCCTTCGGTATCCCTGTCTCGAGTATGCGGTTCGTGTGGATTGCGCTGATCGCTTTTTTCCCGTTGGCAATGGTCTGGGGGTGGCGTTACGACATTACCGCTGATGGTATCGTCCGTACGCCGGACGCCGCAGATGGCGAAGACGTTGATCTCGGTCTTCGCAAATCGGATTACATTATTATTTCCGCATTGGCCGTAGTTGGCGCTGCGATTCTTCTTAATACAGCAAATGAGATTTGGCGCCTGCCGCAGTCGATTGACCAACGCTATTCGTTAAATCGAGACATCATTTCATCTATCGCTGTATTGCCCTTTGAGAACCTGTCGGGCGATTCGTCAAATGACTACCTGTCATCCGGTATGCACGACGCACTAATAACGAGCCTCGCCAGGATCAGCGCATTCAAGGTCATTTCGAGAACGTCGACGATACGATTATCAAAGAAATTGACGATTCCCGAAATTGGTGCACGACTTGGCGTCGACAAGGTTATTGAAGGGACGGTAACTCGAGAGGACGAAGAGGTACGAATCAATATTCGGCTGATCGATACGGCGCGCGAGGAGAGTTTGTGGACGGATAGCTACGTGCGATCACTTGAGGGTCTCGTCGCCGTTCAAGGGGAGATTGCAACGTCCGTTGCGAGCGCGGTGCAGGTAAGACTGACGCCGGATGAGATGCGGCGTCTCGAATCGCGCGGCGAGATAAACCCTGATACTTACGACACCTATTTACGCGCCATGTACCGGATTCGGCGCGAGACCGGCAAAGGCATGCGTGAGGCCATGCAGCTTCTAATGGACGCCGTCGAAGACGACCCATCCAGTGCGTTAGCGTGGGCAGGGCTGGCCGTCGGCTATGGTGAATTGGGGCACACCCCTTTTCCTGAGGAAGGGGCTTATCGACGTGCGAAGCTCGCCGCTGATCGGGCACTGGAACTGGATCCGGAATTGGCGGAAGCACATCTTGCCGTAGCAATGTACAGGATGTATTACGAGTGGGATTTTGCCGCCGCTGAACAGGCGTTCGAGCGAGC
>JBPCYD010000174.1:0-20313 GCA_051007895.1 Woeseiaceae bacterium
GCTTGTGCAGCATCAATAGCTGCCTGACTCGCGCAACCAGAGGCTACGCCCAGGACGAGCACGATGGCGCCCACTTTCAATACTTTCTTAATCATTGTCCAAATTTCCTCTGTTGGGTAAAAATGCAGGCGCATTATTTCGTAAAGTGCCTTCATCCGCAACGAAATTCCTTGTTTTTCTTAGGTTTGTCTCTCTTTAGTGACATGTGTCCAGTGTGTTTGCGCCATGCGCCGATCACGACTGCATCCCGCGGGTAATCATCGTGATTTTTTGCTGCCAGGGATTTGGCCTTTAGGCGATGCTGGTTGTTTAGCCGCAGTGTTTGGTAACGCTCCCGAAAGAGTGCCTGGCGAATGGTTTCGCCGGATCGAAAATGAGTCGTTTGGCGCCGGGGGCATGCCGGTGGCGCATAAAGTTGCCTTGGCTGTGTTTACAAATAAAATTGACTGTATATAATGCCATTACTGTTTATCTATACAGGTATGTTTAAATGCGCCAACTGACCCCTCGACAACAGCAAATACTCGAATTAATTCAGGACTTTAGCAATGAGTTTGGTATGCCGCCTACGCGTGCTGAGATTGCCCGGGAGCTTGGTTTCAAGTCAGCCAATGCGGCCGAAGAGCATCTGCGTGCATTGCAGAAGAAGGGCGTTTTAGACCTGATACCAGGTGCTTCAAGAGGGATACAGCTTAAGGACTCATTACGTGAGCAGCTTGGTTTGCCCCTGGTTGGCCGGGTCGCCGCGGGCAGCCCGATTCTCGCTGAAGAACATATTGAGGCACATTACCGGGTCGATCCGGCGTTTTTCGATCCCAAGCCACACTATCTGCTGCGTGTTGATGGCATGAGTATGAAAGATGCCGGCATTCTTGATGGCGATCTCGTTGCGGTGCACCGCACGCCTGAAGTGCGTAGCCGACAGATCGTTGTGGCGCGTGTTGATGATGAAGTAACCGTCAAACGCTACCGGCAGGATGGGTCCGTAGTCTGGTTGCTGCCTGAGAACGACGATTTCGAGCCGATACAGGTCGATCTGAAACAGCAGGCGATGATGATTGAAGGTGTGGTTGTTGGCGTCATCCGCGACGGCATGCCGTTACATTAGAGGTTTGCAGTGTCTGATGCGCTTGAGTCCCTGCTCAAAAACCCGCGTATCTGGCGGGGGCAGGCTCAGGCGGAAGACCTGGGCTGGCAGGCGCTTGCCAGTGGTTATCCCAGGCTTGATCAACATCTGCCGGGCGGCGGTTGGCCACAACACGCGCTAACTGAGATCTTTCTGGACCAGTACGGGACTGGAGAGCTGCAACTCCTGATGCCTGCGCTGGCAAGCTTGAGCCAGCCCCGCGAGGACGGAGAAGGGGGCTGGCTTGCCTGGATTGCGCCGCCTTTCGAGCCTTACCCACCTGCTCTTGTGCAATGGGGTGTCAATCTTTCCCGCATTCTGATTGTCAGGCCCAAAACACCACAGGAGTCTTTGTGGGCGGCTGAGCAGGCGCTTTCTTCGGGCAACTGCGCGGCAGTTTTGCTCTGGTCAACCCGGCTTGACGATGCTGCCAGTCGACGCCTGCAGCTGGCGGCAGAGGCAGGGCAAAGCTGGGCCATTGCCTTTCGCTCCTTAGACGCTGCGTCACAGCCATCGGCGGCCGCCCTGCGTATTCGACTTGAGGCAGGCGATACCGGCACCGATGTTGGTATCTTGAAAAGTCGCGGCGGAAGACCTGCCGTGGTGCGAGATTATGCAGGGCCGTAGAAACAGTGGTAGGAGCGGCCATAGGAGCGGCCATAGGAGCGGCCGTAGGAGCGGCTTTAGCCGCGATTGCATACAACAATGTGGCAGTGAATCGCGGCTAAAGCCGCTCCTACGCTCGCTCCTACAATACTCGGACTAGCGTTGTTCTCGTCATGGCTAAATCACGCAAATCATCTGCTCGGTCCCGGGAAGCCACCCCGACTCCCTCGCTAGAGAACGCGCACAGCAGGAGACAGCCGCGCCAGGCACCTGAACAGCTGTCGCTGGTGGCGACAGATTTTAAAAACCCATCTCCATTACCGGTTCCTGCCAGCGTACTCCGCCAGCTATGGCTGTGTGTTTATTTGCCGATGCTGCCGCTTGAGGCCGTTATCAATACTGCAGAACCTGCTGCCGTTTTTGAAGAAGAGCAGGGCATTCGCAGGATTTTGCTGGCCAATGCAAACGCCGGGTTGGCAGGGATTGGCCCGGGACTTAGCGTTAATGCTGCATTGGCGCTCATGCCAACACTAAGCCTTGAAGAACGACGCCTGGATCGGGAGGTGCGTGTTTTAAAAGACCTTGCCGAGTGGTCTGAAAAATTTACTGCGTTTACCTCTGTTGAGGCACCTTCATTGTTGCTCCTGGAGCTTGCAGGGAGCCTGCGGCTGTTTGGTGGCATAAAAGTGCTGCGCGAACGCATTGTCAGGGGCTTTGTAAGCCAGGGTTTTCATGCCAGGGTGGCAATTGCACCGACGCCGCTTGCGGCGACCTGGCTGGCACGGGCCGGGCAGAAGGTTTGTATTCGCGATGCACGTCACCTGGCTGGCAAGCTAAGCCCTTTACCCATTGCCTGTCTTGGTTGGCCAGAGGCTATTTGCAAAACATTACAGGGCATGGGGGTTACGTCGATCGGTGAGGCCCTGCGCCTGCCAAGACAGGGGTTCGCCAAACGTTTTGGGGCCAGTCGCCTGCTGGAGTTTGATCGAGCTACAGGTGTCATGCCGGATCCGCGCGTCAGTCATCGGGCGCCTGAGCGCTTTGCTGCTGATTACGATCTCAATGAGGAGCAGAGTGATAGTCACTTGCTTCTGAATGTCTGCCAGGAATTGCTTAACAAGCTGGAGCATTTCTTGCTCAGTCGGCAAATGCTGGTGCAGCATGTTGAGTTTGTTTTTTTTCATCTGCAAGAACCTGCAACCCACCTGTCGTTAGGTTGCGTACAGGCTGATCGAGCCGTGCAACACTGGTTTGATCTGCTCGAAATTAAATTCGACCGGCTGCCTCTGCCTGCGCCGGTCATCGCTGTTCGGTTGAGCGGTGGCCAGACACAGGGCTTTACTGCAGAAAACGATGTCCTGCGCTTTAATAAAAAGGAGCGACAGGTACGCAATACGTCTATTACACATCTTGCCGAACGCCTTTGTGCCCGCATGGGGAAAGAGGCTGTTCATGGCATCGAGACGGTGGCGGAGCATCGACCGCAATATGCATGGCGACGGCGAGATGTATTTGACAGCGTGCCGCATTGTGCGAGCGCGTCAAGCTACGGAAACTTTACGGAATGCCCTGACTCGCCAGCGTTACTGGCGGGCATTCGCCGTACCAATAGCCTCATGTTGCGACGTCCCTTGTGGATGTTGCAGGTGCCGGAGTTATTGACGACGAAAAACGATGTGCCTTGTTATCAGGGCGCTTTACGAATACTCGACGGTCCCGAGCGACTTGAAACCGGCTGGTGGGATACGGATGGCATTGCCAGGGATTATTTTGTCGCGCGTAACCCCCGCGGTGTCCATCTCTGGGTCTTCAAGGACCGCGCCCGGGATGCATCCTCCTGGTACTTGCATGGGATGTTCGGGTGACTACGCACCCTGAATTGAGTGGGTATTTGCATGGGATGTTCGGATGACTGCTAACCTCGAATCGAGTGGGTACTTAGGTAGTGCTTTCGAATGAATCTCTACAGCGATGATTCGAGTGCGTTCGTAGTGGGGATGTTCGGATGACTGCTCACCTCGAATCGAGTGGGCACTCAAGTAGTACATTGAAGTGAGTCTCTACAGTGATGGTTCGAATGCATCCGCAGTGGGAATATTCGGATGACGGTTTGTGAGATGCCTTCTGGTTATGCCGAACTCCATGCGCTCAGTAATTTCACATTCCTGAGGGGCGCATCTCATCCCGAGGAACTTGTCGAAACAGCCGTTAAGCTGGGTTATGAAGCGCTGGCAATCACGGATGAATGCTCGGTATCCGGTATCGTGCGAGCGCATGTTACCGCCAGGGAAAAAGGCCTCAGGAAGTTAATCATCGGTTCCGAGTTTCGCCTGGAAAGCGGTCTGAAGCTGGTTGTGCTGGTGCAAAGCCGCATTGGTTATGCAGCCTTATGCGAACTGATTACCCGTGGCAGGCGGGCCGCTGAAAAAGGCAGCTACAAACTGACTGCAGATGATTTCCGGGACGGACTGCAAGATTGCCTCGTATTATGGATTCCTGCCAACCAGTTACTGCTGAGTGCGGACGATGCATGGATAACAGAAGTTTTTCGCGGGCGGCTGTGGATTGCGGTGGAGTTACACGCAGATGGGCTTGAGCGACTGCGTCTTGAGCGCCTGCAAAACCTGGGTCAGGCATTAGGGCTTCCCCTCGTCGCCAGTGGCGATGTCCATATGCACAGTCGCCAACGCCGTGCACTACAGGATACGGTGACGGCCATTCGTGAGCGCGTCACTGTGGATCGGGCGGGTTTTTCGTTGTATCCCAACGGCGAGCGATATCTCAGGTCGAGCAGAACGCTTCACAAAATTTATCCTGCCACGCTGCTTCAGGAAACGCTTCGTATAGCGAGTTCAATTGAATTTTCTCTTGATGAATTGCGCTATGAATATCCCGACGAGTTGGTGCCGGAAGGCGAAACGCCGACAAGTTGGCTACGTCACCTGACCGAAGCAGGAATGCAAAAGCGCTGGCCGGCAGGCACGCCCGGAAAGGTTACAAAACTGGTTGAGCACGAACTCGCATTGATTCGTGAACTGAGATACGAGCCTTTTTTCCTGACGGTATACGACCTTGTCGCTTTCGCGAGGAGCCTGCATATCCTTTGCCAGGGGCGCGGCTCTGCAGCAAATTCCGCCGTGTGTTTCTGTCTTGGCATTACAGAAGTTGATCCGGAACGAATGGCAACGCTGGTTGAGCGTTTCATTTCCAAAGAGCGCAATGAGCCGCCGGATATTGATGTTGATTTTGAACATGAGCGTCGTGAAGAAGTCATTCAATACATTTATCAAAAGTATGGCAGGGAGAGAGCGGCCCTGGCCGCAACGGTGGTTACCTATCGGCCGCGAAGTGCGTTACGTGATGTCGGTAAGGCACTGGGTTTAAGTGGATTGCAGGTCGACAGGCTGGCCAGGTCAATGCAGTGGTGGGATGGCAGTGAAGTCGATGAGAGCCGCGTACTGGAAGCTGGCCTTGATCCTGCGAGTCCGCTTATTAAACGTCTGTTATACCTGGTTAAACAATTGATGGGGTTTCCTCGCCATCTTTCACAACATGTCGGCGGTTTTGTCATATCGAACGGGCCACTGTCAGGACTGGTACCTGTCGAGAATGCGAGCATGGACGATCGCACGGTCATTCAATGGGAAAAGAACGATCTCGAAGACCTGGGGCTGCTCAAAGTCGATGTGCTTGGTCTCGGGATGCTCACGGCTATTCGACGCAGCTTTGACCTGATAAGAAATTACGACGGGAGAGAGTACACGCTCGCAACGGTGCCCGCCGAAGACAGCGAAGTCTACGACATGATCTGTGAGGGGGACACCATGGGTGTTTTCCAGATTGAGTCGCGTGCGCAGATGGCAATGCTGCCGCGCCTGCGGCCACGCTGTTATTACGATCTCGTTATCGAAGTTGCCATTATTCGTCCCGGACCTATTCAAGGTGACATGGTGCATCCCTACCTGCGTCGGCGAAACGGCGAGGAGCCAGTCGAGTATCCCAGTGATGATGTCAGGGAGGTTCTGCAACGAACTTTGGGCGTGCCCATCTTTCAGGAACAGGTGATGCAACTGGCCGTGGTGGCGGCGGGCTTTACGCCCGGTGAAGCGGATCACCTGAGACGTGCGATGGCCGCCTGGAAGCGGCGCGGCGGGTTGGGTCCATTTGAGGAAAAACTGATTCGTGGCATGCGCGATCGTGGCTATGAGGAAGACTTTGCACGCCAGATTTTTCAGCAGATTTTGGGCTTTGGCGAATACGGGTTTCCGGAATCTCATTCGGCCAGCTTTGCATTGCTGGTTTACGTTTCCTGCTGGCTAAAGTGTCATACGCCCGCGATGTTTACCTGTGCGTTGCTGAATAGTCAGCCGATGGGATTTTATTCAGCATCACAGCTAACCCAGGATGCACGGCGTCATGGCGTGGAGGTCAGGCCCGTTGATGTTAACGAGAGTGATTGGGATGCAAGCCTTGAGCGGACGGAGAGTGGTAAGCCGGCGCTTCGCCTGGGATTGCGACAGGTCAAGGGATTATCGGAAGTGGCGGGCGAGATACTTGTCGAAAAGCGCATAGATCGCTATTGGAGCATTCAGCAATTACTCGAGCGCACCGGGCTGAACCGGCGTGAATTGAGTGCGCTTGCGGCGGCAGGCGCACTGCAATCGCTTGAAGGCCATCGCCATAAAGTCAACTGGACAGTTGCGGGGGTAGAGGAACCCACACCCCTGTTTTCCTCCCTGGATCGGTATGCAGCAACGCCAATGCTTAGGCGCCCTACGGAAGGACAGGATATCGTGGCAGATTATCAAAGCCTTGGCCTGACCCTGGGTCGCCATCCAATGGCTCTTATCCGCGCGGACCTGGATGTTTTTAAGTATTTTACGGCTGAGCAACTTAAGGGTTTACCAACCGGCAGGCGAATCAGTATTGCAGGACTGGTTATTACCAAGCAAAGACCTGGGACAGCGAGTGGCGTAACGTTTGTGACCCTGGAGGATGAAACCGGTTGCAGCAACCTGATTGTGTGGAAGGCGATCGCTGATGAGCAGCGTGATGTATTGCTGAACGCCAAATTGATGGGCGTGCAGGGGGAATTACAGAAAGAAGGGAAGGTTATTCATGTGATCGCCAGGAAGCTGATCGATCACACCGGGTTATTAGGAGGGTTATCCGTCAAGTCGCGAAACTTCCGCTGAAGAAGCGATGCCAACTACAGGCAGCGCCGTAAATCAAAATCAAGAATATACGTAGCTGAACGCAGCAATCAGTCTGAATCAAACTCAATCGCGTACGTGTCTTCCAACGATCTTTCCTCGGTGATCTCTTCCAGCTTGCGCCTGACTTCTTTCTTGCGCGACGCATCCGCGTCTTCCTCACCCTCGATGTCGGCAATGAGTTGCTCAACATTAATCTCAACTGACACATCACCGACGTTATCCGTCAGGCTGGCATCCGGAAGGACTTCCGTTTCTACGAATTCTTCCTCAGCGTCCGCCTCCGGCGCATTTTCAGCCTCAGAATTCGTCTCACCTGCTTCATCTTTCATAGTACAAACCTCAGTTAGGCCGGATTCCTTTCCTTGGCACACAGTAAACCATCACTTCTTTCCGCTTGTATACCGTGAAAAAAAACATGGTGCAAGCACACAATCGGCACATTTGCCGACTGCCCAAAATGAGCAAAACCAAGGACTTATGAGAAAACTATCGAATCAGGTTGTTGATTTCGAAAATAGGCAGGAGGATTGCCAAGACAATCAGCAACACGATGGCCGCCATGACGATGACCATCAGCGGTTGCATCACGCCCAACAGGGTGGCGATTAGGCCGTCCACTTCCTTTTCCTGGTTCGTGGCCGCGCGGGAAAGCATTTCCTCGAGTTTGCCACTGGCTTCACCGCTGGAGATCAGGTGCGTGGTCATGGGCGGGAACAGCTTGCTGCTGGCGAGCGACGAACTGATCATGGCGCCTTCGCGAATACGCAGCGAGGCCTCTTCAACCGCCTCGCGCATGGGCATATTGACGACCACCTGCGACGCGATACGCAGTGATTCCAGAATTGGTACGCCGCTGCCGGCCAGGATACTCAGCGTCTGCGTGAAGCGGGCGGTATTAATCCCGCGGGTAAGTTTGCTGACGATAGGCATTCGCAACAACATATTATGGTACTGCCGACGCGGCCCGTCGTGTTTCAGGAGCTGTCGTACGCCGAGAATGACGATGACTATTCCCGCGATAATCAGATACCAGTAGCCACGAATGAAGTCGCTCGAACCGATCATGATGCGCGTCAACAACGGGAGCTGTTGATCGTAGTTCTGAAAGATATAAACCACCTTCGGCACTACGTAAGCCAGCATGAAGCTGATAATCCCTATCGCAGTGACCACCAATGCGATCGGATAAATCAGTGCGTTTCTGACCTGCTGCTGCAATGCCTGCCGGGATTCCGTGAAGTCAGCGAGTCGCTCCAGCACTGCATCAAGGTGACCTGACTGTTCGCCTGCGGCGACCGTTGCGCGGTAAAGCACCGGGAATGCCTGCGGAAAATCGGCGAGACCGTCCGCCAGCGAGTGTCCCTCCATGACGCGCGAACGAACGCCGAGCAGTATGCTTTGAGAGCGCGGGTTTTCGTTCTGCTGACCGACGGCAAGCAGCGTTTCCTCGAGAGGCAAGCCTGCTTTGGATAGGGTCGCCAACTGCCGTGTAATCAGGGCGAGTTCGCTCGCGGAGATTCCGCCGCGAACGGAAAAGCTCGACTGCCGCTTCGATTCTTTGCGCGCAACTTCGGTTACGCTGACAGGCAGGAGGTGGCGCTCTCTGAGCATCTGCCGGACATGTTTCGGCGTATCTCCTTCAAGCAGGCCTTTCGACTCTTTGCCTTTCTTGTCGAGTGCTACAAATTCAAAGGCGCCCATGGAATGCTCTCATTCTCCAAACGAGAAACAATTGACTGCGGCAATCCTGGTCAAGTGCTTGCTGCTTAGTCGGCGCGGGACACGCGCAGTACCTCTTCCAGCGTCGTATCGCCGGCGAGTACACGTCGTTGTCCGTCATCCCTGATGCTCGGCGTCTGGGTGCGCGCGTACTTCTCGAGGCTTTGTTCGCTGGCGCCATCGTGAATCATCGTGCGCATCGCGTCGTCGATGGCAATCAGCTCATAGATGCCGGTGCGACCGCGGAATCCCGTGTTGTCGTCCTTCTCGGGGCGGTACAGAGTCGGTGGATTGGCGGGGTCCGCGTTCAATGTACGACATTCATACTCGCGCGCCGTGTAGGGCACTTTGGTGTCGTCGTCGAGTACCCGTACGAGCCGTTGGGCGAGCACACCGATCAAGCTGGATGACAACAGGAAGGGTTCTACGCCCATATCGCGCAGTCTCGTAACTGCGCCTGCGGCAGTGTTGGTATGCAAGGTGGACAGCACAAGGTGACCGGTGAGGCTGGCCTGAATGGCAATTTCGGCGGTTTCGAGGTCACGAATCTCGCCAACCATCACGACGTCGGGATCCTGACGAAGTATCGCTCGCAGTCCGCGTGCAAATGTCATTTCGACTTTGGTATTGACCTGGGTCTGGCCGATGCCGTCGATGAAATACTCGATCGGGTCCTCAACGGTCATGATATTTCGGCTGTTGTCGTTGATGCGCTCCAGCGCCGCGTAGAGAGTCGTCGTCTTACCCGAGCCAGTCGGTCCGGTGACCAGGATAATGCCGTGCGGTTTATGAATGAGCTCGTCCATCAGGGCCTGCGCCTTTGGCTCCATGCCCAGGGACGTGAGATCAAGCCGTCCTGCCTGTTTGTCGAGCAGTCTGAGTACAACCCTTTCGCCGTGCCCGGAGGGCATGGTCGAAACACGCACATCTACAGCGCGTCCGGCGATTTTTAATGAAATGCGTCCATCCTGCGGGAGCCGTTTCTCGGCAATGTCCAGCTTCGACATAACCTTTATTCGAGATACAACCAGCGGTGCGAGCGCTCGACGAGTCTGCAGCACCTCCTGCAAGACACCATCGATCCGAAACCTTACGCCGAGTCGGTTCTCGTACGGCTCGATATGCACATCCGATGCGTTTTCCTTGACGGCTTCCGTCAGGACGGCGTTGATGAAGCGAATGATGGGTGCATCGTCGTCGCTTTCGAGCAGGTCGGACGGTTCTGGCAGCTCCTGGGCGACCTGCAGCAAATCCGTATGTTCGTCAAGATCGCCAACCATTTGCATGGCCATCTGGCTGCCTTGTTCATAGGATTGCTGCAACATCCCATCGAATGCCTCTGCGGTTACCCGCGAAAGCTTCAATGGTTTGCCTGCAAATCTCCGGGCCTCCGCAAGGCTTAGTGGTGACGCACCGGTTCGATAGACAGCATGTGCGACGCCGTCTTCAACTTCCCGAATCAGCACGCCATGCCGCTTTGCAAATGAGAAGGGCAGCACCTTGGCGGTCTGTGCTCCGACCACCTGGTCGTTCGCGGGCGCAGCGTCCGGCTCGAGTTCGAGGACGATTTCTGTGCTGTTATCCATTACCGTGCAGTCGCTATGCGTCTAGGGATTTGATTCAGGAACGACACTATCCGCAGGTTCCGGGTTGTCAGCAGGTTCCGGATTGTCGGCAGGTTGCGGACCATCCGAGTATTCTTCGATTGGCGGTAACACGGGGCGGTCGGCGAACGGCATCAGGTCAACCCGCCCGCCGCGTTGTGCGTCGCGGATAATGTTGTATTTCGCATTCGTCTCAAAAGACGATTGCATCGAATCTCGCAGTATTTTCGTGCGAATGAATACCATCAAATTCGTTTTGATCAAATCTGTCGATCGATTGCGAAACAAATTGCCGAGGATCGGAATGCTGCCCAAAACAGGTACTCGCTGGTCACTTTCCCGCAGTGTGTCCTCGATGAGTCCACCAAGCACCAGGATTTCGCCATCCTCGACAATAACTGTCGTTTCTATCGTTCGCTCGTTTGTTATGAGGTCTGCCGCGCCCGCTGAAGATGAAGCGATGCTTGAAACTTCCTGGGAAATACTGAGCAGCAACGAATCACCGCCACTAATCTGCGGCGTGATCGTGAGTTTGGTACCAACCTGTTCACGTTGAATGGTCTGAAAAGGGTTAACGGCGCCGCCGGCGCCGGCGCCCGTATTCGAAAACGAGCCGGATATGAAAGGTACTTCCTGGCCGACATTCAGGCTGGCCTCTTCGTTATCGGTTGTAACGATTGTTGGAGTCGAAATTACATTCGTGTTCGCGTCGCCTTGTATTGCATTTAACAGCGCTGCGAAACTTGTACCGTCATCACTGATTCGTCCCACGCCCAGGGTAATGCCTGAACCAATGAGGCTTGCCGGGTTCGTTACGGTATCGCCACCGCCTGACAAAGCACTGCCGAGTTGAACGACCGATGCGCCCGACCCTGGAAACTCGGTTACGCCGATCGGATTATTCGAGCCGCTGCCGTCCACAGCCCAGGTCACACCGAAGTCTGCCGAATTGTCAGCGATGACTTCGACGATAATCGCCTCGACCAGCACTTGTGCGCGGCGAATGTCCAGCTTGTCCACGATGGTCATGAGCGAGCGCATCAGTTTTGGCGGCGCGCTGACGATGATCGCGTTGTTCTGGATGTCCGCCCAAACGCTGACGTCTGTCGCTGCGTTAGCAGCGGGCGCACCGGCTTCCCCGGCAGCTTGCTGAGTGAAATGCTGTTGCAGTTTGGTTGACAGCTCCTCGGCGTCGGCATACCGCAGGTATCGAACCTGCGTATCGCCGCCATCCTCGAGAGGCGTATCCAGATGCGCAACGAGTGCTCGCAATCTGAGGCGCTCACTCTTGTCTCCGCCAATGAGAATGCTATTCGTACGTGCGTCACTGACCAGTGAAGTCGTCACGGGTACGCCATCGGCACGCGGTGTCTGCGTCAGCGCGGTCAGCACCCGTACAACCTCTGCCGCAGACGCATGTTCGAGGCGAACGACCTCGATATCGTCGTCATTCGCCTGGTCGATGCGCCGAATGATGCGCAGCATCCTGTCTACATTGGCGGCACGATCGGAGATGATCAACATGTTTGAGCCAGGGTGGGCGGCAAGATGCCCGTACTGCGGAATCAGCGGTCGCAAAATCGGTACAAGCTGTGCCGCGCCGATATTCTGAACCTGGACAACCTGGGTGACGATGTCGTCGGCAGCCGCAGTATCCGTTGAGAGCAGGCCGGAATACTGTCGAGCACTGGCATCGGGGACGATCTTGATGATGTCGCCAGTCGTCATAGCGACGAATCCATTGACTTGCAATATCGACAGGAATGCTTCGTAAAACGCGTCCGGAGACATCGGTGTCGACGACAGCATGGTGACTTTTGCATTGACGCGCGGATCCAGAATGAAATTGCGACCGGTGACCTCACCAACGGCCTCAACGATCTGACGAATATCGGCTTCGCGATAGTTGGGCGTGATTGTCGGTTCCTGGCTGTTCGCCAGTGGCAACAGGAACACACATAGTAGTGCCGCAAGGGAAACTCGCGTTCGGAGGGATAAGGGCTGCACTACATTCAATTCCTTCATTGCTCGTCATCCAGGCTTAGCTGGGAGGTACTCAATACAATCACTTCTGGTTGGCCGTTTCTTTCGACTGTTACCGAAACCTGATCTTTGTCGCCCAGCCCCTGGAAAATCTGCGTGGCCTGTGCGGGATTAGTCAATGCAGCGCCATCCACGTCTTTTACCAGATCGCCCGGCCGTAGCCCGAGTGCTGCAAATTGCTTACGGTCTCTACCGGGGTAGACGCGAAAGCCCTGCATCTGCCCCGAGACATAATAGGGTGTTGGCCGGATGACATCCGCCAGTTTCGACACATTATCCGAGATTACGTTCTGAATGCTCTGGTTGCTGGTTGCGGCCCGTGCAACGGTAGCCGTGTTGCGCCGGATCGGGGCACTGCCCGCTGGAAAATCCTTGGGCAACTTAAGGACTTCAAGGTTGCCGCCACGATTCAGTACTACCCGGTCGGCATAGATGCCATGTAGTGTAGCGCCCGCTGTAACCGTATCGCCAATCGAATATATTTTCTCTTCATTGCGATTGTCGGCAATGATGGCAATCGATGAGTCTTCCTCCGGCGACGCGATCGTGCCCTTGAGGGAGAGACTCAAGCGCGTCTCGGCCAGGTTTTCAACGTTTTCCTGGGGCGCGACAATCACTTCTTCCGGATCGGCTTCACCGAAAAGGTGCGTGTTGGCGATAAGCTGTGCGTCTATATTCGTGGCTGCCGCTCCGGCCGCACGAGCAATCTGCGTGGGTGGCGTAATGACCTCATTGCCGACATCTGAACCTGGCATCAGCATCCAGATAATGCGGGCGAGTTGCCACGCGATCGCGACCACGAGAATAAGGGCCACCCAGCGTGGCAGCGACTTGTTCGCAGACGCGATTACGCGTTCCACATCCAAGTTGCTGAAATCAGACCATCTTGCTTCCATTGTCACTTCCGGTTGCACCCTCGCATCTATAGCAGTCCGGGCAGCATCGTTGCCGGACCTATACCATTAAACGCAGAAAATGAATGATAAGGTCTCATCACGGTCCGCAACAAGCCCGAAAAGTCAAAAAAACCTATATATGGCAATGATATACCCCTTTTACCTAAAGGATATTTTCAATTATCGACCGTTTCACCGAAAAATCCGTGAAATACGTTCTGAATCCCACTTGGAGAATGCGACTTCGTGCCCATATATAATGGCCGCGTAATTACCCCTTTAACGCTGGCAAACTACGGCACCAGAAAACCATAATTGACACAATGACTGACCGAAAACCATCACAACCCGGTATTGATGACCATGATCTGGCCGTCAAAGAGGCAGATCCCAAACTCAAGCGACCACCATTGTATCGCGTGATTCTGATAAACGACGACTACACACCCATGGAATTTGTTGTCGAAGTTCTCGAATCAATATTCGGGATGGGGCGCAGTCAGGCTACACGGGTTATGCTCGAGGTACATACGAAGGGCAAAGGAATCTGCGGTACATTCAGTTATGAAATTGCCGAGACGAAAGTTGCCCAGGTTAGCAGCATCGCTCAGCAGCAGCAGCACCCGTTGCTGTGCACAATGGAAGAACATTGATACACATGACAAATGATAGTTACTTGGAAAACATCGGTGTAATGAAATGTTAAGCAGCGAATTAGAATTTTGCCTGAATGAGGCTTTCCAGGGTGCTCGCGACCGCCGCCACGAATTTATGACCGTTGAGCACCTCTTGCTTGCGCTGCTCGACATTCCGCGCGTGCATGAAATTCTCAAGTCCTGTGAATCTGACGTCGGGCAACTGCGCCGCCAGCTAATCGAATTTATCGACGAAGCAACGCCGTTAATGCCGCTGGGCGATGAAGGCGATGTACAGCCAACGCTGGGATTTCAGCGCGTTTTGCAACGCGCTGTCTATCACGTGCAGTCCAGTGGCAAGAAAGAAGTCACTGGCGCCAACGTGCTGGTTGCCATATTCAGTGAGAAACAATCTCAAGCTGTTTACTTCCTTGGCATGCAGGACATCACGAGGCTCGATGTCGTTAACTATATTTCGCATGGCATGCCGCAGGTTCCTGGCGACGGTAGCGAAGAAGACCAGGAAGCGTCCGTCGATTCCGAATTGGAGACGGATGCCGGTGCGCTCGAAAAATATGCCACCAATCTGAACAATCGGGCGATTGAAGGAAAAATCGATCCGCTTATTGGCCGCGATATTGAAATCGAACGGACCGTGCAGATTCTTTGCCGACGCCGAAAAAATAATCCGTTGTATGTCGGTGAAGCGGGTGTCGGCAAAACGGCATTGGCCGAAGGACTCGCCCGCATGATTACAGAGGAGCGCGTCCCGGACGTGTTGCAGGATGCGACGATTTACTCCCTCGATATGGGCACATTGATCGCGGGAACCAAATACAGGGGCGACTTCGAGAAACGCCTGAAGGCGGTTATTCGAGAAGTTCAGGAAGACCCAGGCGCGATTCTTTTTATTGATGAAATTCATACTGTTATCGGTGCCGGTGCGGCATCGGGCGGCGTCATGGACGCCTCGAACCTGATCAAGCCGGTGCTGGCTAACGGCGAGATTCGCTGTATTGGTTCGACCACCTATGCCGAATATCGTGGCGTGTTCGAGAAAGACCATGCCCTGGCGCGCCGTTTCCAGAAGATCGATGTGCCCGAGCCCAGTCTCGAGGAAACTATCGATATTCTGCGCGGCCTGAAGACCCGGTTTGAGGAACATCATGGTGTCAGTTACGACAACGATGCCCTCACTGCCGCTGCCGAACTCGCAGCGAAACACATCAATGACCGCCGCTTGCCGGACAAGGCGATCGACGTAATCGATGAGGCAGGCGCCAACCTGCGGTTAAAGCCCGTAGACGAGCGTGGAGATTCAGTCACGGTCGAAATGATCGAACATGTTGTCGCGAGGATGGCACGTATTCCATCGAAGAGCGTGTCTGCCTCGGACAAAGACGTCCTGCGCACATTGGAACGGGATCTCACGCTGACTATTTTCGGGCAGGACCCGGCGGTCGAGGCCCTGAGTTCCGCGATCAAAATGTCGCGGTCCGGACTTAACGAGGAAGAAAAACCCGTCGGTTCTTTTCTCTTCTCCGGGCCGACCGGTGTTGGCAAAACCGAGGTCACTCGGCAGCTTGCAATGGTCATGGGTGTCGAGCTCATTCGTTTCGACATGTCCGAATACATGGAGCGACATACTGTCTCCAGGCTCATTGGCGCACCGCCAGGCTATGTCGGATTCGACCAGGGCGGACTGCTCACGGAAGCCGTTACCAAGAATCCACATTCTGTGGTGCTGCTCGACGAAATAGAGAAAGCGCACCCGGAAGTCTTTAACCTGCTACTGCAGGTGATGGATCATGGGACGCTGACCGATAACAATGGCCGGAAAGCAGATTTTCGAAATATCGTCCTCGTAATGACGACCAACGCCGGTGCGCAGGAAATGAGTCGCGCCTCCATCGGGTTTACACAGCAGGATCACAGCACCGATGGCATGGCAATTATCAAGAAGGCGTTCTCGCCGGAATTTCGCAACAGACTTGATGCGATCATCCAGTTTGCGCCGCTGGATGCGCATTCGATCGCTCGCGTTGTCGACAAACTGGTCGTAGAGCTGGAGAGCAAACTCGGCTCAAATGACGTGACGCTGGAGCTGGATGATGCAGCCAGGGACTGGATCGCCGACCGCGGCTACGATCCGAAAATGGGCGCGCGACCCATGGCCCGGATTATTCAGGAACACATCAAGCGTCCGCTTGCTGAAGAACTGCTGTTCGGCAAACTGGCGGAGGGTGGCCACGTGCGGATATCAGTCGGAGAAGACGGCAGTCTGCACCTGAATGCAGAGCCAAATCTGAAAGAGCTGGCACACCTGCCCGAGCAGTAGCCCGAAGGAAGCGCCAAGTCCAACGTGGTGTTAAATCGCGCCTGAAGCCGCTCGACATAGCCTGGCAGAATCCGTAGGAGCGGCTTCAGCCGCGATCAGATGTAGCCGGATAGCAATGTGGGACCGGCTTTTGCCACGATCAGACATAGCCGGATAGAAATGTAGGAGCGGCTTCAGCCGCGATCAGACTTAGCCAGTTAGCAATGTAGGAGCGGCTTTAGCCGCGATCAGATTTAGCCAGTTAGCAGTGTAGGAGCGGCTTCAGCCGCGATCAGATGCGGCTGGATAGCAACGTGGGAGCGGCTTCAGCCGCGATTGCGCAATTACTGCCGACCTTTATTGAGGCTCCAACGGAATTCCGACTTGGCGGAGCTACCTGCCGCGATAGACGATGCGACCTTTACTCAGATCGTACGGCGTTAACTCAACCGTGACGGAGTCTCCGGTGAGAATACGGATATAATTTTTGCGCATCTTTCCGGAGATATGCGCAGTCACGACATGACCGTTTTCCAACTCGACCCTAAAGGTCGTGTTGGGTAGCGTCTCGGTCACGACGCCTTCCATCTGTAGCGCTTCTTCTTTAGCCAATTTCCTCAAATCTCCGGTGTATCCAGCGAGCCGAATTGTGCAGAAAGGTGCTGTTCATTGCAACGAATCACCTAGGAATTCCTTGATATTGCTGGGTTTTGCTGGCCAGGCTGTGAATTGGGTCGCCGCAGAGCACGATTTGGCCAATATCGCGGCAAATTGCTGCCGCGGCTCCAGTTTGGCGCCGAGACTGAGCAGATGTGGGGATTCGACCTGACAATCCAAGAGTGCGAATTTCTCTTCCTCCAGTATTCGGGTCAATGCAAGCATCGCCGCCTTTGACGCATTGGTCGTGCGGCTGAACATCGACTCGCCAAAAAAAACTTTGCCGATGGACAACCCATACAAGCCTCCGACGAGCCGATCTGCCCGCCATACTTCAACGGAGTGTGCCCAGCCATCGGCCTGCAAGCTTTTATATGCAGCGATCATGTCCGCCGTAATCCAGGTTCCATCCTGACCCGTCCGGCTATCGGCACAGGCCGCGATAACGCTTTCGAAGTCGGTATTGAAGCGAATCTGGAAGTCGCTGCCGCGAAGTGAGCGACGCAGTCTTCGCGAGACGTGAAAATCAGCCGGATACATGACGCACCGGGGATCCGGTGACCACCACAGGATCGGCTGACCATCGTCAAACCACGGAAAAATGCCATGCTTATAGGCGTACAGAAGTCGGTCGGCGGATAAATCGCCGCCCGCGGCCAACAGACCATCGGGTGCATCGAAAGCCGCGTCTATCGCGGGAAACGCACTGGGTGGATCATCGGCGCTGATCCAGGTGATTCTTGGCGACTTCATGACGGTGGGTCGTTGCCGTTGGGCGACCCGGTAGACTTATAGGGGCTGTGATCGTTGACGGCATCGATGTACGAATCAACGTGTCGTCCTTCGGCCCGCAAGAATTGCTCGACGGCCGAAAAGAATTCCGGTCGTTCAAGCCAGTGAGCAGACCATGTCGTCACCGGTATGAAGCCGCGACTGATTTTGTGTTCGCCCTGCGTCCCCGGTTCGAAAATAGCCCTGCCATGTTCAATACAGTAGTCGATGCCCTGGTAGTAGCAGGTTTCGAAGTGCAGCGCATCGTAGCGTGCATCGGCGCCCCAGTAACGACCGTACAAAGCTTCCTCGCTGTCAAAAAAGACCGCTGCAGCAACGGCTAGGTGGTCTTTCTCAGCCACCACAATCAGCAGGTTGTCGGCGAGTTGTTCTGTAATGCTCAGAAAAAAGTCAAAACTGAAGTACGGCATCGAACCGCGTCGCAGAAACGTGATGCTGATCAGTTCATACACCACTTTCCACATCGCAGCGTCGATGTCCTGTCCTTTGAGTCGTCGAAAACTGATTCCCTGTTCGGCGACCCGCCGCCTGTCTCTGCGTGCCTTCTTACGTTTGGCGGAGTTAAACGTGTTCAGAAACTCTTCGAAATTCCGATAGTCCCTGTTGTGCCAGTGGAATTGACAGTCTTTGCGAATTTTGAGCCCGCACTCCTGGAGCACCGCAAGTTCTGACTCCTCCGGAAACAGCACGTGAATCGAGGAATATCCTTCAGAATGAGCAAACTGACGAGTGTTTTCAAGCAGTTCGACGGCCAAATCCGGATCGTCGGTTAGGAGCTTTTTACTGGTCGCCGGCGTAAACGGGATGGTGGAAACCAGCTTCGGATAGTAGTCGAGACCATTTTGCTCATAGGCCTGGGCCCAGCTCCAGTCAAAAACAAACTCGCCCCACGAATGAATTTTTTCGTAGAGCGGCAATGCTGCCTTTAGTATGCCCGCATTGTCGTGGAGTCCGACGTGTCGCGGCGTCCAGCCGGTCGCCTCTGAAACCGAACCGCTTAGTTCGGCAGCCTCCAAAAACTCGTGTCTCAGGAAAGGATAACGATTTCCGGCGAGACGATTCCAGTCGTGCGCGTCGAACTCGCTGATGCTGGTCGCTATTCTGACCTGCATCGTCTCTCGCGCTGCTCATTCAGTGGCTTCGGCATCCAGGAATTTCTCCGCATCGAGGGCGGCCATGCACCCGGCACCGGCGGACGTGATTGCCTGCCGATAAACCTGGTCTGCTACGTCGCCAGCGGCGAAAACGCCGGGAAGGCTGGTCGATGTCGCGTCGCCTGCAAGGCCGGTTTTGACGATTATGTAGCCGTTCTTCATATCCAGTTGTTCGGCAAACAATCCCGTGTTGGGACTGTGTCCGATGGCGATAAAAACGCCAGCAAGGTCAACGTCCACGGTCTTGGCTTCGTCTTTTGTGCTCCTTATGCGCAGGCCGTTAACCCCGGCATCATCGCCGAGCACTTCGTCGACGACATGGTCCCAAAGTATCTCTACCTTGCCCTCGGATTCTTTCTGGAACAGGTGATCCTGCAGGATCTTTTCCGAGCGCAACGCGTCACGCCTGTGCACCAACGAAACCTTGGATGCGATATTGCTCAGGTACAGCGCCTCTTCGACCGCGGTATTGCCGCCGCCAATGACAGCAACGTCCTTGTCCCTGTAGAAAAAACCGTCGCACGTGGCGCAGGCTGAAACGCCGCGACCTTTGAAAGCCTCTTCCGAGGGCAGTCCCAGGTATTTTGCAGTCGCGCCCGTCGCTATGATTAGCGCGTCACACGTGTAGGTTCCATAGTCGCCGGTAAGTGTGAAGGGGCGGGCGGACAGGTCGGCTTTATTGATGTGATCATTGACGATCTCCACGTTATAACGCTCGACGTGTTTTTTCATGCGCTCCATCAATTCGGGGCCCTGCAAACCTTCGACATCGCCCGGCCAGTTGTCGACGTCGGTCGTCGTCATCAGCTGACCACCTTGTTCGATGCCGGTCACGATGACCGGTTTGAGGTTTGCTCGTGCCGCGTAGACGCCCGCTGCATACCCTGCCGGACCGGAGCCCAGAATAAGAACGCGGCAATGTTTTGTATTGCTCATGTATAATTTGCCTTCATGGTATTCGCCAACCGATCTCACTAAACAACTTCTTCCAAGCCAATCGAAATGCGTCCCTGATGGTCGCATTCAAGGCCTGAACGAGTTATTTGGATGAAAAACTGATTGGCAAGTGTAGGGAAATTCATTGCGGCGCGTAAGGGGCAGGGTGCCATGGCCCCCGCCGACGGACGTTGTTTGCCGTCGCTGGATGCGCGCTGCGAACGCAAAAATTTAGTGCTTGGCCGGGAGTCAAGAAATCATTAAAATCAGCAAGTTATACGGTTAACATTTCAACTTACATTAATATGGCTAGAGCGAAGCAAGCACGCAAACCAACTTCGAGGGTATCGGCGCAGGTCGCCAAGACTCTGCGTGAAGGTGCGTTGGCCATATTTATCGCTTTCGCGGTCATTCTGTGGGCCGCGTTGTTTACCTACGATCCAACAGATCCCGGATTTACCCAGGCAAGTGGTGGCGGGGAAATTCAGAATGGCATGGGGCGCATCGGTGCGCTCATAGCGGACTTGTTGTTCAATATGTTCGGCCGGCCGGCTTACCTGTTTGCGGTCATGGTGTTTTTCTTCGGTTGGATGATATTTCGCGAGCAGCGCG
>JBPCYD010000175.1:0-12139 GCA_051007895.1 Woeseiaceae bacterium
TCCTGCGTCGACTGCTGCCTGGTGTGGGCGGAAGACACAGACTTAGTTGCCGATGCTGTTCAGCATTTCAGTGAGGACGTCATCCACCGTCATCTTGTCGGACTCGGCAAAATAGTTACACAGCACGCGGTGGCGGAGGACAGGTAAGGCGAGGGCCCGTACATCATCCATAGTCACGTGATAACGACCATTCAGGAGCGCATTCGCTTTGGCCGCCAGGTTGATAAACATGGTCGCGCGCACGCTGGCTCCGAAATTTACGTAACGTTTGACGACATCCGGTGCTACCTCCTCGCCAGGCCGGGTCGCACGTACGAGTTTGACTGCGAATCGATTAACTTCCTCTGAGACAGGTACCTGCCTGGTCAGCCACTGGAACTTGACGATGTCCTCGGCATTGGTCACTGGAGCCACCGGTGGGATGTCGACCCGGGTCGTAAACCGATCGACCACCGCCAGCTCATCATCATCGCTTAAGTAGTCCAGCAGCACGTTAAACAGGAATCGATCAAGCTGTGCTTCGGGTAACGGATAAGTGCCTTCCAGCTCGATCGGGTTTTGCGTTGCAAGAACGAAAAACGGTGGCTCCAGCTCGTGGTGTTCGCCACGCACCGTTACTGATTTCTCCTGCATCGCCTCGAGCAATGCTGCCTGCGTCTTGGGTGGAGTTCGATTGATTTCATCGGCCAGCAGGACATTCGTAAATATCGGACCTTTCACAAACGTCCACGAGTGTTTCCCAGTTGCCGGATCTTCCTCAATAATGTCCGTTCCGGTGACATCGGTCGGCATAAGGTCTGGCGTAAACTGAATTCGTTTAAACGTCAGCCCCAATGCGTCGGCAAGCGTACGTACCAGGAGCGTCTTGGCCGTTCCCGGCATGCCCGTGATCAGACAGTGTCCTCCCACGAGCAGTGTAATCAGCAGATGCTCAACGACATCTGCCTGTCCAATAATGACATTGCTGACTTCATCTCGCAGTCCGGTAGTTACCGTCTGAAACTTGCCGACCAGTTCGCGCACTTCGTCCGATTCGAATACTTCTTCTTGTTTTGTCGCCATAGCTATTCCGTTTTTCCTATGCTAATTGCCTTGTTCGGTACGCATTACTTCCAATAAAAGCCGCTGCGCAGGCCGATAATTAGGTGCTACATCCAGTGCCCGCAACAATTGGACCTGTGACTGTTCGTTGTTGCCCAGGGCGTGCTGCGCCCTGGCCATTCGATAATACGCGCTGGCCTTGTCGTGTGGATTCAGTGCCAGCGCGATGCCGAACTCCCGCAAAGCCTCTTCGGCTCGGTTTTGCTCCAGCAGCAAATCGCCAAACTCGGCGTGCGATGCTTCGCCAAGCGGATCCACCAGGTTGACACTCTTATATACGTCTATTGCATCACCGGGTCTTCCTGCTTCCCGCAACCAGCCGGCAAGCCGCTGCAACGATGCAGGCGAATAGCCACCCTGGCGCCAATAGGTTTCAAGGGCGCCAACCGCAGCCTCGTGATTGCCCATTTCTTCCTGCGCTTTTGCCAGCGCAAGATACGGGCTATCCGGCTCTACGTACTGCGGCAAAATGTCGATGAGATGGTTTGCAAGCTCGACGATCGACGCCCATTCGCTCGCTTCAATATGGTTTGCAATCGATTGTTGTGTCCTTTGCCACTCTTCCAGGCTACCGAGGATTTCGCCATGCCCATCCTTAACAAACTGCTCGAATTCCTTGTCATACGCCGCCGGCGTCATCTCCAGAACAGCCTCGATCGCTTCACCCGTCTGCAGGCCATCGCGAAATGCGTAGAGCAATGCGCGTAGCTTATCCGTGCCGTACGCCTCGTCGATGTGCTGGCATACGAGTCCTGCCTGCATGTAGGAAACTATAACCTGCTCTTCATAGGTCGGCCGAATGAATCCTTCGTCGAGTTCAGCCACAGGCAGGAACCGGTCATCTGCCATTGCGGTGTATACCGACATCGGAATCCTGACACCCTGATTCGGTCCACTGCGCCACTCCTCGAACACCGAGACGCCCTCACTGAACCAGCGCGGTACCAGGTGATTGGTCGCTTCGAGCGTAAACACATGCGCCATCTCATGCCACAGCGTAGTGCCCCACTGAAATTGTTCCGGTGGCCGCCCCGAGGGAGAGTCCATTGCCACAACATAACCGAAGGTCGCTCCCAGGATACCGATGCCCGGCATGCCGGCGGTCCGCACCGCAAAATCTTCATGGTCGGGATACATTTCAATCACGACCGGTTCCTTAAGCTCGAAACCGTATCGCTGCGTGAATTCAAGGATGCTATCGCGAGCCAGCTCAAGCGCGTAGGGCAAAATTGCGGCGGACTCGTCGCGGTGCAGGCGAAACACTATGGGCAGTATGCCGGGCTCGGGCGTTGCCGGGTCGTTGATCAGGTCAAAGTCTTCGAACGAATCCAGGAGACGCAGGGTGTTCACTGCCTTGGGGCTGAACGGATCGACCTTGTAAGCCGTCTCCAGATGCTTCCGCGCACGACTCATTTGGTTGTCGCGCAGCAGGTTGACACCGAGCTCTTCGTGCGCCGCTGCGTGATCCGGCTGAATATCAACTGCCATCTGATACAGGTCGATCGCCTCGCGGTAGCGTCGTGTGATGACATAGAAATGTGCAGGTATGGCGTAGATGTCGCCGAAGCCGGGATTCTCCTGCAGCGACAGCTGTGTGTAGCGACTTTCAGTGACATTATCGAGCAAGTCTGCTGCCGCCCTGAGCGCGTACAGCTCGAGCAGGGGCCAGTCGTTTTCGCGCAGGAGTGTCTCAGCCGAATTGAGCGCCTCTTCCGCTTGCGCATAATTACTGTTTTCCAGCGACACCCGTGCCACGAGCAACCAGGCGGCCGCGCGTGCGCCGGCCGCCACGGACTGGTCGGTAAGCAGCGGCTCGAGAAAGGAATTGGCCGCATCGTCGAATCCGCCGACAAGCAACCGGGCAGCACCAAGTCTCGCAAACGGATTGACGCCATCGAGTTCCAGCGCTTCACGGTATATGTTCATGGCTTCGCCGTCCTGATGCGAATCCGCAAACAGGTCGCCCCAACGAACGCGAATGGCCGCGCTGTCGGGTCGTTGGCTGGCAGCGAGGCGAAACTGGGCGTTGGCTGACTGTAAATCACCTAGCGCCCACGCCGCTTCGGCTTTGACTTCGGGCATCGCCTCTCCGACGAGGAGTTGCTGGTAACAGGTCCTTGCTTCGTTCTGCTTGCCGGTCCAGGCCAGTCGGTCGCAGCGCAGCAGATCTGTATTGCCTATGGCGCCATAGTGAATATCGCGCGCCAGCGATTGCCCGCCTGTCGCGAGGCACGAAAATAGTATCAGGAACGTGAGGCGGTACGTCATTCCTGCAATTGCGCCTCCCGCTGCTCAATCTCATCCTCCAGGGTTGCGAGTTCGAGCATATTTCTCAGCAACTCATTCTGGTATTCGTCTGCCGACATAGCATCGCGACGGAGTCGCAGGTCTTCAATCGATGCGTTGATTGCGTCACGCTCAGTGCGTAGCTCACGAAGTTGCGAATCCGCGCTCACAGGCGCGTTGGTTCCAAGCCGGGCAAGCCCGAAACGCGTCGCATTGCCGCCATCAATGCCCGGGTGTTCGGTCGCCAGTTGACCATTACGTTCGTAATAGTCAGCAACCTGTCGCTCGGCAAACTGGAATGCTTCTGTTGCCGTGACGATATTGTTTTTGTCCAGATCGGCGCTGCCCGCGGATAAGGCGGCGACAAAATATCCACCGAATCGAGTAGCGTGTCGTTCTACGCCGCTTCTCGTTGCGAGTATCAACGTCCTGCGATCGTCAGTCATGTCCTCCTGGAGTGCGCCACTCGCGCTGCTCGTATTAACCAGCAGCTGTGTGCCGGCCTGGTTAGCGTCCAGCATTTCCTTGAGGTCCTCGCCGGTCAGATCGGGCCCCGACAAATTGAACTTGTACTGGTGGTCGTCGTAGCTGCCATGGCCAATCAGGTATACCGCAATCCTGTCATCCGCCGTCACGGACGCATTCAGTTGATCGAAGTACTCGACAACTGCGTCGCGCGTTGCAGCGTCGCTGCGCAACAGCGTGACACGATCCGAAGAGGTCATTGTCTCCGCTGCATCTGCGATCGCAGCCACCTGTTCTGCAAATTGTTCGGCGTAGCGAACCTCTCCGCCAATTCCTTCAACCACGACCACGTGTAAATCCGCTGAAGCAACAACGGCCCGCGACAGCAAAAATAAAAACAGCGGCAAACGCATCTTCATATTGATCTCCAGCGTCGCCGCAACAACCATTCGCCGGCTTTCAGCAATAGCAGCATAATGAAGAATGCCGGTGCGTCCCAGACTGAACGGTATTCTGTCTCGGTAATGCCCGAACTCGAATAGCGCAGAAGATCGGGCAAGGCCGAGAGGTCATCGGTGTCAAAGTACTGACCGCCGGTCGCCTCAGACAGGCGTTGCAGGAGACCACTGTTTCTGCGAAAACCGAAATGCTCCGCCTGACCTGCTTCATGCAGGATAGTGGCCCGGCCGACAGCAACGGGCTCACCATCGCGTTCAGCAAGCGCCTCGAAGTACCAGGTCCCTGACTGAGGCGGCGTGATTTGTCCCAGGAATACGCCCGCCTCGTTACCGTCAGGCTGCATCGGTACCGAGAAAGTCTCGCCGGTGTCATGCGACACGACCACGGTCACGCCAACATCGTCAACCGGATTGAAAGCATCGTCGCGAAATTCCGCTCGCAGCGTGATGTCCGTATCGCCGGGGCTGCCGGTGGCTACCAACGAAACATTTTCCGGGGCACTGGCCACGAGGCCGCGCAGCATCTGCCGCCAGAATGTTTCATGCTTCAGATCGTCGACAGGCAGGCTCATTTGCCACCGCCAGGTTCCGCCGGTTGCCAGGATATAGGTATGTCCCCGACCGAACGGCTGGGTAATTAGCAACGGTATCTGCCCAACATCCGTTTCCGCGTTGACCAATGTGACCGCTGCGGGTTTCAGGCTGCCGGTCAACTGATAGTCAGCAACTTGTGGCAGCTCACGCCAGGCGTCGCGATTTTCGTCGGCCGCCGCCGCGAAGCGCAACATCTGATTGTCTGCTCCCTGCGGCGTCAGTGTCACAGTCGCCTTCTTTCGATGAAAGGAGTCTGTCGTTGTCGCAGGCAGGCGCGCCGGCAGCACATCGGCAATCGCGGACTGGCCCCAGCCGCCGTTACCGAGCCCGCTCGGGCCGGCAAGCATCAGCAGGCTGCCGCCCCGCTCGCTGACGAAATCGCGAATCATTATTTGCTGCTCTTCGGATAGTGAGGCTGCCTCGACGCTGCCCACGATCAATGCGTCGTAGGTAAACAATTCGTCACGCGTCGCCGGAAATCCATCCTGCAATTGCTCTGCTGAATCGATTCCCTGCCGGTAAAATTTGTTGGGACTGACCCGTAACAATGTTGCAATGCCCAGGTCCTCGTCGCTGCCGACCGCTCTGCGCAGGAACTTGTACTCCCAGCGTGGCTCACCCTCGAAATACAGGATGCGATACTCCTGGTTCGCGACGTCGACAAGGGTCGCTCGGGTATTGTTGCGCAGCTCCGGTTCTCCTGCGTTGCCGTCAACACTGAACCTGAGTTCATGCGGCCCTGCTGCCCCAAGCTCGACATCAATCCAGGCCGTCGTCGAGCCCACATCGGCGGCCAGTTCGAGCGGCACCAACTGCAACAGGTCATCTCCGTCATACACTTTTATGCGTGTCGAGGACGGCGCATCGTGCTGTACGGTAACGCGGGCCGAGAGGGTTGCACCGGGCAGCGCCCTGTCGGGCACGGTGACATCCGACAATTCGATATCTTCGGGCATCGCGCTGCGGCCGACGCCAATGGTATGCACCGGCACACCGAAAGCCGCAATTTCGTCGAGCTCGTCAGCCGTCAAACCGCCGCTTGTATCGGCACCGTCGGAACTCAGCACGACCGCGGCCAATGGACTGAAGCGCGCTTCGTCAAGAATCCGTAAAAGCGAATCGGCAATGGACGTGGCGGACGATGTCGGCACGGTATCGAGGTAAGACTCGACTGCAATCGAGCTTTCCCCGAGTTCGTAATGACGCAGCGTGAGATTCGGCGCGTCCTCCGTTTCGACAGCCGCTGCCAGGTTTCTTCTCGCCATTGCAAACCTGGACTCGGCAGCACCTTGCGCCATGCTTTCCGAATTGTCGAGCACCAGCGCTACGGAATTTTCACCGTCCCTGAGTCTTTCGGTGGTCAAGGTGGGCTGCAGCAGCATGATGATAACCAGCAGCATCATGAGCACCTGCAAAAACCCGATCGTCACCAGTTGCGCGGGAGACGAGTTGCCACGATGCCGATACAAGCCGGCGACCGCTGCCACGACGAACAGGACGATGAGACCGTAAATGAGCCATGGCGGCCAGTCTCCTGCGAAAACCAATTCGCTGCGAGCATAATCTTCACGGGAATACTTGAACAGGAACTCAAACAATGAAGGACCTCATCAGTGAGTCATCGCGTAGATCAAGTAGTTAATGCCAAAACGGTAGGCGAGCGCGGTCATGTTCTCGGGATAATCCGGCCAGTCTGCGTGTTCCCAGGCATCGCCGATATCCATGTTGTGATTGATGGCAACCATCAGGCGCCCTTCATCGTCGTAAATCCCTCGCCAGTGCGGCGTGACGCCGCCATTCTCGTATGTTCGACCTGAAAATATGAACTGTCTGGACGGAATCTGAATGCGTTGGTCCAGATCATAAATAACATGAAAAGCCGGGTCGTTTTCCGGAATATCAATTATCGGGCGATCCGGGAAAATGCGCTCCATGGAGGCTAAGAATGCTGCCCATTCGTAGGTGCCGTGAAAATCGTCAACCATCAGGAAGCCGCCGCGCAGCAGATAATCCCGCATATGACTCGCTTCCTGGTCGTTCAGGTGCCAATAGCCGACCTCGACGGCGTAGATCCATGGGTAGTCGAAGATTTCTTCGTCCATCGGAACGAGCACTCGGGGTTTTTCTGCGACAGAAACTCGAGTCAGACGACCGACTCCACGCGAAAAATGATACTCGGCATCCGGATAGTCGGTCATCCACATCTGCCGGCGTCCGTAGCCACGGCGGCCATAATTGTTGGATGAATAAGCGAGGCGCACAAATTGAAACTCCCCAGGTGCTTCGCGGACGATCCTGGCCGCTTGTGCCGGTTCATCATCGACGACCTGCGCCCAGACACCCGCAGTCACGACTGACAACGCACATGCAATCCTTGCCAACCTGGCGGGCCTACGCATATTCGAGAGCTTCCTTATTGGGTCGAGCTATATTACAGACCATTGTAAGTATGGATAAATTCAATCGGATTCGCCGCCAGTGCACGCTTGTTCGCAATACCAGTTAGTCATAACTCAAATTCAACGACAGAAGTAGCTACTTTCCCGTGTCGCTGGGGTAGAAAGCAAGCAGTCCATTGTAGGAGACACTGTCCTCTGAAAAATCCTCATCGGTCGCGAGCGTTTCGCACTCCGCCAGCCACGCTTCGAGCTTGGCCCTGAGACCCGCAATTTCGTCGCGCGAACCACGAATGGCCACTTTCATCACCAGCGGCAGTTCGTTCGGATCGGACGCATCATCGACCTGCCCGGCAAAGAATTGGATGAGATCCGACTCGGTGTCACGGAACAATGTACGCAGCATTTCGGCCATTTCGTTGTCGTCCCCCGTAGATGGAGAAAACAGGTCCGGATCAACCTCGAAGCGAGCTGCAACGGTCGTGTAGTAACGTTCGATCGTGCCTCGCTTGGGCTTTTCCTCCACCAGCTCAAGGAGGCCCTCCTCAACCAGGGCATCCACATGTCGGTAAAGTCGAGGCGCCTTTTCACCCATACGGTCGGCCACTTGCTTGGTCGTCGACGGTTTACCCGCAAAACGCTCCATAAGCTTTAATTTGAATGGATCGGAAAGTAGCTTTGCCTGTTCAAGGCGCTTGACGACATAGGTTTCCATTCACATAAGCCTTTGTTTGTAAACGATAAAAATATCAGCTTGACTATTCACAAAAACGTGAATAAACTTTATTTACGTTATTATAAATATTCATATGTTCGGAAACAAACATGACTATCATCGATCACCTGCTGCTTGTCGTCCTCGCCGTCATCCACCCCATCGTGGGCTACTTTAGCTTCCAGCGTTTGCTCGCCCGTATTGCGGCAGGCGAAGCAGTCGACCGCAGCAAACTGTACCAAATGACGATTACCGGCCAGTGGGTTTTATTTGCACTGACGGTTGGCGCATGGCTGTATCAGGACAGGAGCCTGCCGACGCTGGGTTTCGATCTGACTGTGAATCTGTCCTTTTTGATTGGCGTCGTCGCTGTGGCCCTGGGCATAGTCTTGCTCGTCATGCAAATTCGCCAGATCCAGTCGGCACCCAATGAAGATATTAGTAACTTTCGTGGCCAGCTCGGCACGCTGGAGGTCATCATTCCGCGGAATGGTAACGAGCTCGCGCGCTTCTACGGGCTGTCGTTGACTGCAGGAATTGTTGAAGAGACGTTGTGGCGCGGCTTCATGATCTGGTATTTCAGTCATTTCATGCCCGTTTGGTTTGCCGCGTTAATCAGCGTGCTCGGCTTCGGCATTGCTCACGCTTACCAGGGCGCAGCCAACCTGCCCAAGGTCACCCTG
This sequence comes from Woeseiaceae bacterium, assembly GCA_051007895.1. Classification (GTDB taxonomy): domain Bacteria; phylum Pseudomonadota; class Gammaproteobacteria; order Steroidobacterales; family Woeseiaceae; genus SZUA-117. The sequence continues at coordinate 8,699 of JBPCYD010000175.1, forward strand.
GTCGGTGCCGTGTTTGCCGGCCTTTATCTGCTCAGCGGATCCCTGTGGCTGTCCATCATCTTCCACGCCGCCGTCGACATCCTGCAGGGTCGCGCCGCGTACGAAGTGCTTCGTCGCGACGATATTGATAAGCCGCGGGACACGGACGGCGCGATGCTCAATCCATCCTAGATTGGACACCTGACGGTCAACCGGGTAGCACGTCGGCTGCAACCGCATTATGCGCTCTTAAGCCGGTTGCTGAATTCATCAGTCGACGGATCGCAGTGGTGAATTTCAGTCGCGAATCAGTGGGTCATTGCATAGATGACATAGTTGACTGCAAACCGGTACGCGAGTGACGTCATGGGTACCGGGTATACCGGATCATCCGCGTGTTCCCAGGCATCTCCCATGTCCATGTTGAAATTGATCGCCACCACCAGTCGTCCGCTGCCGTCATAAATTCCGTGCCACTCGGCGGGACCATAGAGTTGCGCCTTGATCTCGCCGTTATCGGCCCTGTACAGGTGGCGCCTGCCCGGTATCTGCGTGTTTTGATCAAGATCGTACAGGACCGACATCAAGTCGTGATCCTCCGGCAAGCGCACAATCGGCCAATCCGGAAACGCGCGGCCCAGCGCTTTGCTCATGACCTGCCAATCGAATTGACCGTGAAAATCGTCGACCACCAGGAAACCGCCACGTGCAATGTACTCGCTGAGTCGTGCGACCTCGTCCGCCTGCAGAAGCCAGCGACCCGGCTGCTGGGCAAAAAGCCATGGGTAATCGAAAATTTCGCTATCGGTCAGCCGCAAATGACGACTGTCGTCGGCGACGTCCAGATTAGTCAGGCGACTGAGTCCGCGGGTAAGGTGAAACTCGGCTTCGGGATAGTCAATCGCCCACCAGGGCCGCCATGCTCGCTCGCCCTGGTTGCTCGCAAAAACGAGCCGGGCCATGTGAAACTCGGCCTCCGGATCCTCGGCGGCGAATATTTGCCCGGGCAGCACGAGGAAAGCGAGGAGCATGATGCACACTCTCATTTTGCCCCCGCCCCATCCACGCCAAGCAGAATAGTCGCCGCTCGCGCCTAGTCGGCGACTTTCATCGCCAGTATTTCTACCTCGACCAGCAGCTCCGGACGAAACAGTGCCGCGACTTCCACGAATGTTCGAGCCGGATACCAGCCGCCGTCTTCCCGGCTGAAAAATTTGGCAAACGCTTTGTTGAATCCGGCAAAATCGAGATTGCCATCTTCGCCAGCGACGCCGTAGACATTGGCGCGAACGACGTTCTCCATGCTCCATCCGCGACCTTCCAGCCGTGCCTTGAATCCTTCCAGGATCGCGGTTCCCTGCGCCTCCATGTCACCCGCCGGACATTCGGCTTTGCCAATATCCTGACGACCACAGCCTTCCGGCATCGCAAAGTTGATCGATCCGGAATACAGGAGCATCTCGGCATTCGGCGGAATGAGGATGCCACCATCTTCGCCCTTATCGAACTCAGCGGCATTGGTGCCGCAAACTGCGAACAGCATAACCGTCACTAACAGTCCGTTACCTATTTTACGCTTTGACATTTTTTCTCCACCTTCGGCAAGCCGTGTTGATACGAAATCGAATCCAGAGTAAAAGCCAAGTGACAGTCGTATTCAAGTGCTCAGGGTGCTGCGTTGCGTCTGGCGATATCGCTGCTATCGATTTGAGCGTTTTGGGTTGAACCCGAAACCGGCCTCATGGCAAATTGTGGACCAGCCAATCGGGGAACTTCATTGCCAAACCTGAAACTCTTTGCCAGCCCGAGGGCATGCTCGCTTGCGTGTCATATCGCGCTGGAAGAATCCGGGCTTACCTACACTGTCGATATCGTGAAAATCCGCGAAGGCGAGCACCAGGCGGAAGAGTATCTTCGTGTGAATCCCTGGGGCAAAATACCGGCTTTGCTGATCGACGACGAGGTCCTGACAGAAGCGCAGGCCATTTTGAGTTTCATCGGTGATTCGACTGACACGAACCTAATACCGCGCAATGACCCTCTGTCTCGTGCACGAGCGCATGAATGGATGAACTTCCTGACTGCCACCGTACACATCGCGTTTCGGCCGTTGTTCAAGCCGCACTACCTGATCAGCGATCCAGCACTGTTTCCCAAACTACACGAAGTTGGCATCCCGAACCTGAGAAAAACCTTGCTCGAAGTCGAGCGGCGACTGGCAGGTAAATCCTGGGCGCTCGGTGACAATTACAGCGTTGTTGACCCCTATCTGCTCGTGTTCTGGATCTGGAGCCAACGGGATGACATCGTGCCACATGTAGCGGACATGCCCGCATGGCGAGATCATGCCGAGCGAATTTTTGCGCGCAAAGCGACCTGGAAGTGCCTGCGCCGCGAAGGCATTACGCCTGACAACATCGCCGACCCATAACTCGGCGATTTCGGGAACGTGCGATGAGTCTTGTTTACGCCGGTGTCTGCTGCCACGCACCCGGAATTACCAACCGGCCTGACGCCGCAGATCCGCATGATTACCGGGCATTGATGCTCGCATTCGAAAGCATGCGAAATGCGATTGAAGCAGCCAGGCCCGATGCGTTATTCATCATTTCTGCCGAACACTTCGCCAATTTCTTTGCGGACAACATGCCGGCGTACGCGATCGGCATGGCCGACCACTACGATGGTCCGATAGAGGATCCGGACTGGCTTGGCATCTCCAGGACGCGCGTGCCCGGCAACAAGGCCTTGTCTCGTCGCATTATCGAATTGACTCTGCGCGATGCTGACGTCGCCTATGCAGAGGAGTGGAAATTTGACCACGGCATCATGGTGCCCCTACACCACCTGGCACCTGCATACGAATTGCCTGTCGTACCCGCCAATATAAATTGTCAGTCACCGCCGTTTTCGCCACTGGGTCGGGCCTATGATTTCGGGCGCGCGCTGCGACGAGCATTCGATGACGTGCCGGAGCGTATCGCTCTTATCAGCACCGGCGGCACCTCACACTGGCCATGCACACCGGACAGCGGCAAGATAAACGCTGCCTGGGACGAGAAATTTCTCTCTCACTGGGCCGCCAATGATTTCGAGAAGATGACGGGCTTCGTGGACGAGCAAATAGTGCAACATGCCGGCGGCGGAGCGCTGGAAATTCGTACGTCGATCGCGGTAGCCGGTGCCGCTGGTGGACGCGGAAATATCGACTTCTATAAACCTATTCCTGAATTTGCCTGCGGTTGTCTCATTGCAACCATGTCAATCGAGCAATGCAGGCGAACAGTTCATTCTGAATGAATGCAAAACGCGGATCGGATAATCGCGGCTAAAGCCGCTCCTACATCATGGGGTGCAGAAATGGTGACTGATCGCGGGTGAAGACAACCCCCCCGCACCTTTTCTTGTGTGGGAGAAGCTTTCGCCGCGATCCACCCCCCTTCCCAATCCAACAAAAAAAAC
>JBPCYD010000176.1:0-3344 GCA_051007895.1 Woeseiaceae bacterium
AAAGTAGCGTGGAATCTCAAATTTTCCGAGACTCTCGGAAAGAAACCTGCGCAGGTCTTCCTCGTCCAGGATTTGCGAAACATAGATCGTGGCGCCGACCTCTTCGCCGAGCCGAACATCGGGCACACTGTAAACGCAGGCTTCAATAACATTCGGGTGTTCGGCGAGTTCAAACTCTACCAAACCGCAACCAACGTTCTCTCCGCCACGAATGACCAGGTCTTTGATTCGGTCGACGATAAACAGGAATCCGTCCTCATCGATTCGCGCAACATCGCCGGTATGAAACCACTCGCCGTCAAAAGCCTGAGTCGTTGCTTCAGGTTGATTCCAGTAGCCGCGAAACATTGCTGTTCCCTTGATCTGAAGTTCACCGCGTTCGCCGACGGGACATTCGTTGCCCGACGAGTCAACGATACGGGCGTCAAGGACAGCGGAAATCTGACCGGAACTTGAAGGGCGCTGCAGGTAGTCGTCAGCGGCAATGCCGGCGCCAATGGCATTGGTCTCGGTCATTCCCCAGCCCGTGGCGGGAATGATGCTGTCGGAAAGCTCGCCAATGGCCCGAACCTGCTCCGGCGCACGTGGCGCGCCACCGCCGCCCAGCACAACTAAACTCGACAAGTCGTAATCAGAATTCGCCGACGCATTGACGACGTCGCCGGAAATCGCAGGCGTTGCCATTAATCCGGTCAGGCGTTCTTTTTCGACCAGTCGCATGCCTTCCTGTACATCCCACTTGCGCATGCAGACAACTTTTCGCTGTGTACGGATGGACGACAGCATCGCAGCGTGACAACCGGAAACATGAAACAGCGGAATCGTCAGCAGCATGCCACCTTGCTCATCAGGATCCGCCAATTCATACACACCCATGTATCTTCGCAATTCCCAGTCAAGCTCCCATGAAATCAGTGCGTGAATAATGCCGCGATGCGAGGACACGACGCCCTTGGGATGACCGGTCGAACCCGATGTATAGAGAATAATTGCGTCGTCGTCGGGATTGACACTAACGCCCGGAAAATCAGCACCGGCCTTGGCAGCCAGAACCGCATTCCAGTCGTTGGACGGGAATCCAGCATGCGCAGCTGCGCGTACGCGAATGGCTTGCAGGCCTTCAGCGCCTGGACCGCAATCAGCGAGTTGATCCAGTCGTTCCTGATCCGCAATGATCAGAGTCGGTTCGCAGTCCTGCAGACTGTGTGAAAGCTCACGCTTGTTCCACCAGGCATTCATTGGAACTGCGAGCGCGCCGATCGAGGTCGTTGCAAAAAACGCGATCACCCATTCCGGGTAATTGCGCATAGCAAGCGCGACACGATCGCCATGTTGAATGCCGTAGTCCTGCACCATCGCGGCTGCAAGCGCGCCCGCACGACGATAGACTTCGTCATAGCTGAGCCGCTCGTCCTCGTAAATCAGGAAATCCAGGTCACTGCGGTTCTCGGCAATGAGGTCGTGAACGGTCAGCGGCGCATTCACGAAAACACGACAGGTCTTGCCGTGAATTTGGGTGGGTTTCAATTCAAAGGGCTGACCGGGCGCGCAAACTTCTTTTATTGCCTGTTGGCGCGACATGGTAGCTTTGAGCAAACTCGGGTCCTGCAAGGGATTCGGATTCGTTAGTGGCAAGACTACCATCAACAAACGCTGTGGAGTGAATGTGACAACCCCCAAAATTTGGCACTGTCAGGACGCCAGATCATTGCGACCGTTATGGGCGATGGAGGAGATGGGCATCGCGTACGACATCGAGGTGTTGCCGTTTCCGCCACGGGTTTACAAGAAAGAATACCTTGGCCGAAACGTACTCGGAACGGTGCCATTTTTCACCGACGGCGAGACCGAAATGACGGAGTCGACCGGTATTTGTCATTACCTGGTTGAACGATTTGAACAGCATGACTTTGCAGTGCCTGTCGATCATCCTGAATACGGTGATTTTCTCAACTGGCTTTATCACAGTGATGCGACATTGACGTTTCCGCAGACACTGGTTTTTCGCTACACGCAACTTGAGCCGGAAGAACGCCGCCAACCGCAGGTCGTCGAGGACTACTCCAAATGGTTTATCGCTAGGCTGCGACGACTGGACGCACACATCAAAGATCGCGAGTTTTTGGTCGGCGACAAATTCACGATCGCCGATATTGCGATTGGCTATGCTCTGTACCTGGGTCGAGACCTGGAGTTGGACGATCAATACACGCCGCAGGTTTCGCAGTACCTTGATCGACTGATGGCGCGACCCGCATTTCAGCGCGCCAATGCAATTCGAGAAGACGCATGACAAGAAAACTCTTCGACCCGAAAACCGTCTTCGTGCGAGGCGATGAAACGCCGCCGCGCGTACTTGCCGCGCCGCAGCGCTACATTCAGGGACCCGGCGTCATTGATCGTACCGGCCGATACATTAGTTCGTTGATGGATGTCACGCGCGCTGGAATTCTTGCGTCCAAGCGCGGACTCGGTGCGCAAGGTGCACAAATTGCTCAAAGCCTGAAGGCGGAATCCATCGAAAGTGTGAATGCCGAGTTTAGTGGCGAGTGTTCTCTGATCGAAATAGAAAACCAGGTTGCGAACCTGGCGGATCAGAAGCTCGACTGTTTGATTGCCGTGGGCGGCGGCAAAGTAGCGGATGCAGGAAAAGCCATTGCGCATCGCCTGGGGGTTCCCGGCATCGTTGTGCCGACACTCGCGTCAACCGACGCACCGTGCTCGGCACTGTCGCTTCTTTATACCGAGGATGGCGTTAAGGACTACGTGGAGTTTTTTCCACGCAGCCCCGAAATGGTCATCGTCGATACTGACGTCGTTGCCAATGCCAGTGAACGCTACCTGGTGGCGGGAATAGGCGATGCAATGGCGACCTGGTACGAAGCCAGAGTGTGTCTTGCGAATCCCGCGGCCCGAAATATGGTGGGTGCGCGACCAACGCTCGCGTCTTGCGCAATGGGCGAGATCTGCGCGCACGCATTGTTTGAAAATGGTGAGGCCGCGGCAGCGGCTGTACTCACCAACGAAAACAATGAGGCGGTGGAAAAGGTGGTGGAGGCCAATACCCTGCTAAGCGGAGTAGGCTTTGAGAGTGGTGGACTTGCGCTTGCACACGCGATGGCAGTGGCTTACACGGAAGTTGACGTGGTCAATCAAAACTACCTGCATGGAGAAATGGTTGCCATGGGTACGATGGCACAATTGGCAATGGAGCAGTCAGAAGATGCGGAAAAAGTCGCACGATTCTTCGCACGCGTTGGCCTGCCAATCAATCTCGAGCAACTGTCTCTTTCTCCGCAAAGCAAAAGCGAGTTTGAAACACTGCTCGAAGCGACGCTGGAAAG
>JBPCYD010000177.1:0-5074 GCA_051007895.1 Woeseiaceae bacterium
ATCAGTGCACTACAACGACAAACCTGCGAAAAAATGTCAGTTTACTGTTTCGGAAACACGTTTTGAGGTTAAACCTGACATTCATTTCCCTGGTGTAGAATCAGCGGGAGACACAACGAAGGATGGATGACACATTGCTTGAGACGTATCAACGATTTCGCGTGCATTGGTATCTCAAGTCAAAAACCTAGAGTCATGAGTCTTTCCCCACAGAAAGTTCTTGAAGATGTCTTCGGCTATCCAGAGTTCCGCGGACAACAACAGTCGATAATCGAAGCCGCGCTGCAGCGGCGTGACTCTCTCGTGATCATGCCAACGGGCGGTGGCAAGTCGTTGTGTTACCAGATTCCGGCCATGCTGCGGGAGGGAACGGGTCTCGTCGTTTCGCCACTGATTGCCCTGATGCAGGATCAGGTTACGGCGCTGCGTGAGCAGGGCATCGATGCGGCATTTCTGAATTCCAGTCAGTCACCCGAAGAGAGACGGGAGGTGATGTCCAAGCTTCGTCAGGGCAGTTTGCAGCTCTTGTATGTCGCACCGGAGCGACTGGTTACCGGGCATACCCGGTCTTTGCTACGCGACATACCCTTATCAATCATCGCTATTGATGAGGCTCACTGTGTGTCGCAGTGGGGCCATGATTTTCGCCAGGATTACCTGGGGTTGGGTGATCTTGCCGCATTGTTCCCCGGCGTCCCGCGCATGGCGGTAACGGCGACCGCAACGGACAAGACGCGGGAGGAAATAGTAGCCCGACTCGAGCTTCACGAACCCAAAATCTTCGTTGCGCCGTTTGACCGACCGAACATCAGCTATTCGGTGCAGGTAAAAACTGACGCACGTGGGCAGCTGTTAAAGTTTCTCAAAACGCACCGCGGTGACGCGGGAATCATCTATTGCCTGTCACGCAAGAAGACAGAGCGCATCGCCAGCTGGTTGTGCGGCCAGGGCGTCGAGGCATTGCCGTACCATGCCGGGCTCGCCGCCGATGTGCGAGCGGAAAACCAGCGCCGCTTTCTCGCTGAGGACGGCCTGGTGATTGTCGCGACAATCGCCTTCGGCATGGGCATCGACAAGCCAGATGTGCGTTTCGTTGCCCATCTCGATTTGCCCAAGAGCATTGAATCCTATTACCAGGAAACCGGCAGGGCCGGCAGGGACGGTGACGCTGCTGATGCCTGGATGGTCTTCGGGCTACAGGACGTCGTGCGCCTGCGACAAATGCTCGAAGAATCCCAGGCAAACGAGGAGTACAAGCGCTACGAAGGCGTCAAGATCGATGCGCTGCTGGGATGGTGCGAAGTGGCCGGCTGCAGACGTCGGCCGCTACTCGCGTATTTCGGCGATTCACAAGATAAGGATTGCGGCAACTGTGATGGATGCCTGACGCCGGCAGACACCTGGGACGGGGCAGAAGCGGCCCAAAAATTTCTGTCGGCGGTCTATAGAACCGAACAGCGCTTCGGTGCTGCACACCTTGTCGATGTGATGCTCGGGAAAGAGACAGACAAGGTTCTGCAGCACGGGCACGACCAGCTCAGTGTTTTCGGCATCGGGAAAGACCTGGCATCGGCTACCTGGCGCTCTGTCGCACGCCAGCTGATCGTTGCCGGCCACTTGCGGGCTGATGCGGCGCGTTTCGGTGCGCTGGTCCTGACAGAAACCAGTCGTGGTGTCCTGCGCGGAGAGACGCCGGTGCAATTCCGGGAAGACCCGAAACGGACAGCGGCAGCGCCAAAGAAAGCGGCTGTGCATCGAGTTATTGCCGACGAAGATGGCAGTTTATGGAAAGCGCTACGCGAATGCCGGCAGACGCTGGCGAGTGAGCACAACGTGCCCGCGTACGTGATTTTCCACGACAAGACTTTGCACGAAATGCTTGCGTATCGACCGCAGTCAGCCGCGGAGATGCTGGGAATCAGTGGTGTCGGCCAAACAAAGCTAAATCGCTACGGCGACCAATTCCTCTCTGTTCTTCGCAATGAGCCCGCCGCTCAGGAGCAAAATCCGGGATCGGAGTAAATCCCCCCATACGAAACGTGGAATTTTTGCACTGGACCCAATGTCATATCATAGGTCCTGGCGTTCAGTAAGGCATATAACAGCATGATCAAAAGATTCGTCGATAGAGTTGTCAGCGGAATTTCAGCGCCGCGGTCAGACCAGGAAAGCACAGAAGTCCGTGAACATGCGCTGCGACTCGCGACTGCTGTTTTGATGGTCGATGTCGCACGTGCCGATCATACGTTTGACGAAAATGAGTTTGATCACATTCTCGAGTTAACCAGTGAACACTTCGAACTGAATGCGGAAGATACCGCCGATTTGATTGTCGCAGCGCATGAGAGATCCAAAGACGCGGTTTCTGCATACGAATTCACCAAGCTCCTGCATGATAATCTCGATGAACGCGAGAAAGCCCGTATCGTGTCATTGCTCTGGCAGGTTGCTTTCGCTGATGGTGAGCTCGATAAGTACGAAAACTCATTCGTGCTAAAAATTAGCGACCTGTTGCATGTGAGTCGCGCCAGGGTCATGCGACTCAAGCACGATGCAGGGCAAGTTACCTAAGACAGGACCACGGGGACAGTCTAAAAGCCCCCATTTCCTGGCTTCGGGATCGATTGGGTAGACTGTCCCTCCAGTTTTCGCCCCTTTCACAGCCAAATGTGCTGTGCCGGGCTATTAAATCGGAAACGGCCACAGCCGGAATCGAGGTTATGCAGCAATGAATACAAGAACCGCAGTTTCGGGGAAGATCGTTTCCGTTCTCGCGACGGTCGTGCTCGTTTCCAGTGTCGCGTTGGCGCAGGACGACGAGGAGCAAATCATTCCATCGACCGTCGACGAGCTGCTCGAGGCCATCAGTGACACCCTGGAGGAGCATGATGTGCCGGCCGTGGGAATGACGCTGGTCGACTCGACGGGTCCGAGCTGGGTTGGCTCTCTTGGCAAGGCAGATATTGCGACGGACAGGAACGCGGATGCCGACACGATATACAGAATCGGCTCCACATCGAAAATGTTCGTTGCGTTGTCGGTGCTGCAACTGGTCGAGGAAGGTCGACTGTCGCTCGACGACAAAGTTGCCGATCTCGTCCCCGAGATCGAGTTCGAAAACCCTTGGCAGGACACGGCCCCGATTCGCGTCGTTCATCTTCTCGAGCACACCACAGGCTGGGACGACATTCACCTGCCCGAGTACGCACACAACGATCCTGCGCCGGCAACGTTGAAGGAAGGGCTCGACTACCATCCGCATTCGCGGGTCTCCCGATGGCAGCCAGGCACGAGAACGTCTTACTGCAATGCCGGGCCGCCGGTTGCCGCCTACATCATCGAAAAAATCACTGGGCAGGACTTCGAGCGTTACGTCGCTGAAAACTTCTTCGCACCGCTGCAGATGAACACAGCGTCTTTTCGTTTGAGCGAGGGTGTAATGCAAAACGGAGCGACGCTCTATTCGAATGGTATCGCAGAGGATTATTGGCACATCGTTATGCGGCCGTCCGGGGCAATCAATGCGTCGCCAAATGACATGGCGAGCTTACTGCAGTTGTTTCTGGGCCGCGGCACCGTCAATGGCGTGCAGTACGTCGATCCTCTGTCGATCGAGCGCATGGAGCGCGCCGAGACGAACAATGCTGGAAATTCAGGACTCGAAGCCGGTTACGGGCTGAATAACTACACCTCGACGCACGAGAATTGGGTTTACCGCGGGCATAATGGCGGCGTCAGTGGTGGACTAACCGAGATGGCCTACCTGCCCGAGGCAGAAGTGGGCTATGCATTCATGATTAATGCTGACTCAGGCGCGGCGTTCGGCGACATCAGTGAGCTGATTCGCAATTTCCAGACTCGCGATCTCCCCAAGCCGGATGTGCCGGCGGCCGTAGCCTTAGATAACGCGGCACGTGAAATTGCCGGCTTCTACCAGCCCATTAATCCAAGGCAGCAGATCGGCCAGTTCCTGGAGCGTATGTTAGGCGTGGAACGATTGTGGTTCGACGATGACGAGCTACAACGCAAGCCATTACTGGGCGGCGAGATTGAACAGTACCTGCATGCGGGCAACGGATTGTATCGATCACCTGAGTCCGGAATGGTCGTGCTGGCGCGCGCAGAGGATCCGCTTGCCGGCGCAGTAGTGCACGTCGGATCCCGGGTAATGCAGCCGGTATCGGCCGTTATCGTCTATGGTCAGCTGGCAATCGCTGCGTTGTGGGGGCTGGTCATCGCAAGTTCTTTCCTTTTTTTCCTTATCTGGGGTGTGCGCAAGCTGCGCGGTAAAATACCCGCTGGTCCGAGCATGCGCGTACGGGTATGGCCGCTGTTGGCCGGGGTATCAGTCGTCGGATTCGTGTTGTTGTTTGCTGCAGGCATGAGTAGTACGACCAATACATTCCAGATGCTGGGTGCACCGACACCAACGTCCATCGGCGTCATGCTGGCAACGATCGCTTTTCTGCTCTTTGCCGTGCTTGGCGTGCAGGCGGCGGTGAAGCATCGCGGTGCGGAAATGAATCGGCTCAACTATTGGTACTGCTCAATTTGTTCCGGTACGCACCTGATCGTCGCGCTCTACCTGGTGTGGTTCGGCGTCATTGGTATTCAGACCTGGGCATAATGTTTGGCGTCAGCGTAAGTGCTCCGCGTCTCGCCAGGTAAGTTATTGCGCTGAACCACAGTCACACTAGTATTTCGCCAGGATTCGATAACACAGGTACGCTTTGCGATGACAACCGCTGCGAATTGACACCATGAATAAATTCCTGACTGTGATTGGCAAAACGATTCTGTTCCTGCTCACACCACAAATGGTGACTGCGCAATGGTCCGAGGGGCAGGAAGGGCAGCTCGTCATTCGCGGTGGCTGGTTGTTCGATAGTGTCAGTGATGAACGTCGACCGAATACGGGCATCGTCATACAAGACGGAAAGATAGCAGATGTTGATGCCGATCTTGGCCAACAGGTCATGAGCGCTGCCAATGTTATCGATCTGGCGGAAACCGACACGATACTGTCGGGAATGATCGACCTGCACGCGCACTACAACCTGGATCTTGTTGACAA
>JBPCYD010000178.1:0-19805 GCA_051007895.1 Woeseiaceae bacterium
ATTTATCAATCACATTTGATTATATGAAAATCGATGAATTAAGCCCCGAATCCGAGATTCTCAGCGAACTCGGCAAACGCCTGGCCCGGGTCAGGAAGCAGCAGCGATTCACCCAGGACCAGCTCGCCTCGATGGCCGGCATCGGTGTCGCGACCCTGCGGCGACTGGAAGCTGGGCAGGACGGCCACATGGAGTCCTGGATCAAAGTTCTCAAAGCATTGAATATGACGCAATCCATCGATGCGCTGTTGCCCGAGAATTTCAGGTCACCGATGGCCGATGTTCTGGACACGAATCGGCGACGTCGACGACACAGCAGGAAACCTGGGAAAGTCTGGGGAGATGAATCGACGTGACCACGGCGACGGTTCGCCTTTGGGGCACAACGATCGGCTACGTCTCCATGACCGCACGGGAGCGCTTCGCGAGGTTCGAATACGATCCCGAATTCGTCGATCTTGGCATCGAACTCGCACCACTCGTCATGCCCTTGAAGTCGCGCCACATTTATCAGTTCACCGACCTGCATCCGAGGAGTTTTTACGGGCTTCCCGGACTCCTCTCCGACAGCATTCCCGACAAGTACGGTAACAAGCTCATAGATGTGTGGCTGGCCCGGACCGGACGTACAGCCGACTCCTTCAATGCCGTTGATCGGCTTTGTTACACGGGCGTGCGCGGCATGGGAGCACTGGAATACGAACCGTCGACCAGCGATATGGAATCAACAGACAAGCGGCTCGAAATAAACGAACTCGTCGAACTGGCGGCACTCGCGTTCGCCAGTAAAGACGCCATCAAGACCAGCCTGGCAGAAGCCAGCAGCGAACAAGGGTTGCTCGATATCCTGAGCGTTGGCACGTCGGCCGGTGGGGCGCGAGCCAAAGCCGTCATTGCCTTTAATCCTGAAACACTTGAGGTTCGCTCAGGCCAAGCAGAATTGCCGGCTGACTTCGAGCACTGGCTGATCAAGTTCGACGGCGTGGAGTTCAGTGGCGACTGGGGGGTCGCTGATCCAGCAGGTTACGGATTGCTTGAATACAGCTATTACCAGGTGGCCCGGGAGTGTGGCATCGAGATGATGGAGTGTCGGCTGCTTTCCGAGAACGGCCGCAATCATTTCATCACACGACGATTTGATCGCGACGCTGAAGGCGGTAAGAAATTCGTACAGACGCTGGGCGCGATAGCGCATTTCGACTATTGGGAGAGCGGATACTATTCTTACGAACAACTATTCTTGACCATGAAACGACTCGGTCTGCCGATGGCGGCAATCGAAGAACAGTTCCGCCGTACGGTGTTCAATATCGTGGGCTGCAACCAGGACGATCACGTCAAAAACTTTGCTTTCGTCATGGACAGGCAGGGAAACTGGAATCTGTCCCCTGCATACGACCTTTGCCATGCGGAAGGCAGCGATTTCACCCGTTATCACCAAATGAGCATCAATGGCAAAACGACAGGATTTACGACTGGAGATATTAAGCACCTGGCCGAATATGCAGGGCTGCCACGCGGTCGTGAACGGCAGGTTATTGAAAAAACGGTTGCCGCATTCTCCGATTGGCAGGCGCGGGCGGAGAATCTCGGCATCCCCGACAATTTGCACAATCATGTATCGGGCACGCTGCGACTTGACTGGTAAATAAGCGACAGATTATTCCGGCGAGGAATCTGCTCACCCGGCGACAAGGCGGCCGGAGGAAAAGCGGCTGGTGGACTGTTATTCTGTGTTCAGAGAGCGGTAGTCTGTCTGACGGTCTCCTGACCTCAGGCGCGCCCAATCGGGGGAGATCGTCTATGAATATTTTCGCGAAACTCGGAGCGATAAGCTACGTGTTGTGGGGCATCCTCCACATTCAAGCCGCTCGTATGGTTTACCTGCTGGGCGATACGCTCGAACCTGGCATGCTGCAAGGCAGGATTTATCAGGATGCGTTTAGCCTGCTGTTTTTTGCGCTATTCGCCATTGCTGTTGCGATTGCCTACAACTGGAAAAACAGTCGACTGGGCTACTGGTTAAACCTGGTCGTAGTCAGCGCAGCAGACCTGGGCTTTATCATCTATGTACTGCTGCCCGGTTACGCACCGATGGTGCCCGGCGGTCTCGGACCGCTGCTCTGGATTCTTGCCATTGTTTTTTCAACGCTTGGCATTCGCAAGAAAATCGGTGAAACCAGCAGCGACTAGAAGAACTGTATTCGACACACCAGATTATCGACAAGCATCTTTCAGGCCGATGCCGGGAGAAAAAGCGGATGAATATCTTCATGAACAGGCGCGACTTATTCAAAATCAGCGGCGGCGCCGCACTGGGCTTAGCTTTGGCCGGTGCTGCAACGCGCCCCGGCTATGCGGACACCGAGCCGGGTGCCAGCAAACTTATCAGTCTGTCCGGCAATGAAAATCCCTATGGGCCGTCACCTGCAGCGCGCGAGGCGCTCGCCACGGTGCTGCAGAATGCGAATCGCTACGGGTACTCCGCTCAACTTGAATTCGTCAGGACGATTGCTGCGAAAGAAGGCGTGCCACCGGACCACATCGTACTTGGAGCCGGCTCGAGCGAAGTCCTCTGCGCCACCGGCCTGGCGTTTTGCGGCAACGGAAAAGATACGGTAGCGGCCGATCTTGGTTTTGGCATGGTGGCAGCTTATGCAGATACCGTCGGTGGCGATGTTGACTACGTGCCGTTGGACAGCGAAATGCGCCATGATCTGGACGCGATGGAAAAACGAATTACGAACAACACCGGGCTCGTTTACATTGTCAATCCAAATAATCCGACCGGCACGCTTGTGGACACCAACAGGCTTCGTGATTTCTGCACATCTGCACCGGAGGACGTAACGATACTGATCGACGAAGCCTATCTTGAGTTTACCGACAATTTTGACGAGCTGACCATGCTGGACATGGTGAAACGCGGTGAAAACGTCGTGGTCGCCAGGACTTTCTCAAAAATACATGGACTCGCCGGCATGCGCATCGGCTATGTCATCGCACGTCCGGATATCGCACAGAAAATTACGCAGCACAAAATGTGTAAATTCCAGGGCCCACTCGCCGTCGCTGCTGCCAATGCCAGTCTTAATGATGTCGAATTCCAGGACTATTGCCGAGCGAGAGTGCGTGAAGGCAGAAAGATCGTGCACGGCCTTTGCGACGACCTGGGACTGAGTTACACGGATTCGGCTGGCAATTTCGTATTCGTCGACCCGAACATGTCGAACGCCGAGTTCAAAAAGCGCATGCTGGAACATGACCTCGAGGCAGCACGCCCTTTTCATCCAAAACCCGATTGGGCACGAATTACGCTAGGCACCACTGAAGAAATGCAGGTTTTCGCGGAGGCGTTTCCGAAAATTATCGGCGCCTGAGAGCGAGTGCCATTGATGGCGTACTAGTCTTCCTGCACCTGCCAGGTAAATCCGTCAGGCACCGTGCAATCGAATGGCTTGACCTCTTCGCCGGGCACCCAGACCAGGTAACCCGACAGAATTACGGGCTCGGTAAACACTTGCCGGTCGATGGCAACGGCTTCCCAATCGAGACGCGTATCATTTTCACTCAATGTATAACGTTCAACCAGTTCCAGATTGCCGCTTTGCGGCGTACCGAGATCATCGAAATACGGGTAATTTATCTGGCTGGTTTCGATGACAAGTTCTTTGCCTTCCCAGCGGCCCACAGAATAGCCAAGCGGAGACGGCTCGACGTCATCCATAGTCGCCTGCGTATTCATATGTATCCGGCGTTTGCCATCCGATAGTTCGAGATGCATAACAATGTCGTCGCCATCCTCGAGAAATTGCATCGGATAGGGGTTGTCCATGATGATCGGCATGCCCGCCGGTACGCAGCGAAGTGCCGGGTCATCTCGAAGCGGATTGTAATTGGCCACCTGCGCTTTGGCTGATTCCGTCAGTGGCCACTTCGCGATTCCCAATCCCTCATCGAGCGTAGGCTTCTTGCGCGGCGTCCAGACACGAAAGATTCCATGGGCCGCCTCTTTGTCGGCAGCGATTTCATCTGCATTTCGCTGCGTGGAACCATCGGCTGTCGGAATTGAGTCGATAAGTCCGGCACGTGCGGCCGATCCCGGAAACAATGCCACCGTCTTGCCATCGGCCAGCGTAATCGTCGAGGCGACCATGTTTTTTTGCCCGCGTCTTGAGACCGGACCGGTCGCGATGACGTGGTCGCCCTCTTTCATGACCTCCGGATTCAGTCCCAGCCTTCTCAGCAGATTGACCGCACTGGCCTCCAATTGCCAAATCTCGGTTTCGCCATTCTCGTTAACGGTTTCAATCTTCAACTGAACATGAGGATTGACCCAGCGGACCGACGTCAGGGTGCCTTCCAGCTGCCTGACGTTGGTGTAGTCATAAAGTGAAGAAATGGAGTGGTGTGCCGACGATAGAGATGAGATCGAAGCCAGCATCGCGAGTGCAATCAATCGAAGCATTGGTGTTACCCCTTAGGTGTTCACCTGCACGTCAATCATGTGACGTAATCGTACTCAAGCGAAAGATCAGTCGCTGGCAAAGCAGTAAAAAAGACCAACGCTTGCATTTTTTTCAATTTCTTCCTGGGTACAGCCGAACGAATAATGTGCAGAGTTCCAGACCGTTCCTGGCTCACCACCCTGGCTATCGAAGTGCCCTACCCTGGCGCGGGCGTCACCACCGTTCCAGTCACCGCAAGTAGCAGGTTCACCCGTCTTGTGGGCAGGAATACCACCCAGACCCTCTGTTACCAGTGCGAGCGTACCATCGGGTTTACTGCCCGTCAGCATGTCGTGCGTAGCGGCGTCACCCTGTGCGATTCCGGGAATCCTGCCACCGGATTCGTTGTAGGAGTTTTCCTGCGTAATGTTGTCGTTGCCTGTATGCAGATCCTCGACATCTGTCGCAATGAGTTCACCCTTGACGTTATGCCATGGTCCATCGCCAATTCGATCCCTGGCATCTATATCCGACGTGCTCAGGTACGCACGCCAGGTGCGATTGCCAGCGCCGGCGCCAACCGCATCGGCCAGCGACTGGCAATGCGCGTCAGCCCCCTCGATACCGCCAAGATTGCCGCCTTTCCCGCTACCGACGCTTGTGATGAAAAATGTCATCGGGTTCTTCTCATCCTGCGCCAATACGAGTCCGTTAGATCCAGGAATAATCGCGAAAATCGCGACCATTTTAAGAATTTTCAACATTGCTTTTCTTCCTCAGCTCGACAAGCGTCTACCATTTGGTCACTTCTGGCCGTGATTGTATCGGATTGGACCCGGGTTTTAACTCAATTCGCTATTCGAATAGCCCGACAAGACCGAATACCTGGCGGAATTCGTTCTTGGCATATCGCATAGCGAAACGGTCCCTGGTACCACTTGAATTTTCATACCGCAAGCACGTCCGCAATTACTAATTTCGTCCCGCACCTTTCCTATACGCGACGACCATCACTATAATAGCGCGCCGTCCGGATAGGCTGCTCCTTTAGCAATTCGCTCAGCCTGTCACAAAAACTAACAATGACTGATATAAATTGGAGTACTACATGGCACTGGTTCCACCCCTCGACGATGAAGATTTTGATCCCGATTTACTGGAGTTCGTACAATTTTTCAAAGGGCCGCTCGGTGTAATACCAAACAGCGTCCGGACCATGGCGCGGCGACCAGAAGTTGCCCGTGCCTTCACCAATCTGAATATCGCCGTAATGAAATGCGATGCCGGGGTCACACCCGAATTCAAACGACTGATCGGCTACATGACCAGCTATGTTTCAGGGTGTCGCTACTGCCAGGCACATACGATTCTCGGCTCGGAACGTTTCGGCTCAACCGAAGAACGCCTCAACGACGTTTGGATTTTTGAGAATAGCCAACACTTTAACGACGCCGAGAAAGCCGCTTTATCGTTCGCGCGGGCAGCGGCCATGGTGCCTAATGAGGTTGACGAGGAGATCTCGGAGAACCTGCGACAGCACTGGGATCACGGTGAGATTGTTGAGATTACGTCAGTGGTCGCGCTGTTCGGCTACTTGAATCGCTGGAATGATTCGATGGGCTCGGTGCTGGAAGACCTTCCGATCGAGGCCGGCGAAAAACACCTGCAGGATACGGGCTGGGAAGTCGGCAAGCACGCCTGACTAACGAATCGCGGCGACTAGGCCGCCTGCGCGTACAACGGGAGTTCAAATTCAAACCGTGTGCCGGTACCCGGCGAACTGATTACGGTGATCCGGCTTTCGTGCAGGTCAAGGATGCGCTTGACAATGGCAAGCCCAAGTCCGGAGGAATCGGATCGCGCCTCTTCGCCTTGCTCTGAACGATAAAATCGGTCGAAAATTCGCGGGATATCCTGCTGCGCAATTCCTGGCCCTGAATCGGTCACGGATACGGCCACGGATTGTGGGCGCTGCGCAATTCTCAAAACAATTTCGCCACCTTTGGGCGTGAATCGAATCGCGTTTCTTACCAGGTTTTCGAGCACTCGCTGAATGAGTCCGATGTCTCCAATGGTCAGTGCGTTGCCAGCGCCCAGCGCCATCGACAGGTCGATATCCTTGCGTTCCGCCTCCAGTTGGAACTCTTGGGCAATGTCCTGCAACAGCTCGGGCACGGAGAAGGCCTCGAGGCTCGGCGTGACACTCGCCGAATCCAGTTTGGCAAGCTCAAAAAGATCACCGATCAAAACGCCCAGTCGAACCGTGTGCTTCCGGGCAATTCTCAAATAGCGATCGCGATCGGCATCGGACAGTGAATCGCCCTTAATAATCAGTGTTTCAAGATAACCTTGCATTGCTGAAAGCGGCGTACGCAGGTCATGCGAAATATTGGCGACCAGCTCGCGGCGAAGTCGATCGTTCTCGGTGAGTTGCTCAAGCTGTCGGCGGATCTGTGTCGACATCGCCAGGAAGGACTCTGTCAATTGATCGATCTCGTCGCCGCCCGCTGGCGGCGGCACAAGCTTAGGCAAGGATTCGAACTGTGAATCTGTCGCTGAACTCACTTCGCTGTTCAATTTCTTCAAGCGTCGGGTCAACAGGCGAAAGACGAGCAGACCAACGGTTGCCGCTGCGAATACAATAACCAGGGCAATAATCAGGCTGACTTTGCCAATGTAGGAACTGCCGATATCGTTCGCCAGAGCCTCATAGGTCTGCCCACCGAGGACGACGTATAGATACCCTTCGAGATTATCCCCGGACCTGATTTCAGCTGCAGAGAAAACTTTTTGCATATCGCGACTGCGCGGATCATCGCCCTGTAGCGGCCCACTGTCGCTCGCATCAATGAGCCTGCGTACCGGTTCAAGATCGATCTGCTTGCGCAGTACGGTTTCCGCAGGCAATGCATGTCCCAGGATCTTTCCTTCGGTATCCAGCAGGTAGATTTCAGCCGTGGGATTGATCACCATTGCATGACTGGCGAGTTCCTTCAGACTCTCGATATCCGTTTCGCCATCCGCAATCAACTGTCTTTGTCCCGTAACGTACATGGCGATAGGCGCGTTGAGCTTCTGCGTCAATTCTTCGTAATACAAACGACTGTTCGTTCTATCTGCGACAAAGAACGCGGCGCCCATCAGCACAACAATCATTAGCAGGGCCGCCGACAGTTTTGCAAACAGGCTATTCACGATACAGCGGCCAGATCGTTCGACTCTGCCTGTGCCGAAAACTTGTAGCCAACGCCCCAAACGGTCACGATCATTTTCGGCTTGGACGGATTGGCCTCGATCTTTGCTCGCAATCGATTGATGTGTGAATTGACGGTGTGCTCGTAGCCTTCATGGCCATAACCCCAGACATGATCAAGCAGGTCTGCGCGCCGAAAAACGCGACCCGGATGTCGGGCGAAATAATTCAGCAAATCGAATTCCCGCGCGGTCAGGTCGATTTGACGCTCGCCCAGCAAGACTTCCCGACGACTTGAGTCGATACGCAGAGCACCGGAAATGATCTCCGCATTGCTCCTATTATCTCCTGCCGGGCTTGATTGCATGCTCTCAATACGGCGAAAAATCGCGCGTACCCGCGCTGCAAGCTCCAGCACGCTAAACGGTTTTGTCAGGTAATCATCCGCACCGGTTTCCAAGCCCAGAACGCGATCAAGTTCCGATGATTTGGATGTAAGCATCAGAATGGGCTGGTAAGAACGATCGCGTCGAATGGCCCGGCAAATCTCGAGCCCGTCGGGCCCCGGCAACCGCAAATCGAGGATGATGAGCGCCCAATCCTGGGATGTAGACAGCCGCATGCCGTCGTGGCCGTCGCGTGCCACGATGACTTCATCGCAGAGATCACCCAAATGCAGCGCAACCAGATCGGCGATGTCTTCTTCGTCTTCTACCAGGAGTATGCGGCGCTTACTCATCTGTCCCTGTCCCCGGCGATCGTGATCTGTGCCGTGCCAAACGTTGGTCCGTGGATAGTAGACCGGAAACTTCACGGAAATATCACAGCGAATGGGCTCGCGGGCACAGGCTTGGGCCCGCGAGCCTGGTTGCATTCAGAGCATGCGCTCGATGCTGATGCGCGCAACCGGATTGTCGAACCTGTTCTGCTCCGAAAGGTCCGAATTCGCCAATCCGTCGTCCTGGCTGACGACACCCGGGTGCATTGCCACGCGATCTGCCTGGTCGTCACGGGCGGCATTGAATCCTTCGCCACCGCCAGCAGGGCCCGGAATATGTATCGCCATTTCCGTATCGGCCTCAGTGCCTGCGTCGTAGGCAATTGCATCCAGCGTCATCACATCACCGACTGCCAGGGTTTGGACAGCAACACCGTTCAGCCCGGTGAATGCGTCATTTGTGTTGACAAGCATCGACGAGACGCTCAGCAGCAAGCCAAAACGATCGCTATCCAGAACGTTGATGGTTACCGTTTCACTTCCGGCCGGACCAATAGGTGCAGCACCGGAACCAGTGACCACCACCGCAGCGTCACCGTCAGCTTCGGCAATTAGTGCCGCATTGGCGCCGCCTTCGGCCAGTTCTTCCAATCCTGGACTGGCCGGCGAGCCAACGGCAAAAACGCTGAACCCGGCGCTATGGCCAATCACCGCCAGTGGAGACAACGGCTGTGCATTCGTCAGGTTGGTGACAGTCACCGCAAAGCTCGCCATGGCGGGCGGCGGCGGTGGCGGTGGTGGCGGCAAGACAGTGTTATCGTCGCTGTTGTCGCACGCCTGCAGGGCGATCGAGCCTATTGCCAGCAGCAACAGCCGAAACGATTTTCGAGTTAGTAGTTTCATCATCGCCTCCTATCGAACCGTGACGACGACGCGAACCACCGGATTCAGCCAGCGATGCACCGTGCTATCCAGATCGCTCGTGCCACCATTTGGATCCGTGTCGCCCAGGACATTACGATGAATGTGAACATTGGGATTGGCGTCAGCGCCGGCCGCGCCCGTTGCACCAGTGCCATTTAGCGCACCAGGATCTGCCGGTATTCCTGCTGCCCCGGGCGCTCCGCCACCATTGATGATTTCGTCATTGGCTTCCGTTCCGGCGTCATAGGCGGGCACATCAAAAACATAGGTACCCGGGTCGACAGGAATAGTTATCGCGTTCAGCCCGGCAAATGCATCATTGGTTGGCAACAGCATGGCGACAACAGACAAGAGGACATTGCTGGTGCCGTCGGTATTCACGTCAACGTTGGTGCTGGCCGCAGGCCCGAGGAGACCGCCGGCCGGGTCAGCTGCAATTGTGGCGCCGATTCCGGTCAGGTCCGTCATCAGTCCGCCAATGTCGCCGCCCTCTGCCATCGCCTGCAGATTGGCCGAAGCGGGCTGACCGGTCGTAAACAGACTGCTTCCATCGGGATGCGCGGCTACCAGGAGCGGTGTCAGCCAGTTTCCGTTGGTCAGATTGACCACGCGAACATTGATGTCAGCCGCATTGGCAGACACACCGCAAAAAACAAGCGCCGCAGCAGCGGCGGACTTAAGAAACACTTTCATCTCAAATACCCTCCATCGAAAACCAGAATTAACAACGATGGCTAGTATTCGGACCAATTCTCACGAAACGATCACAGCCGGGTTCTGATTAAGTCCCGGATCGATCGGGTATCACGACGAGAGCAATCCACAGCGCCGGACGGCGAGATTCAATGATCGATACTGGTATAGTGTTTACGAAATCGATGTTTTTGAGGCCGGCCGCTGGCCGCAATTGTTGCAAGAGTTACATGGCTAGGAAATTAAAAAACGAAAAAGGCCTGTTGAAGGAAGCGCTTCGAATCGTGATGGATGATGCGGTAAAGCGTGGCATTGTCGAGTTTGAGGCCACGGATTCTCATAATCTGAAAATTGAATACGCGTATCGACTGCTCGTGCACGATAAGAAGATAAGTCCTTTTCCACCGGACCAGGTAACGCTGCCTAACATGCGGCATAGACTGGCCATGTGGGTAACGCACGAACTGCCCGCGGATCATGATCTGCTCAATTAGGCAGGCTCCGTGTGTGAGATTTCCAGGCTATTCGTCCAGCAACGCTTCGTATCGTTTGTCAGTTAGCGTGCGCAGAAAAGCGGCCAATGCTGATGCGCGCTGCGGCGTGATAGGTTGTCCGCCGCGCAGAAGTGTCAATTCAATATTCTCTGAAATTTCCGGTGGTCCCCAGTCTGCGCCAGTTTCCGGATTCGTCTGACTACTCGCAGTACTCAAAAGATATTTGTCGTAAAAGAGAATCGCAGTTTCGAGTTCCTGAAAGACGCCGTTGTGCATATACGGACCCGTAACCGCTACATTGCGCAGGCTCGGCACCCTGAATTTCCCCGTCTGCGACGGGTCATCGACCTGCGGATTTGCAAACAGACCGACGTCCGGACCGGAATCACCACTCTTTTCCCGAACCGCGTGATTTGCAGGAATGCCGATGTTGTTGTATTTGTAATTTGAAAACAGCTCCCTGCTGGCGGTTTCGCGCAAATCTAGCAGGTGGCAGCTGTGGCAGTTGATCAGCTGCGAGAAGAACAGCATGCGACCGATCTCCTCCTGGCCCGTCAACGTGGCTTCGCCGCGAAGAAAGCGATCGTATTTTGAATCAAATGTCGAAAAACTCCCGGCGCTTTCGAAGGCCGCGATGCTCGAAGCGATTGCAGCAAAAGCCCGATCATTGTTTTCAAGAATGTTTTTTCCGAAGCTAGCCTGCAGGGCAGATACGTATGCCGGGCTTTCGCGGACTCTTGCGACAACCGAGGCACTGTCCGGCATCGCCATTTCGATTGGGTTCAGGAATGGTTCACGCGCCTGCTCGTCCATCGTCGCGGCCCGGCCATCCATGAAGAACCCACCGACATATTCGCCATTGTCGTTCTTGTGAAAAGCGGGAATATGTGATGCATAGGCAATGGATGGCGTATTGCGACTCCCCAGCGAATGTCCATCATCACCCAGTGATACCGCTCTCGAGACGCCATTGTCCCTGCCATCGGTAAATGCCATACCAGGCTCGTGACACGATCCACAGGACTGGTTGCGCGTTAACGACAAGTTCTTGTCAAAAAAGAGCGCCTGTCCCAGCTGCTGCTTATCCAGGGTTGCGGTAGCGGCGAAGCCAACCGACGTCAGGAGGAGCATTAGAATGACAGAATGAATGATCCGAGCCCGCAAATTTGTCTGTCCGATAGGCCGTGGCAGTTATGCCAACGTGGCGTGAAAGCGGTGTATATAATAGTCGAAAGAATCCATAAGACGTTATTTCCTGTCCATGGCAATTTCAGCATTTGATCTGTTTACGATCGGCATTGGCCCGTCGAGTTCCCACACGGTGGGTCCCATGCGGGCAGCGTGCATGTTCGTCACAAAACTGCGCGATCACAATGTGTTGCGTGATGTAAAAGACCTGTCCGTACAGTTGTACGGTTCACTTGGCGCCACCGGGCGCGGCCATGGCACTGACAAAGCGGTCATACTCGGGCTCGAGGGTGAACTTCCGGAGTCAGTAGACGTTGATGCCATACCCGAACGAATGGCACACATAGCGCAACATCAGAAGATCAATCTCCTCAATTCGCAGGAGATTCCTTTCAAGCCACGCGAAGCACTTATTTTTGAAAAGCGGGAGTCCTTGCCGGGGCACCCGAACGGGATGCGCTTCAGCGCTATGGATGAAAGCGGCAACGAACTCCTGTCGCGAGTTTACTATTCGGTGGGCGGCGGCTTCGTTGTTAACGAAAATAAAACCGATGACCCCGTAATCACGGAATCCAGGGTCGACCTGCCCTACCCGTTCGAGAGCGGAGAGGAGCTTCTAGGACTTTGCAGCGAAAATAGTTTGTCGATCAGCGACGTAATGTTGCAGAACGAATTAGCCTGGCGCGACGACGCAAGTATTCGGTCGCAGTTACTCGACATATGGCACGCAATGCAGGAGTGCGTCAAAAGGGGCTGTGAGGAAACCGGGGTAATGCCCGGGCTAAAGGTCAAACGTCGGGCGGCGGACCTGTATACGCAACTCGCCAGCCAGCCCGAAGCGGCATTAAGAGATCCACTGACAATTATGGACTGGGTAAATCTGTACGCGCTTGCGGTCAACGAAGAAAATGCCGTTGGCGGTAGAGTGGTAACGGCTCCGACTAACGGTGCGGCTGGAATCATCCCGGCGGTCCTGCATTACTATGACCGCTTTTGCGCCGGTGCCAACGAACGTGGCATTGTCCGGTTTCTCCTTGCAGCTGGCGCAATAGGACTGCTTTTTAAACGAAACGCATCGATCAGCGGAGCCGAAGTTGGTTGTCAGGGCGAAGTGGGTTCGGCCTGCTCAATGGCCGCCGCCGGCTTGACGGAGGCGCTAGGCGGGAGCCCTGAACAGGTGGAGAATGCCGCGGAAATTGCGATGGAACACAACCTGGGGCTTACCTGTGACCCGATCGGCGGCCTGGTGCAGATACCGTGTATAGAACGCAATGCCATGGCGTCGATAAAAGCCATCAATGCGTCGCGCCTGGCCATGCGCGGCGACGGCGAGCACTTTGTCTCGCTGGACAAAGTCATTCAGACCATGCGTGAAACCGGCAGGGACATGCAGGACAAGTACAAAGAGACATCGCGCGGCGGGCTCGCGACGAATGTCATTGAAGTACCGGTCAACTTTGTCGAGTGTTAGCAGTAATCAACTTCACAACATTGGCAACGTAACCACGGGCTAGCTGGACTAACGCATTGGGCCAAAATCGGGGCATATGGGACCACCACCACAACAAGTGAGGCAGATATGAGCCGAAGAATCGTCATCATGGGTGCTGCAGGTCGGGATTTCCACGTCTTCAACTGCTGTTACCGGGATCAACCTGATTTCGAAGTCGTTGCCTTTACCGCCACGCAGATTCCGCATATCGAGGACCGCCGGTACCCGCCGACGCTTGCGGGCTCGCGATATCCGGATGGCATACCGATTCGCCCTGAAGAAGATCTCGACGGCATACTCGACGCAGGCGAAATTGACGAAGTTGTGTTCGCCTATTCGGATGTCAGTCTCGACTACGTAGACGAGCGTCGGAAAACTGTTGAGGCCCACGATGTGGCCTTCTCAACCTTCGACGTCGACGCAACCATGCTGCCCTCGAGCAAACCGGTAATCGCAATCTGCGCGATCAGGACGGGTTGCGGCAAGAGCCAGACCTCCAGACGGGTAACCCATATCCTCAAGGATCTCGGCAAGAAAACGGTAGCAATCCGGCATCCCATGCCCTACGGCGATCTGTCGAAGCAGGCGGTGCAACGATTCGAGACGATGGACGATCTCGACACACATGAGTGCACTATTGAAGAGCGCGAAGAATATGAACCGCACATCAGGAACGGCGTCATCGTTTATGCGGGGGTCGACTATGCCGCGATACTCGCTCAAGCGGAAAAGGAAGCCGACGTGATTGTCTGGGATGGCGGCAATAATGACACGCCGTTTTACAAACCTGATCTGTGGATTGCCGTGGCCGATCCACACCGTGTCGGGCATGAATTCGAATACTTCCCAGGTACGGCTAATTTCGAACGCGCCGACCTGATCCTGATCAACAAGGTTGATTCTGCCGAGGAAGACAGCGTTCGGCAGGTGATGGGCAATGCACAGAAGGCCAATCCGGACGCGACGGTCGTGCTTGGCAATTCTCCGCTGGCCATTCCGGATCCTGAGGCAATCGCAGGCAAACGCGTACTGGCGATTGAGGACGGCCCTACGACCACGCACGGCGGCATGCCTTTCGGCGCCGGCGTTCTCGCTGCCAAACAGTGCGGGGCCGCTACACTGGTCGATCCTCGCCCTTGGGCAACCGGTGAGATAGTGGACACTTTCGAGAGCTACCCGAATACGGGCTCGTTGCTGCCTGCGATGGGGTACGGCGAAATTCAGGTTCGCGATCTGGAGGCGACGGTCAATGCGGTTGACTGCGACATCGTACTTATCGCCACACCAATTGACCTGACGCGTCTGATCAACATCAACAAGCCGCATCAGCGGATAGGCTATCGACTCGATGAGGATGGCGATGAATTAGTCGAAGCCGTAAAAGCTGCAGCATCCTGATAATGATGAGTCACTAGCAACCATTCATAAAAAAATTGGGCCGCCACGTTTCAGGCGAAATGCATCAATCAGCGACGCCGGGATTGGCTGTCAGGGCGAAGTGGGTTCGGCCAGGCACAACACGGTGATCCTGAGCACTTTATCTCGCACCACAGCCGCCCTGCAGCCGCTGCTGACTGCACGTAAAACTGCAGCTTTAGTGCACCCGGGCACTGCTTTACCTCCAAATCCGTACGTTAAGCTAATATTGGGGAAACAGTTCGTAAGTGATCCAAGACGATTACTGGGAGACCTGCAATGAGGCTTGTATATTTGTCATTCGTAGCGCTTTTGGCGTTAGCATATTCTTTCGTGCATGCCGGCCAATCGGAGAAGGAGCGGCAAGCAAAGCAAGCTGAATTGGATGCCATTTGCGAGGTAGCCCGACAAGAGAAAATAATTCTGGAGCGAGCGAAGCACATCGAAGAATGCGTGGCAAAGAAGCAACGATCGGACCGGAAGGCATGCGAGCGCTTCTACGCAGATTTCGGCCAACGTGCTGGCAATCAGCCACCACCTTTTTACGACTTGCCCGAGTGCGAGGAAGCGCACGCATACAGGACCAGTTACAGAAGTTCCGACCGGTAGTTGCTGACGCCGGAAGAAAAAGGGGGGCTCTGCGCCCCCCTAAAGTTACTAACAAATTCGATTAGTTGCCGAAGCTCGCCACTCGGTTGTACATCGACACGTTTAGAATAGTGCGAATATCACCCACCTTTCCTACGAATCGTCGATATTCATCACTACTCAACAAGTCATCCAGGTACTCGTTCAGCGCAACCGTATCTTCAGCCGAAATCACCACCGCATGGGTTGCACCTTGCCCGCCGAATCGCAATTCTACCAATCGAACGGATCCCGGGTTGTCGGTTGCATCGACAAACTCCTCGAAAGCTGACGCGTAGGCTCCAGGATCCGAAATTGCCATTACAAATGCAGTGCTCGCACCATGATCGCGCCACCCGGATCCTTCCCTGAATCGCTCGACAGCCATTACTCGACTCTTGACATCCAATACGTCATCAAGAGAACCCACAAACTGTCCCCATGCGCTGCTTGCATTCAGGCGGTCGGTGGAATTCTGATAATCTTCGTAACCGTCGTAGGTGGCAACGGCCAAATGCGACGTGTCAGTTTCACCCCCGAATGCAACGCTCCAAATCGTAACTTTTCTGCTCTGCGAATCATTCGTCCGGTAGAATTTCTCCAGGGCCGATAAGAATGCACCGGGGTTATGAACGTCGAGCCCTAACACTGACTCTAAGGGCGCAGCAGTGGCCAACCCTGCTGTGCCCGCCAACAGAGCACTGGCACAACCGAGCGTGATCTTCCTGATATATTTTTTCATCGCTTTCCCCAATTGTTGTTATCCGGATCAGTAGACGCCTCGACCTGTGTTTTGTCAAAGTCGCCCGCGAACACGCTAAGCTGACGTATTCTTCATGGTCGGTATTGACCACCTGTCGCAAAAATCTGCCTCGGACACTTCGATTTAAAACCGTTCTAAATCTACCAGGCACGGCCAATAGCGCACACAATCGAGGCAGTCACTGAGCAGCCTCGAATACACCTACCTGGAACACAAACGCATTGGTTAGCTTTGGTGACTGCCAATGCAATTACTTATGACTCAACCGGATCAGGTAGACCGGAAGTAACGACTTACAAAACGGGTCTTCGTTAGCAATCATGCGATGCCGAAGAAGGGCATTCGCAATTGAGAAAACAGCACTGAACCCGAGTCGCACCAGTTCCGCTTACGCAGCGGCGATCTTAACGGCAGTTCGCCGTGAATGGTCCCAAATAGCGTGGTACCGGTATCGATGGCGGGAAGGCACGGATATAGGCGAAGCCGCAACTTGTCCAGCCTGGTGCCCCGGTTGCGTAAACAATAAACGCAGTATTGCTGAAGTATTGAATCTGGAAATCATCGCCAAGCGTGAGTTGAACTGCTTCCGCCATTCCCTGGGCATCTGGATAGGCGCCGACCATCGCAATTGCCTGCCCCTGCATTTGAATAGGGTCGTTGGCGCCCAGACCCTGAGTCAGCGACACGGAATGCGCAATTGTGGCGGCGCTCTTCATGCTGCCTACCATACCCTGCAACGTCGTTTGGCGCGCGCTGC
Organism: Woeseiaceae bacterium; assembly: GCA_051007895.1. GTDB lineage: Bacteria > Pseudomonadota > Gammaproteobacteria > Steroidobacterales > Woeseiaceae > SZUA-117. The sequence goes on from JBPCYD010000178.1 coordinate 16,714, forward strand.
TTCGCAAGTCAGCAAATTTTGGCACCGCAAACGCAGCAATTATCGCTAGTATTACAATGACCGTTACCAGCTCGATCATTGTAAATCCCATACTGTGGCGGGGACTGTTCATAGCACTAATTCTAGTGGACGTAAGCCGGAAAACTTGCGATCAGTCGCACAGTTTTAGTCCACCGATGTCCGAATACCCATGTTTTAAATAGGCATTTTGGGTCCGTCGTGCGCCTTTTTCCTCGACGAATGGCGCTCCTGGCCGAAAGCAGATCCTAGAATGCATTATTTCTGGACACATTCGTCGACCGCTCTGTACATAGGCGGATATTCACGCGATTCCAGCCGGATTACCGCTTCATTTGTGTCAGCTTTTCCCCTGAAACCGAACGTTCCGGTAGTATTGGAGAAGTAGTCCGCTAATGATCCATCGCGGTCGTTCGTATGAGTCGACAGTAGATCCATTGACTCTGGCCAGAGGAGCACGTAGTGCTTGAAATCGAAAAGGTCGATCACGTAGGAATTAGAGTGAGCGTCAAAGAAACATCCATTGCTTTCTATGAAAAGCTCGGGTTCAAGCTACTGTCAGATGCCGGGTTCGAGCAGGGTCATCCTGTCATCATGCAACACGACTCAGGCGATGTACTCAATCTATTGGGTCCGGCGGATACCACGCCAGCGGATAATATTTTGATGGATGTTGGTGAGAAACATGCGGGTATCACGCATGTTTCCTACAGGATTCAGTCAATGAAGCGTGCGAAGGCGTTTCTTGAATCATCAGGGATCCCGTTGACAGGTGAATTCAGTTTCAAAGGGTTGCATGCGATATTCATTCGTGACCCTGATCGAAACGTCATTGAACTTGATAGCTATGCCGGAGATGAGCCCGATACTCGCCAGGACAACAGCGGGAATGGGTCTGGCAACTACGATAAGCATCCTTGATCGATAGCAGACTCGGGAAGTCACGTAAAACAAACGAAATTGTGTCCGCTAAGCTGCCGATTCCAGAGGTTCCGGTAAAATCAGGTGACCGGCCTGCTAGCGACCTGAAGCGGACGCCACGGCAACGCTGCCAGAATCTGTTTTATTTTGCTGGTAAGAATTCATCCGCCCAAGTTTCGCGTGAACAACCGTACCATCCACACTCAAACTTACCTGGACGACGGAACACCAATTGGCCTTTCGATTCCCCAAACACTAGTTAGCTGCCATGAACATGAATCGTTTGACAATCGTAGTCCTCGCGATTGCTGTTATTGTCGGCAGCGTACTTCTTTCTAGTGTTAACTCCGGCAGCAGCGGGAGCTTTCAGTTTCACTATACATCCCCCATTTCCGCCTTACTATCGACGTACCTCGGCGGAACAAGTACGCAAGAATGTGAGTATTTGGCAAAGGACCTCTTCGATCTAGAGATCGCTGCAACTGAGATTGGAGTGTCACGGAAGCAGCTTACCCATCGTTTAGAGATTGATACGTATCCGCCTGATGCATTGGCGCCTGATTGTAGAGTTACCTTTCGCGGAGAAAGTGGCTCCGACACGATGATCGGCTTACGCATACTTGTGGTGGAGTTCGTAAAAGGAATGTCGCGAAAAGCCCAAGATGAACGCACTGTATTGACAAAATTCCTGCAGGAGACACGCGCAGAAATTACACAACGGAGAGCATTGGCACAATCGTCAAACGGAAAACCGGCATCAGACAGGAAACGGTGGAAGATCACGGGGGATGTGGAGAGCTGGACGGCCGTGGAATATGAGGAAGTGCTGGAGCAGCTGAACCAGGCGTTAACTACGGTCGATGAGAACCCAAGCGAAGTCGCCTGTATTGAATTCTTAGATTGGTTGGATAAACAACCGACGGATCATAGCCGAGCACTCGAAGCGCAATGTAGAGACTCCAAACCGATAGGGATAACGCAGTGGCCGCAACTTGCCGAGACCGATAGGTAAGCAAGCGATGAAATTGGGGGTAACGAATCGCTGGTCGCATCTCCGTAACCCGATAACGACTTTGCCATCTATTTAGCACCCGTCGCCAACGCTTCATTGGCATGCATGATTGAAAAAAGGTGAGGTAAAAACTCAAAGTCATCGGTCTCAATACTCGCGGTCGTCGCGGGACCATCTGCAGCCTCTGGATTGGCAACGGTGTCTGCCAAGGTGACAAGGTGCCTCAACATGCTTGTCAACGGCTCAACGCGCTCCGCGTTCTGCGCATAGACAGACAGGCTTCCTCCTCTTGCATTGGGCGGCCCGTATGTGAGGCGGCAGGCATTTAGTTTTCTTTCGCCTTTCCCTGGTGGTTGCATCAGTCCGGCCGTGTTCGCCGCACGATCGACAGTTTCGAGTATTCGTTGGATCTCGGCAGGTGGTTGACGATACGGAACTAAAAATCCAGTCCTTAGGCTATTTGAAAGCAAAACAATGACTAAACCAGTGTTCGACACTGCGACCTCAGTGTGGGATGGCCATTCGTAATGGTCCACGGTGCAGTGGAACCACAGCAGTCCTTCGGCACGCACCACGGCTTCGTTGCCGGCATCCGGCGTAGTCGGCGAATCATTTTGAGATTGACTTGGCGGGCGCGATTGCGCCGACGGAGTAGCAATGAACATGCACAGCGAAAGACAGCCAACCAGACCTCTGCGCAAATTCATTTGATCTGTACCTCGTGTTTTCGATCGTTGATTGTGTACAGTTTCGCGACTTGGTTGAATGCGAGCGTACGATATCGTTGACAATTCCAGTCGTTACTGACAGCCAGAAATTTCATCCGATACTACCCAAATTCTTCGACAATACCAGTGCACTAGTAGCTGACTTCCTCCGTCCTCTTTGTAAGCGAACTCGCTTGACTAATTCCGCTGCTCTGAACGACCGCCTTTCAGTACGGCAGACATCTGACTGTTTCAGGCAGTGACCGTGAACGGCCGCTTTACCAACGGATGCAGACATTAGGTTAAAATAGCGGAAATGGTCTGTTATTGACCCAAAGGAGACATGGTGATTAGAAGCAAATTGATCTGTTTTGCGGTGACATTAATCGGCCTTTCTGTCTATCCTCTAGCTGTTGCTTCGGAAAGCACGCAGC
>JBPCYD010000179.1:0-9999 GCA_051007895.1 Woeseiaceae bacterium
TTGCCACCGTGCTCCCAATGTGAAGACACGGTGCAGGTCACGTTAAACTCCGCGCAGAAATCCTTGATAACCTGGTGTTCGGCATCCGTATCCGTGACGTAATGGTTGATTGCGACGGTTACCGGCACGCCGTATTGGCCAAGATTACGAATATGTCGGCCCAGGTTGGCACAACCCTTTTTGATTGCCTCGACGTCTTCACCGACCAGGTCACTCTTCGCTACGCCACCGTGCATCTTTAGCGCTTTCGTTGTTGCAACCAGCACTATAGCGTCGGGTGTCAGGCCCGCTTTGCGACACTTGATGTCGAGAAACTTCTCTGCGCCAAGGTCAGCGCCGAATCCTGCTTCCGTAACGACATAGTCGGCGAGTTTCAGCGCAGTCTTGGTTGCGATGACCGAGTTGCAGCCATGCGCTATGTTGGCGAACGGTCCACCATGCATCAAGGCGGGGTTGTTTTCGAGCGTCTGCACGAGATTCGGCTGCAACGCATCGCGTAGCAGGGCGGTCATGGCTCCTTCCGCCTGCAGTGCGCGCGCCTGCACCGGTTTCTGATCTCGAGTTTGGCCGATCGTGATGTTGCCGATTCGTTCACGCAGGTCCTCTAAATCGTTGGCGAGACAAAACACGGCCATGATTTCTGATGCGACCGTAATGTCGAACCCAGCCTCGCGAACCACGCCGTTGTGAAAACCACCGAGACCGGAAGTTATCCCGCGGAGCGCCCTGTCGTTCATATCGACAACACGCCGCCACGTGACCCGGCGTGGATCGATATTGAGTTGATTCTCCCAGTGCATGTGATTGTCGATCATTGCTGAAAGGAGGTTGTGCGCTGCGCCGATGGCGTGAAAGTCGCCCGTAAAATGCAGGTTGATGTCGGTCATCGGCACGACCTGGGCAAAACCGCCGCCAGCTGCGCCGCCTTTCATGCCGAAGCAGGGGCCAAGGCTCGGCTCGCGGAGGCATATTGTTGCGTTCTTGCCGATCGCATTCAGTCCGTCGCCGAGGCCGACGGTGGTCGTTGTCTTACCTTCTCCGGCCGGCGTTGGCGAAATAGCCGTGACGAGGATAAGTTTACCGTCTTCCCGGTCGCCTAGGTTACTGAGAAAGTCATAGCCGATCTTCGCTTTGTCGTGACCGTACGGAATGATGTCGTCGGTCGGAATATTCAGTTTAGCGGCGATTTCGGCGATAGGCAGCTTGCTGGCCGCCTGCGCAATTTCAATGTCTGAAGGTACTTTGCTCATAGTCGAATTCTGATTCTTTTCGGCAGTGTAATGCAGACACGTTCATATCGTGGAACGCTGTATTACAGGGTCGTTGAGTTGCCGGGAAGTCTATCAGATTGCTTTTGAAAAACGACTGTCGTGTTGTTCTGCGCCGATATAACGATCGAAAACCATAGCAATGCTGCGTAGCAGCAGCCGTCCTTTTGGTGTAATGACGATCTGTGTGTTGTCAATCGACACGAGACCGTCCTCAATGACCGGCTGAAGCTCGCCGACTTCGCGCCGAAAGTAGTCGAGAAACTGCACGTTGTGGGCTGCATCGAATTCAGTGAACACGAGGCGGTCGTAGCACATCAATTGACTGATGACTTCAGCTCGCAGCAGGTCGTCTGCATCGACCTCGATGCCCTTGCAGATCGGCAGCCTTCCGGACTCAAGTATTGCTTCGTATTCGCTGGTTGATGTTGTGTTCTGCGCGTAAATATTACCGATACTGCCAATCGCACTGACGCCAAGCGAAATCAGGTCGCATTCCCTGTGCGTTGAGTATCCCTGGAAATTTCGTTGCAAGGAGCCTTCATCCTGTGCACGAACCAGGTCGTCGTCAGGCAGTGCAAAATGGTCCATGCCGATGTAGACGTATTCAGACTTCGCCAGTTTGTCGATGGTGTGATGCAGTATTTCCAGTTTCGTCCCCGGCAATGGAATAGCTGTATCATCAATCATCCGCTGGCCTTTGAAGCGTGCAGGCAGGTGCGCATAGTTGTATATGGCGAGCCGGTCGGGCCGCATCTCCAGCGTCTTGTCGAGTGTAATATCGAAAGTCTCGACGGTCTGATGCGGTAGCCCGTAGATCAGGTCGAACGAAACTGAGCGAAATCGATTGCGCCTGGCATCGTGCATCAATTGACTGACGTCATCTGTTGACTGGATTCGGTTTACGGCATGCTGAACCTGCGGATCAAAGTCCTGGATGCCCAGGCTAAGCCGATTGAAGCCCAGCTCCGCCAGTATCCCCATCATTCTTGAGTTGACTGAGCGTGGGTCAACTTCAATCGAAAACTCGTGCCGGTCGCTCTCGTCAAAGTGGAACGCCTTTCTCAGGTGCGCCATGAGCGCACGCAGCTGACGCTCACTAAGATACGTGGGCGTACCACCGCCAAAATGCAGCTGTTCTATCTTGCGCCGACTGTCAAAAAGTTTCGCCTGCAGATCGATTTCCCGATCGAGGTGGCGCAGGTATTTTTCGATACGTTCCGCATTGCGCGTCACGATTTTGTTGCAGGCGCAGTAGTAACAAAGGGAACTGCAAAAGGGGATATGAACATACAGGGAAAGCGGGCGGCCCGACGCATTACTGCGCACGGCATGGCGACGATAGTCGTCCGCGGAAAAGCCTTCATGAAATTGCAGCGCGGTCGGGTAGGACGTGTACCTTGGTCCGCGACCTCCATAGCGCTCGATCAGCGCCTGGTCGAAGCACACTTCATGCGTGTCAAATCTATCCATGTTGCGAATCGTGGCGCATGCCTGCGGCAGGCCCAATCAGTAGTTTCCGCAGAAATACCGGAATTCGCTACAGGTCAGCGCTGCCCGATCCCTGTAAATCCGATAGGCATTTAACTAAAACGCTGTGCTCACGCTCGCCGTGACCGCTGCGCATATAGAGCTCCGCAGCATGACAAGCCTTTTTCAGCGTCCGGTTATTGTCCCGCAGGCGTAACAGTATCCGGGAAACATTCGCCGGGTCGCTGCCGCTTTGCACGGCTTGTTCCGCTTGGTGCAGAACCTTGGTTATTTCCGCGTCGCCAACCGGCTGCGTGGACTCGGACGTTTCGTCGGGCCGTATACTGCCATCGCCGCTCGGCAGTTGGCGTAACAGGTGGGTAATGAGATCGCTGGTTGTCACTATGCCAACGAGTGTGCGATCGGGTTCGATGACCGGCAGTGCATGATATCCACCGACCGACAGCTTCGTAGCCGCATCGCGCAGACTTGCGTTTGATTCGAGTGTGACGGGGTCCGCTTCCATTATCTGTGACACCGTTGTCTCGTCAGCCGTACTGGTGCCGCCTTCCAGCAGATGGAACTTCAGCAGGTCTGACGTCGAAACGATGCCCACAAGCAATCCCTGTTCGACGACGGGAAGGTGATGAATGCGTCCCGGTTCAAGCAGGCGACGGGCCGTCGATATTAGATCGGAAGGCTCGACCGCTGCCGGCTGTGTCGTCATTACCCGATTGATTGCAATGTCTCGCATAGCGGCAGCACCGTGCTCCTGAGCCTGAAATAGTCAACGGGTCCATTATCGCCGAATTCATGCTACTAACCTGTGAAGCAGGCCGGGTTTCGAGGATGCGAAGTGCGCATCCGGCTGGCGATGCTGATCCGGACTCGATCGGTTGTTGCTCAGGCTCGCCGCAAACCGTGGCACAAATAGAGTGCGACCGTAAACAGCAGCATTGCAACGGCCTGGTGTGTCGCCGCAAGCACAATGGGTACGACCAGCAGCAGGGTAGTGATTCCCAGCGCAACCTGCAGTGTGGCGGTGTGCAGCAGTGCGTTAATGCCCTTGCGTAATCGAACGGGCAGGTCTCTCTTGGGGAATTTCGCCCAGTACGCGATGATGAGTATGAACGTGGCAATAGCCAGGATGCGGTGATCAAACTGCACCGTCGCAATATTGTCGAACAGGTTTCGCCACCATGGCTCGAGCGCCATCAGCCCCGGAGGAACCCAGTAATCGCCCATCATGGGAAAAGTGTTGTAGATTTTCCCCGCCTTCAGGCCGGCTACAAAGCCACCCGAAACAATCGTAAAGGATATGAGTATTGTTAGAGCGAGCGTCTTGCCATACCAGGGATGTCGCCTGTGCGTGTTGGGCGGAAATATTAGCGACAGCGCCACCCAGAACATGTAGGCATAGATCAGAAATGCAGACACGAGGTGTGCCGTCAACCGATATTGACTCACGTGCGGGTTGTCGACCAAGCCGCTCTTGACCATGTACCAGCCAAGCACACCCTGCATGCCACCCAGGAAAAACATGGTTGCGTACTTAAGCCATTCATTCTTGCGAATGTAACCCTTAACCGCAAAAACGATGAATGGCACGAGGAAGACGATGCCAATAATGCGCCCAAGCAACCGGTGCAAGAATTCAAGCCAGAAAATGCCTTTGAAGTCATTCACGTTCATTTGTGAATTGACCTTCTGAAATTCAGGCGACTGCTGGTACATCTCGAAGGTCCTCTGCCACGCCTCATCGGTCAATGGCGGGAGAAATCCGGTAATGGGTCGCCAGTCGACCATGGATAAACCGGAACCGGTCAGTCGTGTAACGCCACCCAAGACAACCATGACGAAAACCAGCGCGCAACAAACCAGCAGCCAGCGCGCAATTTTTCGGTTGATCTCAGTGGGGGAAGGTTGCATCACGGTTCTTGAATAGACAGAAATCGGCGGGCGGGAATAGTATCAGAGATAGTCGAGCGGCAGTGCCGTTGTGTACTTGATGGTTTCCATACTGAAAGATGAACTGACGTCGAAAAGGTTCACTTTTGAAATCATCTCCCGATACATTTCGTCATATCGTTTCATATCGGGCACAACCGCACGAATCAGGTAGTCAACGTCTCCACTCATGCGATGAACTTCCATGACGTTCGGCATTGCTGTAGTTACGCGATGAAACTGACTAAACCAGTCAGCGGTATGCTCGTGGGTTCTAACTGCGGCAAACACCGTCAGGTTCAAACCCAGCGACTCCTGGTTTAGCAGCGTTACGCGGGCTGAGATCACGCCTGCTTCCTCCAGGTTCTGGATTCGACGCCAGCATGCAGACTTGGATAGACCGATCGATTCGGCAAGCTCGCTGACGGTCTTCGTCGCATCCTGCTGTAGCGCCCTGAGAATCGCTTTATCTTTCTTATCCATGTCAGTACCTGGTTGTCCCGAATAATCCAATTATTCATAATGATGCATAATTACGCAAAAATATTCTATTTTTGTATAGAAATAATGGAAAAAATACGATTTTATCGTCTGTTGCAGCAACAAATCTGAACCCTTTTCAGCGTGACTTCAGCTACGATAAATGGCGAATTCAGGGAGCTGAACGACTGCAGCTCCGGCAGAAATTTCCAGGGGATCAGCGCATTAATAATCGGCTTGTTTTTGGCACACTGTTCGTGTCCTTTATTTTCTATTCGGCTTACGTCTATACGGCCGGCACAGAGGCAGCTCACATCCCGCAGATGAGCGATGAGGCCAGGCGCGGCCAGCACGTTTTCCAGAAATACAACTGTGTAGCCTGTCACCAGTTCTATGGTCTTGGCGGCTACATGGGGCCGGACCTGACGAACGTAATTTCAAAGTATGGTGCAGCCGGAGAAACCGTCGCGGCGACGTTTATCGCCTCCGGAACGGCAACCATGCCGAACCTGGGACTGGAACCGACAGAGGTACAAGACGTCGTTGCCTATTTGAGTTTTGTGAATACGACGGGTACATACCCACCCAAGAATTACGAGGTGACCTGGTACGGCACCGTTCGCCAGGAGGATGACCCGCAATGATTGCGCGTGACCGTGACTTGATTGGACTGAATTTCATTCGGCTTGGCATGCTGTCTCTCGGCGTAGGCATGTTTTTTGGCGTTATCGGTGGTTTCCAGTTCCTGTTTCCGGAGTTTCTTCGCGAACTGCTGTTCACGAAGACACGTCCAATACACGTATCAATGGTTGTTTCGTGGATTTTCCTCGTTGCCATCGGTGGAATCTATTTTTACCTGCCGCGGCAGCAGAAGCTCAAGCTATGGTCACCCAATGCAGCCAAGGTGCACTTCTGGGTGTTTATCGTTACCGGTCTGGCGATTCTGTTCAGCTATCTCACGGGCCAGTTTGGCGGGCGCGAATACTTTGAGTTTCCGGCAGCGCTCAGTATTCCGATCTTCCTGACCTGGATCCTGTTTGGCGTAAATTATTTCAACACTGTCCGCAAGAAAAAGGGACCGTGGCCGGTTTACTACTGGATGTGGGGCACCGGCGTCGTCTTTTTCTTCATCACATTTTGCGAAGCGTATCTTTGGTTAATTCCGTACTTTCGCGAGAGCATGGTGCGAGAAATAATTGTGCAGTGGAAATCCTATGGTGCCCTGACAGGATCGTGGAACATGCTGGTATACGGCACCGCGATTTACGTTGCGACGCGAATCGCAGGGAAGCCTGATGCTGCTCGCTCCAAAATGGCGTACAGCCTGTATTTCCTCGGACTTTTTAACCTGATTTTTGGCTGGGCGCATCATACCTACCTCGTGCCTTCGCAAACGTGGATCCGATTATTTGCATATGCGGTCAGCATGACGGAGCTGTTTATTCTCGGCAAAATACTTTGGGACTGGCGCAGTTCGTTGGACGAATTCCAGAAAAACCGCCACTGCAATGCCTATCGATTCATGTTTGCCGCGGATATCTGGGTGTTTATCAATCTTGTGCTCGCACTGATAATCTCAGTGCCGGCATTCAACCTGATCACCCATGGCACCCACATTACCGTGGCACATGCGATGGGTAGCACGATCGGAATCAATACGATGATTCTGCTGTCGTCCGTGTTCTACATAATTCGTGAGGAACTGCCGCAAAATGTCCATGCCAGCTGTTCCAAACAGGTGATGACCGGTTTTTGGGTTGCGAATGTTTCGCTTGCTGTATTTTTCCTCGCGCTCGTAATGGCAGGGTTCGGCCGTGGACTTTATGACGGAGCATCGTTCCAGGAAATGGCGACTCAGATTCGACCGTTCATGTTGATCTTTGCCGTATCGGGGATTACGTTGATGCTCGGTTTCTGGATGGTTCTGTGGAATGCGTTCCGACTCATCGGTGAGATCATTTCGCCAGTGAGCAGCGAGCAAGCTCAGCCAGAACTCGCCTGACTCTCTGCAAATAATTTCAAGGTCGCCAACAACAGCACGGCGGCCAGCCAGTTATGTGCGACGGCACCTAGAATCGGCAGGCCCGCGAGTATCGAGGCAATTCCCAGCGAAAACTCGAGTACTACGAGAACGATCAACGCGATGCCGACAGTTCGCAGGTCACGACCTGCCCGGATCGCCAAAATGCCGGCAAACATAATCATTGCTGCCGATATAACCGCCGTAATCCTGTGCAGTTTGTGAACTGCCGCTCGTTCCGGACCGCCAAGGACCATGCCGCTTGAACCTATGTCGTGAATGCGTGACAAGTCGAACGCGGTAAGAACATCCGGACCGGGAATCCAGCTGCCATGACAATCCGGCAGCGTCTGGCAGGCAGACGCCGCAAAATTAGCGCTGGTCAGTCCACCAATGTATATCTGCGCAGCCAGGAAAATGAGTGCGGCAATGGTTGCTGAATGCAGTTTCGATCTTTCTGCCTGCGTTGATAAAGGCTTGCGGACAACGAGCCAGCCCAGGATTCCCAGCATTGCAAATCCGCCGCATAAATTCCCCATGACGACGGCAGGACTATGCAGTCCCTCCGAATAGATGCCCAGCCATGCCAGGAAGACGGTCAATGCCAGCAGCGATAAAGCGGCGACACGGTCTTTTTTCTGTCGCAGCGAGAGTAACGACATCCCGAGGATTGTCAGTCCCAGGATGCTGGCGACAAGTCGATGCAACGGCGTCGCCCATGACAGCGGTTCGCTCGCTTCTTCCAGAAGCCGCTCATAGGTATCCGCTGCACTGGGGGATTCGGCGGGTATGCCAATGTTGCCGTAACAGGCAGGCCATGGTTCGCAACCAATGCCAGAGTGATCGAGTCTCAGGTAAGCGCTCACCGTTACGAGGACAATCACCAGCAACAGGGAAATTTTTGCGAGCGTTGCCATCGAATTATTCTTTGACTTCCTCCAGTGCTACTGCATCGCCACGGACCAGGCGCACGTATTTCGGCGTTTTCTTCCAGTCGACGCGGTCATGTCCGTATACGAAGTTCCATGCCCAGGCGGATTCGTACTGCATCGCGTAATCGAACCCTGTCCAGTATTCGTCAGCTTGCATGTATGGAAAATATTCGAGGTTTGCCGTTGGCGGTGCAGAGACCTTGCGGCGATCAGAGATTGAGAACAGCTCGTCGCGCGAAGGCATGCGCCAGTCCCGAAACCCGCACAGACCCTTTTCATTTACAGCCCGGACAAAACTCCAGGTATCACAGGCGGAGTCGGTGCACTCACCACCATCTTCCAGGCCACGGTAGTCCAGTTCGTCATTGTTCTCGTTCGGGTTGTACCAGCTATAGCGGTTTTGCCAGTGATGCAGCCCCGCGGTTTCGGTTTTTTTCTCCCAGATCAGGCCCGTAACAGTATCTTCGACACAACTGCCAGCCCCGCTTTCAACGCCGGCGCCGGCGGCCAAGAGGGGACGATACTTCACATCGTGAATGGCTTCCGCATTTTCAGTTTCTCCGCCACAACCGCCAAGCATCGTTAGTAACAGGCTCACTACTGTTGTATTAGTTTTCATGCAAGCAAGCTTAACCGGTTTGCGGCGCCGGGTGCTATGCAGGTGGCGTTATCGATCTAGGTAGTTTCCCCGGTTACCTGTAAATGGCAAGAGGTCTAAGTTGAGCGGGTATTTTGGGGCCGAATTCTACCGATCATGGCTACTGGACCAGTAGCCGAGCGTAAATCCCCGAGAAAAACAACATTGGCGTAAAAAGGAAACTGGCCATGAGTGAAGAGCAAACCGGAGCCACAAACTTCGTCCGCATACCGATCATGCAGCGCATCCTGGATAACCCCTTTATTTTGCTTTTTATAGGCGTCGTCGTACCGACGGTGTTCTACATTATTTGGGGAATTATGGAAATTGTAACAATTCCGATCGCGCCTTAACGGCGGTAGTTGATCGCGTTAGACGAGTGGGGTGATGTCGTGAGTGCAATACAGCCGCCTGCTGAAACCGTCTGGTGGAAACAGCCACTGGATAAAGTCGAGGGAACGTGGATCGCCATCGCATTGGTCTGGTCCCTGTTCATGTTTATCATGATGCCGCTGTGGCACATATACGGTAAACAGAACCTCTCAAACGAAGCTTATCGCACAACGCCGCAGGCATTCCTTGCCAAGACGCAGGCGATGGTCGACGAATTCACGGTGCGCACGGAAACTGCTGCCAACATGCCCGTTGTACGTCCGCCGCCGGGCAGCGATGTGTACCTCCTGGGAAGGCTCTGGCAATGGTGGCCGATCCTGGAGCTGGAGAAGGGACAAAGTTACCGGCTACACATCTCTTCGATGGACTGGCAGCACGGTTTCTCGCTGCAGCCAGTCAACATCAATACGCAGATACTGCCGGGCTACGAAATGGTCATGACCGTTACACCCGATACGTCGGTTGAGCAAACTATTATCTGCAACGAGTACTGCGGTCTGGGGCACCACAATATGACCGGAAAAATCTATGTCGTGGAGGGTGGACCATGAGCAAAGAACTTTTCAGAACCTGTCCTGAGTCCGGACTGCAATTTCACAAGCCGGCTGAAACGCTGATGCGTACAAATGCAGTGCTCGCGGTCGTGATCCTGTTATTTGGCGGCATCACCGCGATACTCGTGACACTGACCCGGTGGCCGGCCGTGCATTTACTGGAGGCAGATCAGTTTTACCAGGTACTGACGCTGCACGGCGTCAATATGCTTATCTTCTGGATGATCACTTTTGAGATTGCGGTACTGTATTTCTGTTCGTCGACTCTACTCAAATGCCGGTTGGCGACGCCGAGGAT
>JBPCYD010000180.1:0-28393 GCA_051007895.1 Woeseiaceae bacterium
GCACCAACTTCCATTATTTCAGATCTTTTATGTATCTCACGAGCTCACCGAAATAGCCGGAACGCTCGTAGAATTTCCTGGCCCGCTCGTTCGTTGATATCACATGCAGCGTCATTGATTGGGCACCATGTTCGCTGGCACTTTCTTCGGCCGCATTTAGCAGAGCCTTCGCTACTCCCTTGCCTTCCGCCGACCGGTCGACAGCGATGGCCTCAAGATGTGCGCTGGGTTCATGGCTTAACGGTTCCGGACGAATCCGGGTCAGCGTAAAGCCCAGGATTCTGTGATCGTCCGATATAGCAACATGCACCAGGCAGTCTTCCTCGCCGTCAATCCAGCGTTGCAGCAATATGGCGTCATCCCGCCACAAATGCTCGGGATCTCTTCTGTCAGGCACTTCGAATTCAGCCAGTCGCGGCATCAATGCGAGCATTGCATCGCCGTCTGACGGCTGCGCCACTCTAATCTCAAAGTTCATCGCCAAGCACACCGCCCGGTCATCGTGATGCCAATGCGTATCCGATCCAGACCAGGAGCAGGCCTGCTACAAGGTGCAAGGCAACACTGGCAAATGCCCGCAGGTAGTCCGCGTCTCGCAGCAGCGCAAATGTCTCCAGACCGAAGGTTGAATATGTCGTAAACCCGCCCAAGAGCCCTACCAGAACAAACGACCTGACTTCCGGATGAACGAGTTGACGCGCGTCCATCAGCCCCACCGCGAGCCCGATTAGCAGGCAGCCGATGAGGTTTACAACCAGCGTCCCATACGGAAAAGCGGCTACGCCGGCGCTGCGTTGCACGAAACCGCTTAAGCTGAAGCGGAAGATTGCACCTAAAAACCCGCCCGTCCCAATCAGCGCTGCATTGATCAAAACTGCTTTCATCGATCAGTCTCAAACTGAATAACAATTCGCTCCGGCGAACGCCTGCACATCTGACCAAAACCTCACGACCACCATTGCCGCAGCGATCTTATCGCAAAAAGGGTCACCCGGTTGTTCGTCAGTTCATGAACAGGCCATCAAACGTCTCCAGGCCACCCAGATCGGGGCCTACCGCCTGAAAGGACCAATTAAGCTCCTCGCACGCCCGTTTGTCCCAGGGTCCATCACCGTAGTAAGTGACAGGCGCGCACTGTTCGTTGATGCGAGTTAACGCGCTGCGCATGATGTCTGGTCTGCTCACAGCATCGTCCGCCGTTGCAAGCGGTGCGTCACCGATCGTAAAGCCGGCCGACGTTAACTTCATCTCAGCCGATCGTCGCCAGCCACCGGTCGCGAACGCCAGCCTGTGCTCGTCCGAAGCCGCGATTCGCTGAATCACGGACCTGGCGCCTGGCAACGCCTTGAAAGGCCCCGCATCGTCAATATGCGCCTGCAGCCGCGCGAAAAAAGTTGATCGTATGGCTTCGATGATTTGACTGTCAGCGGTCAGGGCATTGTCAGCGAATATTTGCAGCAGAATGCCGGAGTCGGTCACAGGATCGTAGTCCCCCAGTGTGTTCCGCAGTCGCACATCTCCCAGCACCTGTACTACCGCCTCCCGATAGATCCGGTCATCCCCATACGTGGAATCAATAAGGGTGCCATCGATATCGAATATGATGGCGTGTTTCATACAGTCTTTGACATTTTAATCCGTTGCCTAAAACTGGCTACCCAGCGCAACGAATACCAGGACACCCACTGCCAACAATACGACCGTGCGCACCACGTGCAGTGCAATCAGTCGAACGTCGTTCGACCCGATGCCACTTAAGTTGAGCTTGATGAGAAGCGCATCTTCGATCTCTGCGAACATTCCCATAATCAGAATCCCGGCGGCGATAATAAATATGCTCGGCAGATAGTTGATGCCAGCCCAATAGCTGATTCCGGCGCCGGCTCCAGCAGCCAAAGTGCTCCAACTCTCCCAGCGAAATAATTTCTTCATGCGCGGTGATCAATTGCGACAACGTTCTAATGCTGAAGACTACGCCGCAACGCAGAATGCAGCCATTGCCAGCCTCAGCGTAAGGCCAGTGAGACTGCCTCTTCGGCATGTATCTCGGTCGTATCAAACAGCGGTATGTCGATATGATCTGACTGAACGAGCATCGTTATCTCCGTACAACCCTCGATGACGCAATGCGCGCCCGCGTTACCAAGCTTGTGAATAATTTTGATGAATGCTTCCCGCGAACTGTCATGAATCTGTCCCACGCACAGTTCATCGTAGATGACTTTGTGGACGACTTGCCTGTCGTCCCGGTCCGGCACAATCACTTCGAGCCCATGTTGTTGCAGGCGACCGCGGTAAAAGTCTTCTTCCATTGTGAAACGCGTGCCGAGCAGGCCGACCGTCTTATGGCCGGCGGCGATAATTCTTGCGGCGGTTGCGTCCGCTAAATGTAACAGCGGAATATCAATTGCAGTTTCGATTTCAGTCGCCACCTTGTGCATTGTGTTCGTACAGATCAACAGGAAATCGGCGCCTGCAGCTTCTACCTGTTGGGCGTTGACACTCAATAGTTCTGCACAGGCAGCCCAGTCACCAGCATGCTGTAGCGCCTCGATTTCCGAAAAATCGACACTCACCATTGCAATGCGAGCCGAGTGCAACCCCCCGAGGGCAAGTTTGGTTGCCTCGTTTATTTTCCTGTAATAAAGGCCGGTGCTCTCCCAGCTCATGCCGCCCAGCAGTCCAATTGTTTTCATTTCGATTGACTCTTAAGACGTGTCGGAAACCGAATGTCCTGTATTGAAAATCTCTTAGTCATCGGCTAGTTAAAATGAATACTAGCGTTTCCTCCGAGCGCTCCGATGGTTGCCCGAACCGTTGGTGGCTGAACTGAGTTTGGCTGCAGAGTCGCCTGCTGAAGGGCATTCCTGCATTTGGCATCAGCAGTTGCAGACTAACTCGGGACACCAATATCGGATTTAAGCCAATCAAGCGCTTCACTTTCGTTATCGAACAGCTTTCCGGGAAGACCGCGATTGAATAGTACAGTTTCGATAAATGACGTTATGTCGACGGCCTCTGGGTTTGTTTCCACCCACGCCACGCGAAATCTCGAGTCCAGTCCCAGATCTCGAAACAATCGTCCGTGATCATATGCGTCCAGAGCTTCCATCGGCGTCGTCGTACTTGCCAAACCGAATACTCGGTAACACTGGTTTGCCTCACAGACGCGAACGGCCTCTGTCCACACCTTGGTTGCAAACTCGAGGTCTTTTTCACCATTGGACACCACCCGAACGTAGTCGCCCTCAAACGTTACCTCGAAGTCATTAAGCATGCCGATTCATCCTTGCAAAGATGCTGGTTGGCACTACGCAATCCGGAATTTCAGCTTCAACTGTAACACGTCAGATACTGAACCAGGCGTTCGTGGATACGGCGTCACAATTGACGTAATTGGAAAGTTTTTCGGCAATGACATCCATGTCCGCATAACCCTCGAGTAGGGTCCGGACGCCAGTGGAACGCACCAGTGACACCGACCGCACGCTGCCTCTGACTTTTATAATTGAGACAGCGTCGATATCGCCGAGCTCCAGCTCTGATTGACCAAGCGACGAATTCCAGACCAGCCTGTCTGGCGTGATGGTCAGTACAGTGCGCGAGAATTCATCGATTCGACGTTTGGCGCCATACCAGCCAATTGAAACGACAATGGTCGCGATTACGGCAGCTACGGAAAAGACCATCAGGAAATGCATTGGCTGCGATTTGCTTTGGTCGAATCCGAACATTGCCGCCATCGGCAAGATCAGGAGCACGGGCAAAAAAGCGCCGCGCCGCATGCGCCTCGCTTCAGCTTCGCTTAACGTGAAAGACTGGTCTTCCGGCATTGAAATTCGTGCCTTCCTGCACTCAGTCTTTGGTGCGCTCGTCGAGATAGTTTTGCAGGTGATCAAGCACTTTCGGCCAGGCCTCGTTGTGCCCTTTCATTGAGTCTGCATCCGTAAATCCTGCGTGACTCAAGGTTACCCCGGTACCGTCTTTCTGGTCAGAAAACTCAATGGTAACAACGGTTTCAGCGCCCTTCGTGCCCGGTTCTCCTGTTACCCAGGTGAGCTCCAGCAACGAGTTTTTTTCAAGTCGCAAACATCTCCCGTAATGCGGGTGGCGGCCGCCATCGAATTCCGTAGCGAAGTAGAATGGCATGCCGATCTGACACCAGTTGAGCAGCGTTCCTTCCAACGCAAACCATTGATCGAATTGCTCCGTCCACGCCCGATAGAGTTGTTCCGGCTTCGACGGAAGCGTTTTCTCCACGATGAATCGGTTTGTCTTCATCGTCGGCCTAATATCGCTATCAAGCTACCTTGTCGATTGTCGCTAGTCTTTTTCACACGCTACCCTCGGATTCGACAACCAGCGCCCTGACTACACCTATCGGGTGTGCGACATGTTCGTCTCCCACCTCGGCATGGAAAATATCGCCAACGGTCATTCTTTGCACGTACTCACCCTGTGAGTCGCGGTAGTGCATATCGAGTACGCCATCCAGAACGACGAACACTTCTTCACCGTCATTGGTATGCCATTTATACGGTTCGTCGGACCAGTGCAATCGCGTCGTTATTCCCTGCATGTTCGCGATCGGCAATGCGTCCCAAGCAGATTCTGCAGCAAATTCGGCGCCCTTGATAAATTTCACAGCTGTTTCCCGGTTCCTGTACTTGACCTAGTCTAGCCAGAGCCTAGCTTACGCGCGATATGCCGATAGTGGAAAGAAGGCCATCTAGTCGAACCGGCATTCGAGTCCGACCACCGCATCATTTTCTTTCAGTTCGAATGCTGAAAATCGGCCGTCACCATCCGCCGATTTTACGTAGACAAGCGGACTATCTCCGAAATCGATCTGACCGGAGAAGTTTATGGCCAGCTCGTCATCGAGTTCGGTACCGGTCCATTCTTCGTAGGCGTCATAATCGTGACTAACCACTGACATAAAGTGATCATAGTCAATGAATGCCGCCTTGCCATTGTCTACATCGAAACTGCCAACTTCGCCGCCCACGTCCGGACTGGAGTTGACCGGTCTTATGCGAAAGCGGGTGCAGTACCAGTCCTGAGGCAGGTGTATCTCGACAATGTACTGACCTGGTGCCACTGACACCGTCGGCCATTGTGGCGATTCTTCATCCTGACTAAGCAGAATCATGGCATCTTTTGCGACGATTCTATTGCCCTTAACCTCGATTTTAACGACTTCGTACCACTTCATCATTCCCTATTTCCTCTTAGCTTGATTCTTAACCACACCATGGCGGTCCTGGCAGTTTTTGCGAAACACAGCGCTGCGACGGACCTGCCGCGCGTTGCGACTTTTTAGACATCACTGTGGTGCGAATCTCTTTTCGCCCGCATCCAGGAAGACAGGTCACGAATTGCCAGCGCCAATAGAATAATGCTCACACCAAGGAGCATTACCGGATACGGTCGATCCAGTGGATTCGAAAACAACGTTCGAATATCACTACTGTCCATTATCAGGCGATATTCGATGCCTGCCACAAATAGCCATGCAACCAGGTAAAGCAGGCCGGAACGCAGATACGCTGACCGGTCAGATTGTTCCCGTTGTTCAGGCAGCATCGGTCACCTGCGGTTGCCGCGCCAGGATAAACCATTCCACTATCAGCAGGTTGGGAACCCAGCATAGCCATGAAATGGCTTGATACGCAGGCTCAAAACCGATTCCTGCGATCTGACTGATCGGCAGGTAAATTCGCAGCGTCAATGCAGCCAACGTCAGCGCATAGCTGCGCAACATCCAGGTTCGGTGGGCGCTGACGTCGCGCTGCAGAATTGCGTAATAGGCGGCGAAGGTGGTCCCGAGCCAACATACGGCCATCAAACCAAATCCGAAATGTGTTACGAGTCCGCCGAAAGACTCAAGAGATAGGTAAAGTCCGGCAATGCCGCCTACCAGTACGGCAGCCAGATAGATTCGGCCGAACCAGCGATGTGCTGTCAGAAAACGGCTTCGCAGCTGTGAATTTACCTGGAATGCACCAATTACGATCGCGAAAATGCCGGCCGTTATGTGAAGCACAATCGCGATTGGCATATTCTCGAAGAGCTCGCGAAGAAAAGGGCTCCGCAGCACGGGTGCTACTAATGTTCCAGCGGCGTAGGCCGCAATTAACAACGCCGACAGTGTCATGACCATCCAGGCTGGTTTTCTTGTCATCGAATATCTCCGGCGCTGAGCGGTACGCACACATTTACTTTACAGGTGCCGACCAACCACATCTCGGTAATCAAAAGTGTCGCACAACATGCCCTAACCCCGCTATCCGGGAACGAATTGACCGTTCCCGAGCGGCCAAGCGGATCATATGTCGCGATCACCTGTTTGGCACGAGATTGGCTGTATGTCGGCGCTGGCGGCCGCTATTCAGCATTCATTCAGGCATCAGGCGGTAGTTTTAGGGCAAAACCGACATAAAAAATCTACCTGACTGGAGATGCCAATATGAACGTCCTCCCGATTCCGCAGCCGTCCCGGAATCTCGCCACGATGCGCATCAAACGAATAATACTGAGTCTTGCTCTCGTATTTCCTGCGGCCGTATTCGCCCAGACCAATTCTCCGACGATTCGTCTTTTTCCGACCACGGTCGTCGAAGACCTGCGACAAACAAGTTCTGTTGCGAAGGAAATGGAAACAGGACTTCAGGAAGTCATCGGGCGTCTCGATCAGCAGCAGCAGCTGTACCAGGAAAGCAAATGTGACGGTGCCGAATCCGATCCGGGCTGTCAGCGCCTCGCCAAACAGCTCGGTGCCACCTATCTCGACATGCTCGGCATTATGGACGAGCGACTGCCGGACATGGAACACACGGTCAACAATACGCGGCTGAGTCTTGAGAAACGGCTGCGCAGTGAACTGGGCAACAAAATGACGCCGTGGACCCTGCAGGAAACCCTGCTCGGCGGCAATCCGCAGACGACCAAAGCGCCCTCTCCAACCATGCGCGGACGTTCCGGCATGCGGCTGAGCGAACGATTCAATCAGTACTACCAGCTCGTTGCGTCATCAGGCAGCAAGAACGACCAGTCGCTGGCCGTTCTCGCCTCCGATATTTATCTGGACATGGACGAGACGAGTGAGCTCATCGCCAGGACCCGAGAGGAAATCTCGCGAGCGACGCTGATTGAACAACTCAATCAATCGTTCGGCACGATTACGCCGGAAATGATGGAAGTCGTCGGTGGCGTCAAGTCCATTCTGTTCGGCGATGAAGCCGACTATGTACAGGTTGCCGGCCCGCCGCCGGGCAGCATCGAGCAGGCATACAGAAGCCCGCTTGAAAACTAGGCACCGACTTTCCAGGAGTCCATCATGAAAACATTCACACTGTCCGGCGCATTGCGTGCTAGTGCGCTGATCCTGTTTGCCCTGTCCCTAACTTCCTGTGCGAGCAAACCGCCTCTGTGCGGCAGCCCGCAAACCAAGAACCTGGATGCAGCAGTTGGAGTCGTGCAACATTCGCTCAATGACGGTTGCGCTGGGGAATTTGATCGTTACTACGATGATCTACTGACGCTCGCTGAGGGCGACCCGAAACCGGAAAACAAGCGTATTTTCAGCGAGTTCCTGGTTTGGTCAACGGACCAGGGCCTGTTGAGCCAGAGGCAGGCAAAGGAATATTACAATCGCTATTTCAACGTCAAGTTCGTGTCGCTCGAGGGCGATTACAACAACTGTTCTCATACCTGCCCGCGACGCGACCAGGTTATGCGCAACATGGAACGCGAACTGTCTGACAAGGAACGCGGCCTGCTGAACGTCAGCCTGGATAACGCCGGCTACTATCGTGCGGACGAGCTCTACCAGGAAGTTGAACTGGTACTCGAGGCAACCTGTACGGCGTGCGCAGCCGGGCGATAGCGAGGTCGCTGGCGATGCAGGTCGAGACTCGCACAGGCTTCGTGGAAGGTCTTACCGCCGGCATGTTTGGATCGGCGGTGTGCTCCGGTGCCATCCTGTATCTGCTACGACGATACGAGCTTGTCTCTTTCTCGACAGATAACGCCGCACCAGACCTGAGCCCCTGGCTCGAGTGGATTCATTCAAACCTGGGCTCATCCATTCCGGTTTTCGCCGCACTCCTGATCGCATTTTTCTTCAGCCTTGGCAGGCTACGCAACTACGTTGCAGCGGAAAGACCGATCAATGAAATCGTACAACTCGACCACCTGACCGACATATGGACGACCCTCTTTTTCGGCACTGGCGTAATCTGGACGGCAATTGGGATGCGCAGCGCCCTCTTGTATGCCCTTGGCCAGCCTGATGCGACGATACAGCAGGGCGCTTTCGCCATGCTGCAGCGCCTGGTGGATGGCGGCATTTTGCTGGCGCTCTCGACGACGATTTTCGGTGGTGTGGGTGGATACGTAATGCGTGTTTACAAGTCAGTTACACTCGGGGCGGAGTTGCAGCAACGGTACGACAGCGCGGCTAGAGTGGATACTGCTCGCATGCGCGAATCACTGCAGCGCATTGAAGCGCACCTTACCGATGGGGCGACCGCGGACAGGGACGTGAGTTTAGAATGACGCGGTCGCCGCTCTTTTATCCCCTGAACCGTGGTATGGATGCCGATGCCGGCGGTGCCGCGGAACTGCAAACCGACGTCATGCGTTTCATGGCGATAATCTCGCTGTGCCTCGTTGCTATATTCGCGCTGGTACAAACTATCCCTCTGACAACAACTTCGGTGCCGGTTAGCGCACCGTCATTTTCGGAAAACGCCGACCCGGAACCGGTGGATATCGAACCAGTTCGGCCAACTGGCTCGGAAAGCGTGTCATTGATCCGGCCGGAACCCCGAAAGCTCAAACCGCGGGAGAAACCGCCGCTACTGCAAAGACCCGTACCAAAACCTGTTTCCGAACAGGTGACGCCGACTGCGCCTCTTGAAACGGAACCCACTTCGACGTTGCAGCCGGCTGCGGCAAGTGAGCCGAGCGTTGAGCAAGAGGGTTTTACGCTACGCTTCGACTCCGATAATGCGTTAACGCGCCTGGTCGCCCGAAACGTAGTTGGCCTTTACGCGATCGGGCAGGACAGCGTGCAGCGGATGAATATAGACGGCGGGAACATCAGCTTCTGGACTGCCTCATCGCCGGGCAAGATTCACGAGATGGACCTGTCAACGGTACCGACATCAGTGCTCTCAGCCTGGCGAAGAAGCAACGCAACGCTTCCTGAAGAAATCAAGTGGGGCGTTGCGATTCCCCCGTCCATGTCCAGGCAACTCAATCAGTATCTCGAGAATCAATCAGGGGGCTCACTGGTAATCGGTAGCGACGGCGCGCTGAGACTGGAGCAATGACTTGAGTTTTCCGCATGCTATTGCGTTGTGCCTGCTTGTCACCGGGATTGCCCTGGATGGACACTCGGCCTCAAGAAAGGCTGATCTTGATACCTGGCTCAGCCGAGACCTTCTTCCCTACGTCAGGCAGCAATTGACGACACACCCGAGGTTTCGCAATCAGTCGCTAAGATTCGTCATAATGCAGGACGATAGTCCCCAGTCCGAAGGCAATGCGCTGGCTATCGCCATCCGCGATCGCCTGCGTGATTCGTTGACCGATATACCAGGCATCAAGATTACCTGGCAGGCAGATCAGGCAGGTGTGGGTCTGGCGGCAGGCGTCTCAGATTTCGACTGTACGAAGAACCAGGCAAGCTACTTTATCGGTATCGAGCTCCACCAGAACGGTCCTGATCGGATTGGTGTCAGCGTGCGCGCCCTGGATATCGACGATCGCACCTGGGTACCCGAGTTCGGACAGTCCTGGCAGGGAACGGCCAATGGTGCCGAGCGACGCCAGCTTAGAACTATCACTGCGGATCCCACTTTTCGTGGCGAGCGATACGCACCCTGGGACGGATCAGAGACCGACCTGATGGCAGCCAATCTTGCGTACGAACTCGGCTGCAGCCTGCTCCGACAGACCGCTGGCGAATACGTGCTGAGCGAGGTGGCAACGACGTCACAACGCGCCACTGCAAATTCGCTGCTGGAGCTGGTCGGTAACAACCTGGCAGGCATTCCGTCATTGCAGTTTTCAGCTTCGGCAGAATCCTCGAATGCCATCATTGAGGGCAAAGCGCATCAGATTGACGACGATCTTTATCAATACTGGGTCACTATCACGCCGCAGGATGCGTCATCCGAACTAATCGCACTCAGTGCCGACGCCTATATCCGGATTCCGGACAACTACCTGGCTGCAAAGCTTGTTCCCGAAGCGGTTTACGAGTTTCCAAGGATCGAAAACGGATTTCTCGCGTCGCTCAGGATTGTGCAACTGCGCCAGCAAGGCATGTGCCTTTCTGTGTCCCGAAATTTCACGGGCACAGCCAAGACGGGGGACGCCCGTCGATATGCTGCCGAAGATTGTTACGCCCTGCAATTGCAGTCTAATGACGACGCTGTCGTCTTCTTTTTGAATCACCAGCTCAATAACGGCCTCGTCAGACTTGCGGACAAGCATTGCTCCGCACGCAGCGCAGCGAAAATCGCCAAGTCGCAGCAGGATTTGCGATTTCCATTGCCGCTCGAATCGCTGCGATCAGGTTCCTGGTCGGCGGCCGATCACTGGACTCTGCATCCTGACAAAGACACTTACTATGCGCTTGCGTCCAACAACTCAAAGGCGGCACGCGCACTCGCCCGACACATCGAACGGCTACCCAATCGATGCACAGCGTCGCTTCGCAACGGACTGGAAGGCAACGATCTGCGGCGCTGGCTCGAAGATCTTGAAGAAATCGTAGCTCGCTGGGAATCAGATATCGACTGGCAGAGTATTCGCGTACGAAACGTCTATTGAGGGCACGACGATGTTCAGACTAATCGGTTTTCTAATCGGCTCACTTTCATCAGTGATTATCATTCTGCTGATCATCGGCATGCCGCGATTCAACGTGGCAGACCAGAAAGCGGATCAGCAGCGCTACGATGAAGCGATAGAAAAACTGAAAGCCAAACAGCATGAGTTTGAATCAGTAGCCGAAAAACTCAGTGATAATGTTGCACAGGTTGCTGAATCAATGGAACAGGGTTTCGACTCGCCGGCACCGACATCCACTCAAGGTCCACCACCTGATCAGCAGGCAGCGGTTGACAACCTGGCAGCGACGGGCGCGGCGGCGGTCGCGATTGACGACACGTTTGCATCCGAAATAGAAGACGGCAACATGCCACAGGAAACCTTGTGGTATTCGTTCTGGAATCCGTTTCGCAGTGAGTTAGCCGCCAACGGTTTCGTCACACAGCTTGAACGGGTGACCGGACTTGACTACCGCGTGGTCAAAGTAAAAAGTGGCGTCTACGAAGTCGCCTTCGCCTACGGCGACGATACAGAGCGCAACACCAAGCTCGCACAGATTTCTGCCGCAACGGGCCTCGAGTTGACGGGCTCATGACACGTCTCCTCCAACTAATGGCAATTATTCTAGTGCTCGCGCCCGTAGCTACAATTGCGACCACCGTACAGGTCGCTGATCCCGAATCCGCATGGAAAAACTATGTTGCGACGGGGACGTCCATTGAGCCACGCTACCGTTTCCCGCATGCAACCTGTTTTAGAGCAGCAGCTATCGCTTATGACCTGCCCGAGACTTTGTTACTGGCCGTTGCCCGTGGAGAAAGTGACTTCGAACCGACAGCCCGATCCAAGGCGAATGCCCATGGCGTAATGCAGATTCTGTGGCCGACCACGGCCAGACATCTTGGCATTCATCGCCTGTCAGAACTCTATGATCCCTGTACCAATATTGATGCCGGCGCTCGCTACCTGAAAGAACTGGTGACCCGCTTTGACGGGGACCTGCATCTCGCCCTGGCTGCCTACAACTATGGGCCCGAACGAATAGCCGCCAATACCGACAATATCCCCGACGGTGCACGGTGGTACAGCGGTTATATCTATCGGCACCTGGACTATGTTCTCGGCGATGGCAAGGTAGCGGCCAACGCAGCCAGAAGCCTCTACTCGGAGCTCGGACGGTCAACGTTGGTTGAATTTGCTGAGCCCTACCGGGCGTCTGCATTTGTCAGCAGTTTCGAAACCAGTGCTCCGGGCGTGCAACTCGACTGGTTCCGCAAGGGCGTCGGTCAATTCAGTGTTGAGTTAATCTACGAGAACAAGGAACAGTTTGAAGAAAGCGCAGTCTTGCTGTCGCGTGCCGGTTTTCCATTGAATTAGAACTGGTTTGCTGCAGTCGCACTAGTCGAGTTTGCTGCCATGGACTTTGGCAGGATTCAGTTTATCGATTCTGATGCCTTCCAGACAGCGGATGTTGATGCCCCAGAGTTCCGGCCGGGTTCGCGGCCGGTGAAACGGATAGATGCCGCAGGTTTTGCAGAAATAGTGCCTGGCAATTTTCTTGTTGAAGCGATATTCACTCAACTGATCCGGAGGCGTTAGCATCTCAAAGTCAGTTGCCGGGATGCGAACCATAATGGCTGCCTTCATGGCACAAATAGAGCAATCGCATACTATGCAGTCTTCGAGATCCATGCTTGCGCGAAAACTGACGCCACCGCAGTGACATGACCCGGTGTAAGCCTTTTTCATAGGTGAGTCGGCCTGCTTGCCTTAGTCCATGTCAATAGTATGGCTTGCGAATATTGTAGGCAGCGTTGGGTATTATCCTGCCGCAACAGTACAGCAGGGATGCTCGAACAGCATTCTTACAAACGCCTTAGCCTTACAAACCATGTCCTGCTACGGGTTCCGTTTCGAATCTCTCACCGAATCCCGAGATGAGTGGTTTGCCGCGGCTAATCGCGTCCTGTACAGACGGAAGACCGAGAGATGCTGTATGGCTTGACTTGCTGTCCCATACTTCGGTCACCCAGACTCCGTTTGGGTCCTCAGGATCCCTCGCAACAATGTAGCTCAGGCAACCTGGCATGTCTTTGAGGCCGTCGACCAGGATTTCGATCAACTCGTCGCGATGTCCGGGCACAATCTCCATTTTTCCGATTAATCCGTACAACGTCACTTCTCCTGACAATGATCCAGAGGCCGGAACGGCTTGAGATTAAAAAAAGTCGGCGTGATGCAAGCTTCGTTTGCTGATCTGATCACTCTGCCCGGTGATTGTTGGCTCGGTCAAATATCCAAGTTTGCCAGCAAGAAAAGCACGACAGCAATGACAACGCCAATGAGGACATATTCCCACGCAATTGCCACCACGCCAAGCGCTCCCGCCAGGCCGGAAACCCTGTGATTCTCTTTCTGTACGAACGAAACAATGCCGGCAACCAGCGCCAGCAATCCGAAACCCATGTAGGCAATCGTCACCCAGTCTTTCGAAGCACTTTCTTTTACTTCAAGGCCGCCGATTTTGGCCACAGCATCAGATACTCGGTCAGCCAGCTGCGTGCTTACCGGCGGCGGCTCCGGACGGATATCGTCCTGAAAGATAGCAATGGCGATGGCAAAGATAGCGATGCAGATGCCCGCTAATCCGAATTTACTCTTCATGCTTTAAATCCACCTAACGTTTCGGCCTGATAAAGATTGGCTATAAGCAAACATCATAGCAGCTCGGTCAGTGAGGCATATGCGACAGTTCACATGTGCAAAGACTCGCTAGACGGGATCATCGTCAAAATACCGCACTATGTCCGGATCCTCGGACACCATATGATCTGTGATATGAAAAACGTCTTTTATCCATTCGTCGGCCAATGCCTCGTCACGGTCGAGGATTCTCCCCATGAATGCAACATCGCTCCACGGCGATTCGCTTGCGTCCGTCAAACCAACCTTAAAGTTCTCGCCATCCAGCCAGATGCGAAACGGGAAAGCCCGCCTCGTGTCCGAACCAGCGTCATCGTCTCCCCATTCACCCAGACCAACGAGGCCGTTTAGACTCTTCTCAGAGTGCCCATCAGTGAAAGCCGCGTAATATACAGCGAACGCGTCACCGTCCTGATATACAAATCGCGTTAAGCGCACGGTTCTTTGCCCGCAGCATTCGCATTCTGAATATGCGGGGTCCTCAAACTGAATTTTGAGCATAACTATAGTGACCCTTCATGTATTGAGACAGTATTCCCGCGTCATTCCAGCGGCAAGATTAGAAACAATTGCAAGAGTGTGTGCGGGAATACATCGGGCGGCAGATTGAGCAATTTACGGGGTCGTCAGCTAAGACGACGGAAATAGCGTCGAAAGCGCGTCATACTCTTGTTCCGTGCAAGGCAGCATTTCCAGAGACCGACTCGCTCCCAGTTTAATTCTGACGCCGATTTTGAAATCACTCCGCCCTCCGCGAAAGAAGAGCCAATCTCTGCCTTCGTTGCACTGAATTGTACGAACCCAATAGCTGTATTCTGCCGTTTGCGCGTCGCCAAATGGTCTCTTGGATAACACGTTTGAAAAATTCGTAGCGGTTTGATGCGAAATCTCAATAGTCCGCCGCTCCTGCTCTCTACTGACGGCCAGCACCAGCCTTGGTGGATTGTCCTGGATTTCGATAATTCGATTGTCATCTACTGCGCCCATTGTCTGATTCGATACCTAACGGATTGGCTCAATGGCGCCAATAAACGTGGCACAGATTGGGCGAGGCATTGATTATAGCTGTGCCCGAAGCGTAATGGTTGCGGCCGGTCGGCTTGTATAGGCTTTCGTTACGCGCCGTCGGTTTTTCGAATACCGAGGGCACGGCAAACCGAAATTCGTCTATTACGGTACATCATCATCCGATATTCTCAAGAAATCTTCGTTTTCATCAAAAAATATAGCTACCGGCCCAATGAGGATTACATTTCCCCTGACAATTGGGCCTGTGTCAAAATTATCTGAAAGATACGACATGACTCCTGCTTTACCGCCAGTTTCGGAAATGCCGGCTATTTCTGTGTGCATTCGCAGCAACTCTTTTGTTTGTCTAAGCCGCCTCGTATTAGTACTGCTCTTCTCTTCAGTCTTGCTCAATTCATTCCTCGTTCAATCAAATGGAGTGACACGTAACGGTTTAGCTTGCCAGTACAGTTCTCTCTACAAAGAAAAGCAACAGCTGCGTAACCGTCTCAGATTTTCGGCACCGACTCGTCTGGCGGCCGTGTAGCAATTATCCAGGCGTTATTCTCCTCTAATCTTGTAGTCCGATGCCGGGAGATTGTCGACAAAATCACGGAAACCTTTGCTGTAATGTTCACGCCGAAACTCCCAGACATATTTGAATCCGCGGTGTGCAAGGAACGACACGTATTGACTCGTAATGCCTTCCCAGATGTCTTCGTCCAGTCGCTGGTGTCGATACAGCCTGAACGCCTCTTCCCATACACGGAAATTCCGTTGTGCAACCGCAAACATTTGAACAAGTTCTTCGTCAGTCAGAGAGGCGAGGTCCTCATTGCTCTTGATCCATACGCTAGCAACGTGTGGAATCTCTGCCAATGAGCCGATACCGTCTCTAAAGCCCTGCGATACTGCATGCATTCCTGCAATACGAGCTTCAGAATTCTGACCCCGAATCTGAATTGCCAGGTAGATCAGAGAAATGACCACCGCACCGGCGCCGATTAACTCACCCAGTGCACCGATTGCTTCCCAGTTCATGGTTTCGCCTCGCTAACGCCCAACGTCCAGATTAAATGGGCACGAATAATGGAGAACAATTACAAAACATGAGTTTTTGAATGTCTCGATTCAACCATTTGCCATTCGACCACTGTGTCACAGTTCCCGGGTTGACACGGATGAGTCTTGCTCTATGAAAGCCCTGGTGCTTTCAAGGTCTTTGCGAACAATCGACTTCATCATACCGGACATGAGCCACTCAACAGGCGTCATGAGTTTACCGATGAAAGTGCGGGGCCTGGTCGTCATTACCAGCGTAAGTTTGCTGCCGGTGCCCTCCGGATCGACACGCATAGTCCATTCGACATCGTAGCCGTGGGAGTCGCAGTAAGCTGAGAAATAGCGTGGACTCTCGAATGCCGTCATTTCCCACTCTTCGACGGATTGTTTGTTATTCATACTGCGAGTTTCCCGCCACTTCGTTCCCACGCGAACCGGACCGTCAGTGAGCATTTCGACATTCTCATACCAATCTATTCGATCTGGTGAGTTCTCGACGTCAGAAACGATTGCGAACACCGCTTCCGGCGCTGCGTTGATGCTAGTGCTGAGATTCATGCTGCCCATCGGTGCCCCTGGAATTCCAATCGCTTGCTGATTGACAAGTTAGATCGCCGGCGCCAGCAGTTGGCGATTTACAGGTGAAGCGATGATCGTAACACTCCAGGAAGCGTGTCAGGAACAGACAGCCTGCCAGCGTGGCGACAGGCTATGTGGCAGCGACTGCTTCGATCTCCAGCTTCCACTTGCTTTCAAGGAGTTGACAACAAATAACGGTTGAAGCCGGCTCGTTACTGCCAAGAAATTCCTTGCGCATGGCAATGTTTGGTTCATCGTAGTCAGGATGCGCAAGATAGGTCCTCAAGGACACAATGTGTTCGAAACCCATATTGGCAGAAGTGAGAATCGAGCCGATATGAGTCCAGATTAGGCGAGCCTGGCCCTCGAACGATTTCGGCATTGTCTCGCCATCATGTTCGTAGCCGTTCAAGCCACTGATGAAGAGTATTCTTGAATCGCCAGTAACCTCAATACCATGACTATAATTGTTGTACTGTGGAAAGAGGTCTTTCGGATTGTGTTTCTTAATTGGCACTTTGGCTTCTCGTATCTGGATCATTGTGCATGGAGCGATATCGATTCTTAACTCACTGACGCCAGCTACCAGTTCGCCTCGCTCGAAAACAGAATTATAACATTACATGAAGCGTGACAGACTACGCCCGAGCGCCTGGAGCAGCGAATCGTCAGCTGCCTTTGTGTAAATCCGTGTTCATCGAAATATCCCTGGTTAGATTCCTCTCCGAACCGGGTATGAGCTGACTTTGCGGAAGCAGTTTGTCAGCATACAGAGTCTCGTTCATTGACTTTGGTTTTAAATACTGACCAGAAGGCCGGATTGCGATTACGTCGCCGCTTGCGGTCTTCCTGACGATAGAAAAGCTTGCGCTTGGGAAACTATAGGGCTCTGGCAACCCGTTAAAGTATTCTTCGATAGGATCTTCATTAACGCCTTCGTATCCGTACGTGCCTTCTTCCATTAACCACTGTCCTTGAAGTATGAGAATCTTATCGAGGCCAATATCAAACGCCAAAATCGGGTCAGAATTGTGAAAATCAAACATGAAGCACCGGGCCCCGTCGATAGTGATCTCCTGAACATCACCTTGCGTAACGACTTCCCTCTGCTCTGAGCGTTGTCGGCCACTCACAAGCATTAGCCCCCCGAATATTGCGACGCCCAACGCAACACCGCCAATAAGGCCCGCAAGCCCGAAAGTATTGCGACCTATTAATCCGAAGAAGAGAATCGGCAGAATGCCGAACCCGACTACTGCGCAGCCGATTTCCGGGGCTTTCAATTTTCCGATGTTTTCCGCATCCGGGAAATCGCTGCTATTGGCTTTGCGTTCTACAATTGAATGCACTTGTCTGATCAAAATCTAACGGTTTCGTTATCCAGGGAAAATAACATGCATGACGGGTCCGTCGAAGACATTGTGAGCGGTATCTCTTGGATTCAAGGGGCAATTAATTGCTAGCCACCGTCTGGCACCGGTCCTTTCCGCCACCTCCAGTCAATAGCTTTTCTTTGCTCCGGCGATAAGTTCATTGATGACCGCTGCGATCGCGAAACAACCGCGCTTTTCAAGTCAGCTCCGTTGAAACAGCAATCTTTGAAGGTCGAACATCGCAAGTCCGAACCTTTCAGATTGGCCAAGCCAAAATTGATCTTTTTAAACAGGGAACCACGCATGTCTGCCTGACTAAGATCAGCTTCAGAGAAGTCGACATTCACAAAATCATTCCAACACAGGTAGGACTGGGAAAGATCAGTATTTCTGAAGGAAGCGCTGGTTACTTCGCATCGCCCCAGGTACGTTTTCGGAATTGTCAGGTTGCTGAAATCGTCACCGTCACCTACAAACGTCTTAAAAAAACTTAGCCCAGGTTCCTCATCATCGTGTCTTGGCATTGTTTTCCGTTGAGGCGGTGTTTTAGAGATATAGTTCGGCTTTAATCGATCGCAAGATTCACTGTAGGACAATCTCTCTTCTGGCATTGTTTGACTCGTTAGCTAGCGGGTTGGCCTACTGGCGGCTGTCACTGGGGCGGACCCTGCCAAAGCGAGGATAAATCATTCCGTGCAGAGGTTGTAAGAGATATGCCCAGCAGTCAGTACGGCGACTGGTTATGCATCGCCCGTCGGAACAATTTCCGCTGTCTCTATCATGAGCACTGTCGTTCTTTCGGGGGCCCTGGTTCTGTGAACGACACCTTTTGGAACAACAAAGCCCTGATTAGCGCCTAGCTCAACCGATTGGGAACCTTCAATATCGACGATTAACTTGCCGTCAATAGTGTAGAAGAATTCGTCCTCGTTACTGTGCTTGTGCCAATGATATTCGCCTTCCAGAACGCCAAGCCTGACTACCGACTCATTGACCCTGCACAGTGTCTGGTTGTACCACTTGTCTGTACATTGCGTGACCAATGAAGGAATGTCGATAACCTGCAGCGAATCATGCAGTACATTCATGTGGTTTACGTACGGCAATTTCTGGTCTTTCAAAATATATCTCCCGTAAATGCACTGTCCCCCACGGACGATTTATAACAATTTGGCGCTCTGGCGTCGGTAGCTGGCGCGTCATACGATTAAGTCATCACTATAGGACGCAACGTGTCGTTCTCGGGGGAATCTATAAATTGGCGTATATTGTTATCGTCCAAAACAGGCCGAGGATGCCAATATGGAGTGGTGCTCTGGTTTGAATCACTACCGTTTCACTCACTTTCGCCTCTAGCTCGCGACATATGCCTGGCTTGGCTACTGCGTCTCGACCACGTATGCCAGCATTTCAACGACCTGGTCGGTCGATTGCGCCCATGCCATTGCCGCGCCATCCACTTCCTTCAGTGCGTGAATGATGTCCTCGTCATGCAATGTAATGTAAGGCTTGCCGAGCGCCGCACAGGAACCCGCGTCAAATGCCGCGTTCCACTGCTTGTATTTATCACCGAAGCGAACGACGGCGATGTCGCAGCGCTCGATAAGGTTTCTCGTGCGCATTGCATTGACCTTCGCCGACTTGTGGTCGCGCCAGAAATTGTTTTCTTCGGCCCCCAGCAGGTCGCCCGCCGCGTCGCTTGCCTCGTGATTCGTCACAGCGGACGTAAATTCGATGGGCAAATTGCGTTTTTTGGCACCGGTAATAATCTGGTCGCGCCAGTCGGTGTGAATTTCGCCAGATAGGTATACGTTCCAGGTCATTTTAGTTCTCTTTCGTTGGTGTCATTGATTCCAGCGATCAAATCCAGGTCTGATCTTTTATCGCCACTGTTTGTTCAGTCTGACTATTGCCGGTATGCAAGGTTTCCTTGGGTTCTATCAGCAATATTTCGGTGCCTTCAATAGCAACCGGTCGATGCTCGACACCTTTAGGCACAACATATAGTTCACCTGGGTCCAGCGAGATAACGCCGTCGCGGAGATGCAAATCAAGGTGCCCGCTGACAACGAGAAAAAATTCGTCTTCATTCTCGTGCGAGTGCCAGTCCAGTTCACCAACACCTTTGGCGAGTTTGACGTAGTTTTCATTCAATTCACCGACCAGTTTCGGCGACCAGATATCGTCGAATTTTGAAAACTTCTCTGCAAGGTTGATTTTGCTCAATATCCTATCCTAGCTTCCGGATGCCCAGCGCGTGCAGAATTTCTTTTAAATATGGGGCCGAGATTTCGCGTGCACGCTCGGCGCCCCGTTGCAGCGCCTGCTCCACGAGTTCAGGATCGCTGATCAGGCGGTTGTATTCTTCCCGCGCGGGCTTGATGTGCTCATTGATGTATTCGAACAGAACCTGCTTCATTTCTCCCCATGCGATGCCGTCGGCATAGCGTTTTTCGATTTCCTCGACTTCATCATTGGTCGCAAAGGCCTTGTAGATCTCATAAAGCGTCGAGCCTTCAGTTTCCTTGGGCTCTCCCGGCTCGAGGCTGTTCGTTTTGATCTTCATTATCAGTTTGCGCAACTTCTTTTCTTCGGCAAACAGCGGGATCGTATTGTTGTAACTTTTGCTCATCTTCCTGCCGTCCAGACCGGATAAGGTAGCCGTGCTGTCGTCGATCACCGCCTCTGGCAGCACGAGAATGTCGCCATAATGATGATTAAATCGCTGGGCGATATCGCGCGTCATTTCGACGTGCTGCTTCTGGTCGCGACCAACAGGCACCTTGGTCGATTTAAACATCAGGATGTCGGCAGCCATCAGAATGGGATAGCTGTATAGCGCCATCATGATTCCCTGGTCAGGATCCTTGTTGCCTTTTTCCTCGTTAGCCTGCACGACCGCTTTGTAGGAGTGAGCACGGTTCATCAGGCCTTTCGCCGTCATGCTCGTCAGTATCCAGGTCAGGTGCGGAATCTCCTGGATATCGGACTGGCGGTAGAACACCGCATTGTCCGTATCGAGCCCAAGTGCCAGCCATGAGGCGGCAATTTCGAGCGTGGACTGGTGAATGCGGTCGGGGTCCTCTGCCTTTGCCAATGCATGGTAGTTGGCTAGAAAATAGTAATTTTTCTTGGACTGGTCCTTGCTGGCTTCAATGCCCGGACGAATGGCGCCGACGTAGTTGCCAATGTGAGGCGTACCGGTGGTGGTGATACCGGTTAGGTATATTTCCTGGGTCATGTGATTTATTAGTTTCCGTTATACGGGACGCTGCCCGAGAGTGGCATTCTAATAGCCGGCTGCCTGACCGTCTTTCCTGGACTCAGAAGCGCCATAGTAAACACCTTGCTCATAATTCCGGAGTATTGCCTGGTAGCCACCATACTTTATTTTACGCGTGCCTATGATGTGGCCCATCTCCTCAAGTGCGCTGCGCACTTCGGCAGTAACGCCACTTTCGAGGTAAACCGTACCGCCGTCAGTCATCACATCATCAGTAGGTTGGGAGGATCCCGTATGACGCATACGAGCAGCATCGCCGGCTTCCTGCAAATTCATGTCGAAGTCGACCAGGTTTACAATAATCTGTGCATGTGCCTGTGGCTGAATGGAACCGCCCATGACGCCGAAACTGAGCCAGGGCTCGCCGTCTTTGGTTACGAAAGCGGGAATAATGGTATGAAACGGCCGTTTGCCAGGCTCGTAGACATTGGCATGACTGTCTTGCAGGCTGAACAACTGCCCACGATTCTGTAGCTGGAAGCCGAGTTCTTCGGGCGTCATACCGGAGCCCAGGTCGCCGTAGTTGGACTGAATCAGCGATACCATGTTGCCGTCACTATCGGCTACGGTCAGGTATATCGTGTCACCCTTTTCCAGAACGGCATCTCCCGCCGGATAGGTTTTCGCTGCCTGCGACGAAGATATCAATGCACGACGTTCTGCCGCATATTCTTTGGATACTAATTTTTCGACCGGAAAGTTGTAAAAATCGGGGTCGGCATAATATTTCGCACGATCTTCATAGGCGACCTTTTTTGCCTCGATCAACGTGTGCAGATATTCGACGCTGCCAAATCCCATGGCGCGTATATCGAATCCTTCGAGAATATTCAGCATTTGTAACGCAACAATACCCTGCCCATTCGGCGGCAACTCGTAAACGTCGTAGCCTCGATAGTTGGTTGACACGGGCGTGACCCATTCGGAGGTGTGGGTGGCCATGTCAGCGGCCGTAAGAAAGCCCCCCTGCTCTGCCATATAAGCATCAATTTTCTCAGCGATCTCGCCCTTGTAGAAGGCATCCCGGCCGCCCTCGGCGATCAGCCTGTAGGTGTTGGCAAGAGCAGGGTTTCGGAAAACATCGCCGGTTTTCGGCGCTTTGCCACCGGGCATGAATACTTCTTTAACGCCGGGGTACTCTTCTCGTGAGCCGACATTCTCCTGCCAAAGATCAGCAATGAATTCCGTAACGGGGAAACCATCGTCCGCATATTCAATCGCCGGCGCCAGCAGCTCGGACATGGGCAGACGGCCATAGCGTTCGTGCAGCTCGTACCAACCATCAACGGCTCCCGGCACGCTTACTGTCAGGGGCCCGAGATAGGGAATGCGTTCCATGCCCAGGTCGCGAAAGTGCTGCAGTGTCAGCGACTGCGGCGAACGGCCGGAAGCGTTTAGGCCCGTGAGCTCCCGGGCGTCCGCATCCCAGACGATTGCAAACAGGTCGCCCCCGATGCCACAACCGGTCGGCTCCATCAGTCCCAAAGTCGCGTTCGCGGCAATCGCGGCATCAACCGCGCTTCCGCCCGCTTTCAGCACATCCAGTGCTACCTGCGTGGCGAGCGGCTGACTGGTGGCGGCCATACCGTGCACTGCGATGACTTCCGATCGCGATGCATGCGGGCGCCCGACGGGGCGATCGAATCCTTGCGCTGCGGCAGTAAAACTAACCATGAGTCCTACTAGTGACGGTAGCAGACGATTCATACATATCTCCGGACCACTCTGGAAAACCATAAATGATGCCTAGTTTGGAGGTGGATTGAAACAACATTGAATATGCGTCGTGCGGCGCTATGATGGCTCTATGGCAGACACCAACTACGTCGACCCGGCGGTTCTGGAGACACTCTATCCAGCCCACCTTGATGTGCTCAAACAGCGTCACGATCATGCTCTGGAACGGTGCGGTGCAAGCCATGCAGTCGTCTTCTCCGGTGCCCCGCGGGGGGTTTTCCTGGATGACTATGACTATCCGTTCAAGGCCAATCCCCATTTTACCGGCTGGGTGCCGCTGACCGATACGCCACTTTGTTACCTGATTTACACTCCTGACAAGGCACCCGTTCTGGTTTACTACCAGGAAAAAGACTATTGGCATGTTTCACCGTCCGCGCCGGATGGTTACTGGCCCGGTGAATTCGATATTCGCATCGTTCACACCCTGGAAGACGTCGCGCAGCACTTGCCGCAAGACAAGGATAACTGCGTCCTCATTGGTGACGTACACGTGCCGGCACATGCCTTTGGCATCGAGCGAGTCAATCCCGGCATTGCACTCAACGCGCTGCATTTCGCGCGGGCAACCAAGACTGCGTATGAGCTCGAATGCATGCGGGCAGCATCGAGACGCGCCGTTGCAGGGCATCGTGCGGCGGAGACCGCATTCAGGGAGGCGAGTTCCGAATTCGATATTCACCTGCGTTATTGCCAGGCGGTCAAACATACGGAAAACGAACTGCCGTATGGCAATATCGTCGCGTTGAACAGCAATGGCGCGGTATTGCATTACCAGCATCAGCAGCACGAAAAACCGGTCGAATTTCGTTCTTTTCTGATTGATGCCGGCGCCCGTGTGCACGGCTATGCAAGCGACATTACCCGCACTTACGCCAAGAAAGACGGCGAATTCGCGGCACTGATCGGGCGGTTCGACTGTCTGCAGCGGGAACTGGTAGCCGAGGTCAGGGCGGGCGTCGATTTCCGAGACCTGCATATGCTTTGCCACCGGAAAGTAGCCGAAATGCTGGTTGAGACAGGCTTTGCGCGTGGCAGCATTGAAGCGCTCATTGAATCCGGTGTGACTTCTGCCTTTTATCCACACGGCTTGGGCCACCTGCTGGGCATCCAGGTGCATGATGTAGGGGGCCACATGGCCAACGAATCAGGCGCGCTGATCGATCCGCCCAGCGGTCATCCATTCCTGCGGCTGACGCGAATCCTCGAAGAGGACCAGGTACTAACGATAGAGCCCGGCCTGTACGTGATCGATCTGCTACTCGAAAACCTGGCGGGAACACCCGGTTACGACATGATTGATCAACAGCGCCTCGACTGGCTCCGTCCATACGGAGGAATTCGCATTGAAGACAACGTGCGTGTCCTGAAAAATGGTTGTGAAAATTTCACGCGGGACGCTTTTGCTGCCTGACGCTTCGTGGTTTCAATCACGAAAATTTTTGGCTAGATCGTCCATTTTCTGTGCCAATTTAAAATCCAGATTGGTAATGCCGTTGGCGGAATGTGTCGTCAGGAAAACATCGACTTTATTGTAGACGTTGAACCATTCCGGGTGGTGGTCCAGCTTCTCGGCTTCAATTGCCGACGCCGTCATGAACCCGAACGCCTCGGCAAAATTCCTGAACTTGAATGACCGTGTTAGCTTTTCGTTTTCGACACGCCAGTTAGCTAGTCCTTTAAGCCTGTCTGAAATGTCCGAAACTTTCAGTTTGTCTGCCATTGTGAATCTACCCTAACCAGAAACGTTTGAACGCAAGCCGACGCGCTTTCCGAAAAAGTGAATCAACCGTGTAATCGGGGCGATTTGGGTTTATTTAATTTTTCGGCGAGCGAAATACCCTTCCAGTTCCACCAGCGCAACAATTCCGGATCGTGGTTTTTTTCCGAAGCATAGTAAACAGCGCAGCGAAAAACATACAGCACGCAGCGATCAATATGCATGTCGTGAATCTGACACAGTCGCTTGTACATGGTTTCTGCATCCTGGCCGACAAGATCATTGATCTTGAATATGCCGAGATCACGCAAATCCTTGGCCATACTCGGACCAATCCCGGGAATTTCCTGAAGCACATCAGGCATTTACTGCTTCCGGGGCGGCAAAAAACTGCCTGAATGTGAATGCCTCCTCAGTCGGGCCGTTCTGCGCGAGTATTTGCAGTCGATGCTTCGCTTCAGTCGGCGTCGGCAGTGTCCCGGCAGGCTGCCACCAGAGCGCAAGAATCGGGCCCTTCTGTTGTACAAACCATTCCGCCCGCTTGCGCAGGATATGGACGTGATCCGTTTTATAGACATAGTCCATCAGCGCTTCCCTGGTCTCCCAAACTGACATATTGAACAACATATCATCGTCACCGAAGATATCCTGGCCGACAGCGGTCTCGTCTTCCGCGACATAGCGCCATAAAAATCCGGGCGCGTTATCGGCCATCGCGTTGATGCGATCGAGATTGTCGACAAATTCGGCGAACGCCGGATCAGTATAAGCGTACTTCGCAACGCCTACATTCACCTGCGCGAGGTGCCAGTTCACGATTTCGCCTCCCGGGTTGCATCGATCAGTTTTGCGCGTAATTCTTTCTTCACTCGCCGTCCCTTCGCATCCAGCAGCGGCCTGGCGATCTTGCCTAACCAGGGGAACAGGTACATTACCGTTGTCATTATTCCACTGGCAGGCGGCATCGACTGTTCCCGCTTGGTATTGGAACACAGGTTGACAATTTCGGCAGCGACTTCGTCCGCCGTACTCATGGGTTGGGAAAATGTCACGTCCGCCACAACGTCCAGATTATCCATGATGAAACCTGTATCCACCGGTCCTGGCGATACAACCGCAAGCTTGATCGGGTCGTTTTTAATTTCGTCAGCGAGTGCAAAAGTGAAGGCGCGCAATGCTGCTTTACTGGCTGAATAGGTTGCCGCCCCGGACACGGGCGTTCGACCCGCGAGCGAGCCTACGTTGATGATTGCACCGCCTCCGGATTCCCTGATGTAGGGTAGCGCAAGGCGACTCAGTACGATGGGCGCCCTCAGGTTGACATCGATCATCTTGCCCAGTTCGCCGGCTTCAATTGAATCGACCCTGCCGCGTTCATGATATCCGGCATTATTGATCAGTATGTGAACACCGTCGAATTCGAAACGCGCTTTCTTGAACAGGCTCGCACAAGCCTCCTGATCCGCAACGTCCATCGCCATGATTTCTACACGAGTCTTATCGCATAACTCTTCGGCAATTTCTTCCAACTTCTTTTTACCGCGTGCGACGAGCATCAGGTTGGCACCCGCTGCGGCGAAAGATCGTGCAGTTGCAGCGCCTACGCCTGCAGAGCCACCGGTAATAATGACCGTCTTGTTTTTGAAGACCATCAGCCGAGTCTAGACGATGCGCTTACATCATTAAAGCAGCGCCGCTGCGGCGCCGGATCATCTCGTCGGAGCGGCTCTAGCCGCGATGATTCGCTGCATGAACGGGGAATCAGAAACCCAGGTAACCGCGGATCTTGCGCCATAGCGAAGATTCCCAGCCATAGACTTCCATGACTTCGGGATCGAAGTTTGCGACTGGCATGGAGGTTGAAGGCTTGATAATCATGTTCGCCGCAGTCTCATCGGAAGGGATTTCAAGGTTAGCGTCAGCGTTTCCCTGCTGCTCAACGAGACCGTCTACGGCCAGGCTAAGCCGTGGCAGAACGGTGTCGTCAACAATATCCTCGAAGAAAACCGCGTCCGGATCGAACGCTTCTTTTTCCAGAATCACGCAGTCGGAAAATTTTTCTACTTTGCTAATCACCAGTCTCCGTTCGAACTAAGCATTATTTTGGACCCATCAGTGCGACATCACTGTGAGTCTTCTCACAAGACCGGAATTTCGTTATTTATTGTATATAAATCAAATAGATACAGACCGACCGCGCGTTTTCCGGGAGTCGAATCGCGCTTTGCGACGCTATGGAAAAAGGAGTAGCGACGGCCATCCAGGATTAACCCGGATGTTATGTCAAAAAAAGTAGTTTGACGGGTTTCGCGAAAGGACTGTGATGTCCGTATTGGTTGCCGGCCAATGTCTGATGATTATTATCTGCACAGAAATAAGCCCCAATCCGCCTGGGGCGATAAAAGTCGTGAGTCGGCGAATGCGGATAGATCGCGACCTTCCCTGGTCGCGCCCTTCGCTTCGCGAAGGCACTTACGTGTCCAAATTCGTTCCGGACGAATTTGTGATCTTTAGTGCATGATAAGAAAAAAGGCCCAATCCGCCTGGGGCGAAAATAGTCGTAAGTCGGCGAACGCGGATTGATCTTTAGTACAGATACGAAAAGACCGGCATTCGCCGGCCTTTCCAATAAAACTATCGGCTCTCGCTCAGTCCTCAGCGCCCTGTGCATCTGCCGGGCCATCGACCAGTTGTACCATAGCCATTGGCGCCGCATCGCCAGGCCGTGGGCCCAGTTTTAATATGCGTAAATAGCCACCAGGGCGCTCTTTGAAGCGAGGCCCCAGATCCGAGAACAACTTCCCTACCGCCGCCTTGTCACGCAATCGATCGAATGCAAGACGACGATTCGCCACGCCATCTTCTTTGGCCAGCGTGATCAACGGTTCCACCACACGGCGAAGCTCTTTAGCCTTTGGCAAGGTCGTCCTGATCGTTTCATGCTGCACAAGCGATGTCGCCATATTGCGAAACATGGCCTTTCGATGTGGGCTGTTACGGCCAAGTCTACGACCGGATTTTCTGTGACGCATTTTCCTTCCTTTCTACCAGCAATTTGCGGACAAACTTAATTGTCGATGCAAATCCCGGCCACTATTACATTGCGAGTTCGTGCTCGGGACGCAGACTGGCAGGTGGCCAGTTATCCAGGTGCATGCCGAGACCCAGACCATGTCCTTCCAATACTTCCTTAATTTCCGTCAACGACTTCTTGCCAAGATTCGGCGTCCTCAGTAGCTCGACTTCGGTACGCTGCACAAGATCGCCGATGTACATGATATTTTCGGCCTTCAGGCAATTGGCCGAACGGACTGTCAACTCGAGTTCGTCAACCGGGCGCAACAGAATCGGATCAACCTGGTGCTCCGCCGCGGCGCCAACGCCTTCATCCTGACCTTGCAGGTCGACGAACACTGACAGCTGATCTTTGAGTATGCTGCCAGCACGACGAATTGCTTCTTCGGGATCGATTGTGCCGTTGGTTTCGATATCGATAATCAATTTATCGAGATCAGTTCGCTGCTCAACGCGCGCCGCCTCGACATCGTAGGTCACGCGGTTAACCGGACTGAATGACGCATCCAGCTGCAGGCGACCAATTGGGCCAGACTGCTCTTCAAAAGCCGGGCGGCGAGTTGCCGCACGATAGCCGCGACCACGCTCAACTTTAAGCACCATGTTCAGATGCCCGTCTTTGGTCAGACTTGCAATAACGATATCGGGATTCATGACCTCGACATCGTGATCAAGTTGGATATCAGCACCGGTAACGACACCCGGGCCTCTCTTTGAAATTCTGAGCTCGGCAGTATCGCGCGTGTGCATGCGCACAGCGACCTGCTTGAGATTAAGAAGAATGTCTACAACATCTTCCTGAACACCCTCAATACTGGTGTACTCGTGGAGTACACCTTCAATTTCAGCTTCCGTCACTGCCGCTCCGGGCATTGACGAAAGCAAGATGCGCCGCAGCGCATTGCCGAGTGTGTGACCGTAACCACGTTCGAACGGTTCAATCGTGACTTTCGCATGAAGGTCATTGACCGGCGCGACTTTAACGACACGCGGTTTCAGAAACTCGTT
>JBPCYD010000181.1:0-3580 GCA_051007895.1 Woeseiaceae bacterium
CGATCGTGCTTGCTGCCAACGCCGGATTCTCTGCAATCAGGTCAACCCCAGTTAGGTAGTGCGACGCAGCTCTGCGATCGTGGTCGTTGACTGTGCCAGGTTC
The DNA here is from genome assembly GCA_051007895.1 of Woeseiaceae bacterium. Classification (GTDB taxonomy): domain Bacteria; phylum Pseudomonadota; class Gammaproteobacteria; order Steroidobacterales; family Woeseiaceae; genus SZUA-117. The sequence continues at coordinate 104 of JBPCYD010000181.1, forward strand.
GATCTCCAATGCCCATAGCGTATCCAAAATCTTGTAAAAGGCGCTGCTATCATTCTTCAGCATTGCTATCTGAGCGAGATAGAAATTCGCCCGAGTGGGATATTGGGCAGCTGAAGTATTGTTCGCTGCAATGATTAGCAATTGCTGTGCGTGGTCCAGTTCACCGAGATCGATCAGCATCTCCGCCATGACGGTGAAAGCCAGCGCCTCGCGAAAACCTTCGTTCTGGATTTCAAACTCCAATAGTCTAAGTGTGTCATGAGCTTCTTGAGGTTTGCCTTTAGCTCGCAACACGTATGCGTAGTCGAAACCAGCGTCGATTCGGTAATCGGCAGTAATCTCATTATTGCCAATCATGTCTTCCCATAATGACATTGCATCTTCAATGCTACCTTCAAAGTACGCCAGACGAGCGAGCCCAAGCAGCGGAACGCCCATGTTCGGTTGGATAACCAGCGCCTGCCTATATCGTGCTTTCGCCTCCGTGAATCTGCGCTCGCGGCTTGCCAGCTCACCCAACAACGCATGCGGATAAGGATCTTCGGGCTGCATTGATACATACTTAGCTAAAGATGTTCGTGCGCCGTCGATGTCGCCGACATCAATCTGCCGCTCACCCAGGGCCATCCACGAAACCGCTTCCTGTGGATGCAGTTCAACAAGCTGCTCAAGCTGGGTAAGGGAAGCTTCATTCTGATAATCAAGCCAAAATGCCTCTGCCAGGTTTTGATGCGCTTCAGAATCAAAAGGAAATTTTGCAACGGCTTCCGAAAATACATCGATTGCTGCGCCTGCATCGCGGTTACCGGTGAACTTGTGTTTCGCTCCCTGCACGTACAAACTTTCGCGTTCGCTCAGCGAATTCAGGTCGATCGTTTCCAACATCTGAACTGCATCCAGGTTACTTCCGGTTGCCTCGAGAATCTGCGCCAGACGATACCTGGCCATGCCGAAGTTCGGCGCCTCTTCGACGGCGGCCTGTAAAAGCAAGGTTGCGTTCTCGTAATCATATGCGATCAGATAATCGAGCCCGCTAACATACAATTCGTATGCCTGCAGATTTTCCGCCGCGAAATCGGCGGCGAGGTGACCGACCTGGCTCACATACGGAAGGTTCAGGGCCTGCTTCAGTCTTCGAACAAGCTGTATTGTGGCGGCGATCGCTTCTTCAACCGAAGACGCCTCAATTCGATCGCCGGGAATAATGCGGCCGTTGTCCAGGTCCTCGATATGGACGCTGATCACGATCCCCGACGCCGTGCTCATATAGTCACCCGTGATCAGGTAGTCTACGCCGGCATCTTTCGCGGCCGCTGCAAGGTTTTGGCTTACACCGGTTTCTGAATTGAGAGACTGCAATGCTGCCAGCGAATAAACAACGGTCAATGGCGAGTCAGCCATTGAGTCTCGGAGCAAATTAGCGATGCCCTGGCCCAGCCAGTCCAACGATGCATCGCCAACTCGCTTGGTGAGTTCTGTTACGGCGATAACCGGCTGTGACTTGATCGCAGACCGGTTAACAACGGGCGTTTCGGCAGGCGGTTCAAGTATTGTCGTTCGAATACTCCAAAGTACCGTTGCAGAGATTATTGTGGCGACGCTAACAACCGCAAACTTCAGCCAGCGTCCTGTTTGTCTCGAATATCCGGAATCTGCCGTTTTGACAAGTCCGTCCGGACTCAAATTGACGGACCACGTCAGCAACATCGCGAGCGGGAAGCCGACGATGAGCAAGATAACAATTGAACGCATTACCCAGCTGGGCGTGTTGAACACAGGCAGAATAGTGTCGCTGGCCTGAACTAGCAGCCAGGCAGCGACGAAATAGGCACCAGCGGAGCGGAAGATCCGGCGTCGAAACAGCTCCGATAATACATCTCGAATTGGTTTTCCATCCGAGCTATCGACTACACGATAGACGTTAATCGGGTGCTGTACGTTTTCTATCGCATGTTTACCACTGTAGACAAACCCCGAATCAACTTTGCCTTCCAACTGCTCGTGAACAGCCGAGGAAATTTTTATTTCCCCTGGCCGTGCGAGGTTTCTCAGGCTAACGGCGACATCGAGGCCATCGCCGGCTACGCTATCGCCTTCCAAAAGAATTTCGCCAAGGTGAATACCTGTCCGGAGTTGTAAAGTGGGTTTCGATGTCGAAACAGCGTCCGGCGAGTCTGAAAGTTTTTGCAGTTCAACTGCCGCGCGAATAGCGTTTACAGCACTGGGAAATTCGGCATTGAGATCGGGGCCTGTCCTGCTTATCAGGTTTCCGTCGAATTCTGCTACGAGTGCAACGAAATTGTTCCGCAGCTCGCTCAATAGAATTTGCACGTTTTCGTCGGGCGACGCCGTAAGGCGGCTATAGCCAGAGATCCTGGTCGCAAGAACCGTCGATAGTTTTCTCTGTTTCGGCAGCATTCTACGGATCGCCCGGTGTTGTGCGCCAGCGCATAAGCGTATCTATTGCTTAGTACTATAGCTGTTGTGCTACCTGATGCCCAAGGGCGCCATGGAATCCACTCAAATGGCCAAAATTCACGTTTTTCAAACCGAAATATGGCCTTCCTCAAGTGAAAAAAGGTGTCAGATTTATTTGCAGGCCGTCAATCGCGTTGAAATGGGTAAACCTGGTGACTCAGTAGATGAAGTCAGGATGAAAAAATGCCGATTTGAGGATACTAACGTTCGAGTTGCCCATCCTCGTTCCCGTCGAGCGGTGCGTACGCCACCATTTCTATTTCCACAATACCCAGCGGGCTGAACAGTCCCGTCGTGCCTACGGCCGTCCAGGCCGGATGCGGCTCAATCGCGTACTTCGCCTTGGTCTCGGCGATCGCCAGCGCCTGCTCGTCGATAGTCAACGTCGTATTCTTACCGTCCAGGACGTGGAATGTATTGATCTTCACAATGTCCTCCAGGCTAGCATCGGCGGTGGCGAGGAAACGTTGGATGACCTCGAACCGGTCTTCTGTGTGTTCACGAAAACGATCCATCGAAATCGGCAGCTCGTCGTCGCGGTCGGCGCTGATGATGATGCCAGAGATATGCACGTAGTCTCCGGAACGGACTGCATGCGCGTAGTGCCACGGGCTATCGTAGCCGGTGTGTTCTTTCGGCACGTCTTCAGTGAACGTCACTGTGCGGCCACCGCTCTCGATGACTGTTCTGGCACCGGGATTCACTTCTTGCCCGACGCCGGCGGTCGATAGCATGACAGTGATTACCATCGCCATGAATTTGTACACATCACTCTCCTCTTCTCAGTTCGAAATCCAGCATGCAAACAATATCACCACTGCCACTACCGCAGACCGCAACCTCGCAGTCGAGTCCAAGATTGATATCGAAATGACTTGATGACAGTCTCTGAGGACTGATGACGGATCGAAGAGAATTTCTCAGGCGTTTTACGGCAATGGCCGGTTGTTTTGCGGCCACAGCGACCGTCGGTCTGGCCACAGGTTGTTCGACAAACCA
>JBPCYD010000182.1:0-61842 GCA_051007895.1 Woeseiaceae bacterium
CGGTAAATGGCGGCAACCTGCTCTGACAACGCGAGCACCGACAGCGGAAACTGTCCGGCATTCAAGGCCTTTGAATAGGCCTCCATATCGGGTCCGTCCAGCGCCTCGAATCCCGGGTAATCGACAATCGACAGGACGCCGTGTGCGCGCAGGCCAGCCTGGATAGAATCAATCACCAACATGCAACCGTGTTTCCTGGTCAGTTCCCTGGCACGCGCATAAAAATCCGGGTTTATGGACCGGCCGGGATTGCCTTCGCCCATTACGGGCTCCATAAAAAACGCCTCGATGAACGTATTTGCGGCTTCTGCGGCGGCAAACGTCCCTTCCAGCGCTTCGATATCATTGGGATCGACCGTCAACAGGTAGTCGCTGTCGCGATAGGAGGCCAGGTGCTTGCGATAGTTCCCGATCGTCGAGTCGGAGAACCGTGCAGGCCGATCGGTGCGACCGTGAAAACTCCCAGTCAGCGTCAGTCCACGTACCTCATATCCGGCGTAACGAGCTCCGGGGTCAGTCAGGTTCTTCGTGTTGATGTCGGCGATGCGGGTCGCGACCGAAGTTGCCTCCGAACCGCTGTTCAAACACAGGTAACTGGCGAAAGGTTCGGCGCCTGTTCGATTGTGCCCGATTTCCTGGCGCAGGATTGCAATGAACTCCATCTGGCTGATACTCGACGTCATGATATTCGCCATTACATGTGGCTGATTCATGGCATCGAGAACCATTTGCGGCGCGTGCCCAAGGCCAAGCATCCCGTAGCCGCCGCAGTCATAAATGACCGCACCTTTGAGGCTGACGACCCAGGGACCGGCAGCGCCGGCTGCAACGTAAGGATTAATCGCGTCCTGGCGATAGAAATTCGTGTAACGTTCCTGAGCGCGTTTAACCTGGGTCTTTTCATCCAGCGTAAGAAACTCCGAATGCGACGCTTTCGCCATCACAAAGCAGTCGTAGGCACGTTGAATCGCATTGGCAAGATCGCCGCCGTCGTCCAGGAAATCCTGGATTACCGCGTCTGACAGGCCGCTACACATGGCGGCACCACCGTATTCACGCATTTCGTTTAACTGCGAGAAATGCATGTCAGTGCTCAGTTGGTTGGCGGATTGGGACATCGAAGTTCCAGCGATTCGGGCAGATCGCGACTATATCAAAGGCTGGTTGCGGGCAGGAGGACCCAGTGCCACATCGTGATACAAAGGCAAAAAAGCGGGCCCGGAAAGTCTTCCGGGCCCGTTAAATCAAAGGCTTAGTCAGAAATCGCCCAACGCCATGGCGGTCAGTTTTGCGCCGGTTTGCAACATGACATATTGCGTGCCCTCATGCACATAGGTGGACATGCCGTAGTTGACACTGGCGGGAATCTCTACGCTGCCGACCTGGTCGCCGCTGACTTTGTCGACCATGAAGAGCATGGGCGTGCCGTCGCTTGAGTGGCTGGTGTACATGAACGCCGTCTTGGTCACCAACATCGCCGCATTCCGGCCGCTGCCCGTTGTCGGGATGTCCATGTCCTGCAGGTCGGGGTGGTTTGCGACCCGTTCAGGCGTCTCGCCAATGGGTAATTGCCACAGGTGTTCACCCGTATTCATGTCGATCGCAGTGATGTGGCTATAAGGCGGTTTGAACATCGGGATACCGTCCGGGTGCCGTACCTGGTCCGAGCGCAGCGATGCGAAATCGGAGAAGGTCGCACCGGTGGGCGCTTCGATGTTCGGGTCACGTTCCTCACCCGATACTACGATTCTGGATGAACAGGCGGCTCGTGTAGAGACATAGAGTATGCCGGTCTCCGGATCGGCGACATTCGGTCCGTCGATGTTCGTGCCGCCGCCGTCACCCGGGCACCAGTAGGCTGCGCGATAACCCTGATCGTTGTCCCGATGCAGCGGTGGATTAAACAGCGGGCCGATCTTGTGGTCTTTCAGTGCTTCAATCGCGGCCTCGCGCATCGCCGGCGTATAGTCAACCAGGTCGTCATAGGTCAGACCCTGCATGCCGTAAGCGGCCGGCTTGGTCGGGAACGGCTGCGTTGCTGCGAGTTTTTCGCCTGGCACGTCTGACACGGGTACCGGTGTGTCGTTAATCGGCCATATTGGCTCGCCGGTGACGCGATTAAACGTGTACGCGAAGTTCTGCTTCGTCGTTTGAACAACGATCGGAACTTCTTCACCATCGATGTTGACATCCATCAGGACCGGTGCAACCGGCGTGTCGTAATTCCAGATGTCGTGTTTTACAAGCTGGTAATGCCAGACCCGTTCGCCAGTTTTGGCATCGAGTGCGATCAGACTGGTGCCGTACAGATTGTCGCCAGGGTGAAAGCCACCGTAGTAGTCAATCGTTACCCCGTTGGTCGGGATGTAAACAATGCCGCGCTCCTCGTCTGCCGCCATGGGCGCCCAGGAGGAAACGTCACCGGTGTATTGCCAGGCGTCAGACTCCCAGGTCTCGTGGCCGAATTCGCCGGGACGCGGGATCACGTGAAATTTCCACAGAAACTCACCTGTTCGTGCGTCGTAGCCGAGAATGTCTCCGGGAACGTTTTCTATTCGTGACTGGTAGTAACCCTGTTCGTGTGAGTTGCCAACAACGACAACGCCATTGACAACAATTGGTGGTGACGATGTCGTGATGTAGCCGTCCTTTAAGTCCATACCATTGTAAGGATCATGGCTGTACGGCAGGTCCGACAACAGGTCGGTGAGCATATCGACGACACCGCTTTCCGGAAAACCAGGAACGCCGGTGGGACGGCCCCAGTTTTCCAGCGGCTGGCCGGTCTCCGCATCAAGTGCGGTCAGGAAAAAGCCAGGTGAAGATATATAGACGACACCGCGACCGTCAACTTCCGCATAGGCAACACCCTTGCCGTAGTCGGCACGCATAGAGTATTCAAAGCGCGGTGTTTTGGGCTCGCCATATGACCAGAGCAGTTCGCCGCTTGCAGGGTCAAGTGCAACCACATACCGCCGCGGGCCTGCAACGGTAAACAGTTTGCCGTTGATGTAGCTGGGCGTCGAACGACCACTGGCCGCGCCAAAGCTCGCGCCGTCCCATACCCACGACTCCTCAAGGTCTTCGAAATTCTCGAGGTTCACTTCATCCGCAGGCGAGTATCGGGTGTGTGCGGCGTCGCCACCAAGATAACCCCAGGTGCCGCCATCGGTGCCCGGTGGCGGTTTAATTTCGCCGCTGGCGGCCGCCAGCGGCGCGGCTTCTTCAGTATCGGTTGCCGCAGGTTCCTGCGAGCAGCCTGCAAAGGCAAGGATCAGAGTTATTGCGCCGCAACGGAAATAAGTCGACGCCTGAATAGCAGTCTTCATTCTTGCTCCCCTAGTATTTTTCCCGAGTCTGGACCGCTTCTTGAGGTCAGCATTCGTGACGCCGGGATGTTGGACATTTTGATCTGTTCTCGTGACGATCAAGTTTACGCCAAATGGTCAGGCCATTGGAGATTAAAAGCGGGTTTGTTACAGTCGTTTGCCTGCAATGACCGGGGTTTCAAGTGAAATTGATTCAGACCCCGGTGCGTGCAGCGCCCTAGTTACCGATAACAACAAAAGCCGTGGAACAGCACCAGGGCTCCGGGGGATCTGAATGTACCAGGCATTTCTGACGCTGGTCACGCGCATCAGTGATCTGATGTGGGGTCCGCCCACGATGATATTTATCGCATTCGTATCGGTCTATCTGACATTCAGAACGCGTTTTTTCCAGGTAACGAATTTCGGCTACATCCTGCGGCGAACCTTCGGGCGCATGTTCGATCGCAGTGGTGATCAGGATGAGAACCGGATGACACCGTTCCAGGCGACGACGACCTCCCTTGCCGGCACAGTGGGCATGGGCAACATGGCGGGTGTTGCGACAGCGCTGTCGATTGGCGGCCCCGGCGCAATCTTCTGGATGTGGGTCCTGGCGTTTTTCGGCATGATGACGAAGGCGGCAGAAGTGACGATCGGCGTTCACTATCGTGAAGTTGATGAACAAGGCCATGTTCACGGCGGCCCGATGTACTACATCAACAAGGCGCTGGGTTGGAAATTTCTGGCAATTCTTTTCAGCATTGGCGTAACGATCAACTGTTTCTTCAGCTCTTCCCTGTTGCAGGCACACACGGTTGGTCGTGCCTTTAATGCAAGCTATGGACTGAATCCCTACCTGGTCACCGGTGCGATGGCAATCGTGACGGCATCCGTTGCGATCGGTGGCGTGCGACGAATCGGTCGCTTTTGTGAAACGCTGGTGCCATTCATGACCGTGATTTACCTGCTGGGCAGCCTGGCCATTCTTGTTTCGAACGCATCCGCGCTGCCAGGGGTCATGGGCGATATTGTTACCTATGCAATGGCGCCGGCGCCGGCTATCGGTGGGTTTGCGGGTGCCGCGGTGATGGCAGCAATACAGATGGGCATGGCGCGCGGCATGCTGTCGAACGAGGCTGGCCTAGGCACTGCACCGATGGTACATGCGAATGCCGAAACGTCCCATCCGTTCAAGCAGGGCCTGTGGGGGGCAGCTGAAGTATTCATTGATACCACTGTGGTATGCACAATCACGGCATTTGTCATTCTTTCATCAGGTGTACTGCAAAACGGCACCACCGGAATCGAGATGTTGTTGGATGCCGTCGCCACTTACTATTCACCGGAGTTGTCCAGGGCGTTCGTGTCTGTGGCGATTCTCACCTTCTGCTTGTCTACACAGATTGGATTTTTCGTCTACTTCGAAACGGCGATGGTCAGCCTTTTCGGTGAATCATTTTTTCGATTCGCCAAATGGATTTACTTCATGCCCGGCGTCATCTTTGCCGGCATTACCAACGTTGACCAGCTTTGGGCGCTCGCGAATATTTCGGTTGCAGCGAGCGCGCTGCCGAATCTCGTCGCGCTGCTATTGCTCAGTGGCGTCTTCCTTGCCTTGATGAAAGACTATGTTTCGGGAGAAGAGCGTTATGCAACTGCGATCACTGACGACAGCAGGCAATATGTACAGATGGCATCGGATGGCAAGGAGACTTAAAAACAATGTCAACACAGTTACTGGATGAAACCGCGAGCGGCGTTTACATCATTTCTGCAACTCCGTTTAAAGATAACGGAGAAGTGGACCTGGAAAGCGCGGATCGCCTGGTTGATTTCTATGTCGAGAAGGGCGTGTCGGGAATTACCATTCTCGGTGTGATGGGAGAGGCGCAGAAAATGGCGCCGGAGGAATCGGAAGCCTTCCTCGAAAGGGTGCTTAAACGTGTGGACGATACGCTTCCGGTGGTTGTCGGTGTGTCCAACGCAGGTATGGACAATCTTGCGCGTTTATCCAGAATCAGCATGGACAACGGTGCCGCGGGCGTTATGGTTGCGCCATTGCCGGGGCTGGCGACAGAGGAAAAAGTCTACAACTACTTCAGCCAGGTATTTGCGGCGTTGGGTACCGATATTCCGGTTTGCTACCAGGACTATCCGCAGGCGACTCGAACTGAAATATCGGTGTCGCTGTTTAATCGCATGGTGGCTGATTTCGATCAGCTGGTGATGCTCAAGCACGAAGAGTGTCCGGGCCTTACCAAGGTCTCACGCGTACGCCAGGCATCTGAAGAAGGCCTGCGTCGAGTGTCAATCCTGGTCGGTAACGGGGGACTTTATCTGCCTCAGGAACTGGCTCGCGGTGCAGATGGAGCGATGACCGGATTCGCGTATCCCGAGATGCTGGTTGCGGTGGTTGCCTTGCACATGGCGGGCGAGCAGGACCGGGCGGAGGATGTGTTCGACGCTTACCTGCCACTGGTACGACACGAGCAGCAAATTGGCATGGGTTTGGCGCTGCGCAAGGAAATACTGCATCGTCGCGGTGTTATTGCATCGCCGACCGTGAGAGCGCCCGGTCCTTCATTGAACAAAATCGACAAAGAGGAATTGACCCGACTGATCGGTCGTGTTGAAAAAAACGTAGAGGCACTCTAAACATGGATCTTGGAATAAAAGGCAAGAAAGCGTTGGTGCTGGCATCGAGTCCAATTTGCCCCAATTTGCCTGCGTCGTCATTTAGATTGAATAGATGGTTGCAAATTGATCTTTAGTGCAATGAATGCCAGTCCGCAACAATCAGTTTCGCAACAGACCGATTCGTTAGGCGGACTGGGTGCAAATTGATCTTTAGTACATTCAGAATTGAAATTACAAAATTCATGGGAATTAGGGTTTAAGCAAAATGGATCTAGGAATAAAAGGCAAGAAGGCGTTGGTGCTGGCATCGAGTCCAATTCGCCCGCGGTGGTCGGATTGAGATTGTGCGGGTTGCGAATTGATCTTTAGTACAACAGATTTATTGTCGAACAATGATACGAAACAGGGTTAAAGCAAAATGGATCTTGGAATAAAAGGCAAAAAAGCGTTGGTGCTGGCGTCGAGTCAGGGTCTCGGTCTGGGTATTGCATCCCAACTCTGCGCGGAAGGCGCTGACGTTATGTTATGCGGTCGGATCGAGGAAAAACTCGCAGCAGCAGCAAAGAAACTCTCGGAAGCGGGGCGTGGCAGCGCCAAATTCTGCGTCGCAGATTTGTCGGATAAAGATGCGGCCCGGACGCTTTACGCCGCCGCAAAAGAAGCGTTCGGCAAAGTCGATATCCTGGTTAATAATACTGGTGGTCCTCCACCCGGAACGGTTGATGCGCCGGATTCGGATCAGTGGAGGTCTCAAATAGACACTATGCTGATTCGAGTCATCGAGATCACCAATCTATGTATGGCAGATATGAAGACATCGGGATGGGGGAGGGTGTTGACAGTTGCGTCTTCGGGCGTAGTCCAGCCTATTCCCAACCTTGCGATGTCCAATACCGTCCGATCGTCGCTAGTCGGCTGGAGCAAATCGCTGTCCAATGAAGTTGCGTCGCTGGGAATCACCGTCAACATGCTGCTGCCCGGAAGAATCAGGACGGCACGTCTCGATCAGCTCGATGCCGCGCAGGCTGAACGCACAGGACGATCCGTTGAAGAGGTTTCTGCGACTGAACAGGCGGGAATCCCGGCCGGACGCTATGGCACGGTCGAAGATTTTGGCAACGTGGGAGCGTTTCTTTGCAGCGAAGCGGCAAGCTACATGACGGGCGGACTTGTTCGTTGTGACGGCGGTGCGATCAGGGGCGTATAGACGAATGACAATGCTGGATCTGAAGATTTCCAATGGCACGGTTGCAGATGTATCGGAAACCTACGCTGCAGATATTGGCGTCAAAGACGGCAAGATCGTCGCTATTGGAAAGAAACTGGGCGACGCGACGCGCACGATTGATGCGGCTGGAAAGTACGTCTTGCCGGGCGGCATCGAGGCTCATTGCCATATTGAACAGGAGTCATCGAGCGGCCTGATGACCAGCGACGACTATTATTCTGGCAGCGTGTCTGCAGTGTTTGGCGGTAATACCTGCATCGTGCCATTCGCCGCGCAGCATCGTGGCCAGTCGCTTGCCGATGTCCTGGACACTTATCACGGCAGGGCAGGCCCGAAATCGGTTATCGACTACTCATTTCACCTGATTCTTTCGGATCCAAACGATGACGTCCTCCATCGCGAACTACCGCAGGCGATCGCCGACGGCATAAGCTCTTTCAAGGTCTACATGACCTACGACAGACTGATTGTCGACGATAGTCAGATGCTGGACATTCTTGCCGTTGCAAAGAAACACGGCGCATTGACGATGATCCACGCGGAAAACAACGCCATGATCAAGTGGATGAGCAACCGACTGGTCGACAGTGGGCACGGCGCGCCTAAATACCACGCCTTGAGCCATCCGAGGACAGCAGAGTCAGAGGCGATCAATCGCGCGATATCGCTGGCCGGATTCCTGGATGCGCCGATACTGATAGTGCACGTGTCATCAGAGGCGGGCGCGCGGATCATTGCTGATGCGCGCTACGAGGGCAGAAAAGTATTCGGTGAAACCTGTCCACAATATATGTTCCTCAACATGGAGCAGATGGATTTGCCTGGCATGCATGGCGCAAAGCTGTGCTGCAGTCCGCCATTGCGGGACAGAGCCTCACAGGAAGAGATATGGAGGTGCCTGCAGAACGGTACTTTCCAGGTCTACTCTTCCGATCATGCGCCTTATCGATTTGACGACACCGGGAAGCTGCACGCCGGCCCGGATGCGGAATTCCCCAAGATTGCAAACGGCTTGCCGGGAATCGAAATGCGGCTGCCGCTCTTGTTTTCCGAAGGCTTCATTAATGGACGAATCTCGCTGAATCATTTCGTCGCGCTGGCAGCCACCAACGTGTCGAAGATTTATGGCATGGATCATTGCAAAGGGTCGATCACGGAAGGCAAAGACGCCGATATCGCAATCTGGGACCCGGAAGTCACTCGAACCGTTGCAGCCGAAGACATGCATGACAACATGGAGTTCACACCATACGAGGGCATGGAGGTGACAGGATGGCCGACAACAGTGTTGCAGCGTGGCAAGGTGGTTATCGAAGACAATGAGTTAAAGGCTGAACGAGGTGCGGGCAAATTCGTACCGAGACGAACGATCGATTGCACCGGCATGCCCGGCAGAGTGGCACCGGAGCTTGATCCGGCCATCAATTTCGGCGTTGACTTTGGACTCTGATGAGCAGGAAGAAAATTCTTGTCATTAACCCGAATTCCAACGAAACGGTAACGACAGGACTGCGCGAATCGCTGCGCGGGTTTGCGTCAGAAGCCGACATTGATTGCTGCACGCTGGAGAATGGCCCGTTCGGTATTGAAACCGACGAAGACATTCTCAAAGTGGCCCCAATGGTTTGCCAAAAAGTACTCGACTCCGGTGATTACGATGCCTTTGTGATTGCCTGTTATTCCGATCCTGGACTTAAGGAGTGTCGTGAGAATACCCGTAAGCCCGTTCTTGGTATGCAGGAAAGCGCAGTCAGAGCCGCCGCAGTCCCGGGTGGAAAATTCGGCGTGCTGGCACTGTCAGACGCGTCCATCCAGCGTCACCTGCGTTATATCAACGAATTGGGATACGCGGATCAATTGGCCGTCGAGTTGCCGTTGAACATCACTGTTGACGAAGCAGCCAATGCCGACGATACCGTGGACAAGGTCGTTGCAGCGGGTCTTAGCCTGCTAGCAGATCACGATGTCAGTGCACTAATACTGGGTTGTGCAGGAATGGCTGCGACAAAAGAAGCTGCAGAAACAAAACTGCCTGTGCCAGTGATTGAACCGGCACAGGCAGCAGTGCGTTTTGCTATAGATGCGGCCAGGTCAACTTCTGCAAGGCCGCCGGATTATTAATTCCCTAACTAGACCCTCTTAACAGCATCCTTGATCCGGCCCAGTGCATCGCCCAAGACCTGGCGAGAGCAGCCGATGTTCATACGCATGCAGCGGTCACTGCCTTTGCCGTAACTCACGCCGTTATTCAATTGAACGCCAGCATTTTGCACGAGCCAATCTTCGAAAACCTGGGTCTCATTTTTCGGATTGTCAGTCATTTGACTGGCTGCCGCTTTTTCAACAACGCCCACCTTGTCCATGATGTCGTTGAAGTGCAACCAGCTCAAGAAAGTGCCCTGCGCTTTCGTATAACCGATTTCAGGCATGTTTTCCTTGATGTAATCCTCTACGAACTGGTGATTGCCATCGAGATACACAAGCAGTTGGTCCAGCCATTCCGCACCTTGCTGATAGGCAGCTGTATTCGCCACGATGCCGAGCGTATTAATTCCCGCCATGTGGTTTTTCTTGACCCGCTCGAGCATGACTTCGTTTGTTGAGAACCAATAGGCATTCTTCGACGCCGGCATGCTGAAGGTTTTGGTGATCGCACGGAACGAGAGACTGTTGTGAACGATATCTTTGTCAGGCAGTGATGCGAACGGCGTTACCTTGTGTCCGGGCCGCACCATATCCATGTGAATCTCGTCGGACAGCACGATGACCTGGTGCTTCAGACACAGTTCACCGATACGCAGGAGATCCTCCTCAGACCACACATTGCCGGTCGGATTCTGCGGATTGCACAACAGCATGGTGTGCGTGTCGGGCGTCATGCGTGCTTCGAGATCGTCCCAGTCTACCTTGTATTCACCGTTCTCGAAGATCATCTCACTTTCGTTCTTGAGCGTTTGTGAATTGCGCAGATCAGAATAGAAGCCGTTGTAGGTCGGTGTCATCAACAGCACTTTGCTGGTCGGTGGCGAGTAAGTTTTCAGGGCGGCGATCAAACCGGGATGCACACCTGTCGCGATCTGAAGTGTGGTGGGATCGACCTCGAGGCCGTAACGATCCGCATTCCATTCAGCGATTACTTCACGGAATTCAGCATATCCTTCGGCACCCATATAGCCCCAATTCTCATGCTCGAGCCTTTCGGCCATGGCTTCCTGAATGAATGCCGGTGCCCTGAAGTCCGTATCGGCGATGCCCATGCCAATTTTGACTTTGTCTCCGTACTTTGCGATCTGACTGTCCCATTTGACAGACTTGGACCCAATGCGGCTATAGACAGTATCGAAGTCATACTTGCCATTCATGTAATACTCAGGCTGGCCATCTGCGGCAGCCGCCGCTCCGCCCGAGCCAACGGCACCGGCCAGTGCCGTCATGCCGGCTCCCTTGAGGAAGCTGCGGCGGTTTAGTCCGGTTGAATCTGACATCTGTGTCCCCCTGTCGAAATAAAGATCCGCTATACGGATGCATCAATATCCGTTGCACGGATACCCTTAAAGGATAGCAGATTGGTGTGGTTCTGGCAGCGCAGGCGCGCTCGGGGCGTACTACTTGCGCTTGCGGGCCTCAACCATCAGGTCATTCAGCGCGCCATCCTGGTAGTCGAGCTCCGTATCGCCCGGGGCATAACGGCTCAAAGACAGCACGTAGGCAAGAATGTCGACATATTCTTTTTCGGAGAGAAAACCGGGGTTGTTTTCGGGCATCGAGGCAGAGATTACGGTAAATAGCACGTTGATCGCCTGGCCTTCCCAGCGCTTCAGGACAGGTCGAAAATACTTCTTGTCGTGACACAGAATACAGTGCTGCGTATACAACCCTTCACCGATTTTCGCTTGATCTTTTGTATATACACCGTCATTCAGCGTACGCGGATCAGCCGGGGCGTTCGTCCACATCATGAGGATCATAAAGATTGCGACGATTTTCTTGAGTTTTATAGTCATTGTTACTCGGTTGTAGCTCACCTGGCGAAAGGCCGCCAGAATCAATCCGATATTTTGGACTGACTCTGGCCAGCGAGTTCCCTAGATTATCGCACGAGAATGCTGAATTCAGGATTAACAGCGAATCAATAATCGGCTAGTGCCATCGCTGTCAGCTTGGGCCCGGTCTGCAACATAATGTATTGGCGACCCTCGTGAACGTACGTCATCATCCCGTAGTTGCTATCGGCGGGAGCTTCCACCTGTGCGAGCGTTTCGCCGGTCGCTTTGTCTACCGCAAAAATCGTCGGCGTGCCATCGCTAACGTTGCCTGCATAAATCAGCAGGTTCGGGGTAACGGTCATTTGTGCGACGCGCAACCCGTAGCCCGTGTTCGGAATATCCATGCCCTGTAAATCCGGGTGATTCAGGACGGCATCTGGCGTTTCGCCCACCGGTATCCACCATAAGTGTTCACCGGTGTTCATGTCGATTGCAGTAATTCGACTGTAAGGTGGTTTGAAAATATTCAAACCGTCAGGACCGCGAACCCCGAATCCACTCAATACAGCATAGTCGGCAATCGTCGTGCCGGTAGGTGCCTCAAGTATCGCATCACGTTCCGCTCCTGGCGCGATGATGCGCGTCGTGCAGTGCTTGCGCGATGTCACATACAGGACGCCCGTTGTCGGGTCTGCTGCCGCCGGCCCGTCAATGTTGACACCGCCAATGTCACCCGGACACCAGAGTGAGCCTTTCTTTCCTAAATCATTGTCACGATGCAGTGGCGGCTGGAACAGTGGTCCGATCTCATAATCCGCAAGTGCCTCGATGGTGCGCTGTCGCAACTCCGGCGTGAAATCCATCAGATCGTCTTCGGTCAGACCCTGCTGATCGAACGGCGCGGGTTTGGTTGGAAACGGCTGGGTTTCCGAGAGTTTTTCGCCCGGAATTTTTGACGCAGGAACCGGTCGCTCTTCAATAGGCCAGATCGGTTCTCCGGTTTCACGATTGAATGTATAGGTAAATGACTGCTTGGTGACCTGGGCCACGATGGGCACAGTCTCACCATTCATTTCCACATCGAGCAAGACGGGGGCTGTCGGCGTGTCATAATTCCAGATGTCGTGATGAATCAACTGATAGTGCCAAACACGTTCCCCGGTCATCACATCAAGCGCGATCAGGCTGGTGCTGAACAGGTTGTCGCCGGGGCGAAAGCCGCCGTAAAAATCGACCGTGGCACCGTTCGTTGGTATGTAGACAATCCCGCGCTCCTGATCCGCCGATAGTGGCGCCCACGAGGAGATATCACCCGTCCATTCCCATGCATCGTTTTCCCAAGTCTCATGCCCGAATTCGCCGGGACCAGGAAGCACGTTGAACTTCCAGAGAAACGCACCGGTCTTCGCGTCATATCCAAGGATGTCGCCAGGAATGTTCTCGATGCGCGATTGGTTGTAACCCTGCTCAGCGGAATTGCCGATGACAACGACGCCATTGACGACGATCGGCGGCGAGGAAGACGTAATGTAGCCCGTTTCCAGGTCTATGCCTTCATACGCGTCGAATTTGTGACCGAGGTCCGCCAGCATGTCCACGACGCCGGTTTCGGGGAATCCATCGACCGGCACAGGCTGGCCGAATCCTTCCAGCGGCTTGCCGGTCTTGGCATCCAGAGCCGTCAGGAAAAAAGCCGGGGAAATGATATAGATGACGCCTCGGCCATCGACCTCTGCGTAAGCAATGCCCTTGCCGTAGTCCTTGCGCATGGAGTACTCGTGGCGCGCCGTGTTGGGTTCGCGGTACGACCAGATGGTTTCTCCCGTGGTCGGGTCGATCGCCACAACATGTCGACGTGGACCAGCAACTGTATACAACACGCCGTCGATGTAGCTTGGTGTTGAGCGACCGCTGGCAGCATTGAAGCTCGCGCCATCCCAGACCCAGGCCTCCTCGAGGTCTTCGAAATTGTCCGCATCGATTTCGTCGGCCGGAGAATATCTGGTGTGGGCAGAATCACCACCGAGATAGTGCCACTCACCATCGGCCGTACCTGGCGCCTGTGCGAAGCTCAAGCCGCTTATGAATATGGATATCGCCAATACGGCGGTTAGTTTTCTCATTGTTATCCCCCTGTACGTACAGGTCAGTGAGGATACCTCAGGGTCCGCAGCAGGAAAACACATTCACTCGTAACGAAATAGATCGGCTTTGGCCGGCGCTGCGCAGTTGGGGCAGAATGGATGTTCTGCGAAGGAATGTCATGCAAATACAGAACCCAGTCATCGTAATACCCGGAATTACCGCGACCAGCCTGGTGGATGATTATCCGCTGAAGGCGGATGAGATCTGGACGATGGTATTTAACAAAAAATACGATCGTGTCGCACTGCATCCCGACGACATGCGGTACGAGGCGATCGAGCCTGCACATGTCGTCACAGGTCAGCTGTTTCCGGTTTACGACGACCTCATACGTGCGCTTCGGCACGAGCTGTCGGCGCGGGCCGATCGGCCAACGCCCATTTTTGCCTTCCCTTTCGACTGGCGCATGGATGTGGCAACGACTGCGGAGAAGCTCGGTGATTTTATCGAAGAAGTAATCGCCCGGACCAGGCTGATGCGTCATTATGCTGATGCTAAAAACCTGCAGGTCGATCTCGTTGGTCACTCTATGGGTGGGTTGGCGATTTGCGAATACCTTTCGCAATTTGGGCGGCGATCCAAAGTAGGGAAAGTTGTCACGATTGGAACGCCGTTTCTCGGTTCGGTCGAGGCCATCGTTAAAATCGCGACCGGCATGAGTTTGCTTACCGGCCCGGAACCCAAAGAACGCGAACGCGAGGCTGCCCGCGTTACACCGTCTATATATCAGCTTTTTCCCAGCTACGACGGCGCAACGATCGACCCTGACGGCGATGCTGTAAACGTATTCGATTCCAGCAATATCCAGTCCAGTGTTGTTGATAGCCTGACCGAATTTGTCCGCTTGTATTCTGTATCTACGCGTAGTGGTGATCGTCAGGAAAGAGCAAAAAAGATTCTCGAAGAGATGCTGGGACGTGCACAGCGCCATCGGCGCAATGTAGAGGATTTGAAGCTATCGAGCACCGGTATTAAACAGGCAGATTGGTTGGCCATCGTCGGCGTAGGCGAAAAGACGCGTCTTCAGTTGACCGTCGCGCGCAGCAGGCGCGGTCCATGGTTCGTTATCGAAGACGAGCAATTCGTAAACGAACTGGATAGTGACAACCCGCGATCACACCGGACCGGAGATGGCACCGTACCGCTCGCGGGCGCATTGCCGCCGTTTCTGTCCGGCAATCGACTGGTCTGCCTCACCGACAAAGATTTGGGGCGGCTGGAGCTGCGCGATAAGTTTATGGCCGAGATTGCGGGGTTTCACGGTTTGTTGCCACGGGTAAACGTGATTCAGCGCCTGGTGACCCGGCATCTGCAACCGAACTACCGGGGCACCGTGTGGGGTAGACGATTACCCGGCGTTCGGCAGTGGAATCCACCGATAGAAGGCCTGCCGGAAAAGCAGTATTGAGTGACCTGGCAAAATGGCCGGGTCATCCCATCAGAATAAAAATCGCAGTCGCGAGAATGAGGAGACCCATACCGGCGTTGATCAACGGTGCCGATCTGCCCGTCGACAGGTAGCGATTAAGCGCGCTACCGGCGAGCATCCAACTGGAACACGCAACAAGCCCGGCAACGAAGAATACGCCGACGATGATTATCGCGCGTTGCCACGCAAGCTCGGCGATGGAGATGTACGCGCCGGCGCTCGATAGTGACGCGATAATCGCTTTTGGGTTCACCCATTGAAATAAAACCGCCTCAAAGAAACGAAACGGTCGCGATATAGGCGCTTCCTCGACCCGCGAGTTCGCCAAGTCAGCGCTCATCGCCGCTTTGAAGAACCGAATCGACATCCAGGCAAGCCAGGTGGCCCCGATAACGCGCACGAAAGTTAAGAGCACCGGCCACTTCTCAACGAGCGTGCCGAGCCCGAAGACCGCGGACGCCATGACGACCGCAAATCCCAGCAGAATGCCGCCCAGATGAGGCAGCGTCTGTCGCCAGCCGAATAGAGCCCCTGACGACATGAGCAAAAGGTTATTCGGACCCGGCGTGCCGGCCGCAATGAATGCGAAACCAACCAGGCTTATAAATAATGCGTTGTCCATACTGCGTGGGTTAATCCCTATTCAGGTCGGCAGCTGTGATCGGCGTCGACAGTAGTGTTTCGAATCGTCGCCAGCGCTCAGTCATGTCGGACGCGTCGCGTTCCACATACTCACGGACCAGGTCCTTGCCCAGATTGTAATTGATGACATAGCTTCTATAGGTGTCGAAGAATTCTGTACGTTGCTTCGCCCTATCAGGTGAAGACAACGCATAGTCCACCAGCCACTGAATGGCTTCCTCGCGGCTAACGACGCCATTCAAATAGTCTCGAGCCGCCTCGTTGCCTGCGTATTCAAGTTTGGCGAGAAGGTCGAGCAGTTCGTAATAACGATCCGCCTCCGCGACATCCAGACCGGCAAGCGGGAACAGCACCTCTTTTTCAAAAACTATGCGTTCGTTACCGGGAAACGCGAGTTCGATTCCGTAATTGCCGCTGCCCTCAGCGATTAGCGACTGCGGGCTGAACAGCGGGTAAATCGTAAACTCCTGCCAGCCCTTGTTTTTGACCAGGTTTTGTTCCAGCAAGGCGTTAAACGTGTGGTGTCCTGGATACCCTTCGTGACAACCGAGGTCTATCGCCCGGCTGATGAATATGGGCAGATCCGTGTTAATCTGGATCAGGCTCTGCGCATCGCCCTGATACCAGTTGTAACCAGACCATGGTTTGTCATTCACGTACTCGATGCTAAATGATTCATGGTCAGGGAGATCGATGTGGCGCAAGGTGCGCCGGCGACACTCCGCTATTGCCCTGTCAAATACTGCTTCGAGGGAATCTTTCGGGATCACAAACTGATTGCGAAATTCGTTGACCCGAACGGATAAATCACCCTCGCCACCCAACAGCGCATCGATGTCATCCAGAATCGCTGCAAAGAAGTTTGCATCATGATCAGGCGCAGCCACGCCGAACAGGCGCACAGATTCAGCGTCGAAATCCAGGGACTGGCCTTCGCTCAATGCTATCCTGGTGTCGAGTGCGACGAGCCGACGATCAAGCCCGTCAAGCCGTGCTAACGCCAAAGCGTCATCGGCGTTGCCACGATGAACCGTTAGCCGGGTACGCAAATCTCCCGCGCGTGACCTGATCTCGGCAAGTGGCACCTGCGCATCATTCGCCGCCGTACGAATCGACTCTGGACCAAAATAGGCATCAACATGTCCATTGTCATGCCAGCCCATACTCAGCTCGAGAAACAGGTATTCGTTCGTCAGTGATTCGAGATCAGTTGCATCGCCGGCCGTATCGACGTTATCAGGCGCGCAGCCGATGCAGCAATGCAGGACCAGGATGGCGAGTATTTTCGATTTCATCAGTTAATTCCGCAGGCGGCCTGTCAAAATGATGAGGCGACGGAGCATAGCGCGCGCAAAGATTGGATGCGAAAAAATAAACCACTGAGCGTTCAATTGGTCCATTATTAAGCGGTCTGAGTCCCGTTCGCTCGATCAGACTGGAAACTGGGGGCTTAAAAGTGCCGAGACAATCAAATCAATGGCTCATTCCCGTACTTCTTGCGCTCGGCGTCGCTGGTGCGCTCTGGTACTACCGTATGCAGGTTTCGGTGCCGGACGTGGCGGCCGTCCCCGTGCCTGTTGAAACCGCTCCGGAACCATTGAATGCGCCTGTGCCGCTGCATCCCATGGAAAGCCCGCCACCGGATACTGCAGACAGCCCCGTACTGATGCCGTTGCCGGCACTCGGTGACAGTGATGAATATTTCAAGCTCGAACTCGCCATGATTCTGGGCGATTCGGTCGATGAGAAACTTGCTCAGTCGGGCTTGATAGAAAAACTGGTCGCGACGATCGACAATCTGCCACGCTCGCAGGTAGCCGGTCGGATTCGACCGCTCGCACCGGTCGATGGCACATTCGTGGTCGACGGGCAGGATGCCAGCGGCGAATATGCCATTTCGAGTTCAAATTCAGAACGCTACGACAGTTTGATCGCGTTGCTTGAGAGCGCCGATCTGAACGTTGTTATGGATCTTTACAGACGCTTTTACCCATTATTTCAGAGCGCATACGTGCAACAGGGATATCCAGACGGTTATTTCAACGATCGCCTCGTAGAAGTCATTGATCACCTGCTGGAAACACCCGACATTTCAGAGCCTATTGCGCTGGTCCGTCCGCACGTACTTTACGAATTTGAGGACGCTGAGCTGGAGGCACTTTCCAGCGGTCAGAAAATAATACTGCGCATGGGTGATGAACATGCAGCTGTCGTCAAAGACCGGTTGCGTGAAATGCGGGAGTTGCTCACCGCCATCTAGCATTGGCCCGATCCGTGATCTGTGATCTGATTGAGGCACAAACAATTCAAAATAATTTCAGGGGGATTACATGAGATTTCTGTTTTTATTGCTGCTGGTCGGCAGCAATGTGTTTGCTGCCGACGAGAACATCCTGGGTTTCGATGTGACCTCAAGTGCGGATCAGCGGGCCATCGAAGCGCAGCTTGATGCCAGGATCAATGCGGGAGAAATGGACGAATGGTTGCGGGTGATGTCAACCTCGCCCCACCATGTGGGTTCGCCGGCGAGCAAAGCGAATGCAGAATACATCGCAGGGCTTCTGGAATCCTGGGGATACGAAACTGAGATTGCTGCCTATGAAATTCTGCTACCCACGCCAAAAACCAGGGAGGTCGAACTCGTCGCACCGTCCGCGTTTAGTGCATCACTAACCGAGGATACGCTGGCGGAAGATGCCAGCACCGCACGTCGAGAGGGCTTGCTTCCTCCATACAATGCCTTTTCCAGGGACGGCGAAGTTGAAGCTGAGCTGGTATTCGTCAACTATGGCATTCCCGAAGACTACGAGGTACTGGAACGCTACGGTATCGACGTTACCGGCAAGATTGCCATTGCGAAATACGGGAGATCGTGGCGCGGCATCAAACCGAAGTTGGCCGGTGAAAAAGGCGCGATTGGCACTATCATTTATTCCGACCCCGCCGACGATGGCTATGGTGCAGGTGATGTTTATCCGAAGGGACCTTTCAAGCACGAAAGCGGCGTTCAGCGTGGTTCGGTTATGGATATGCCGACTTACCCGGGGGATGTGCTGACACCGGGGCGTGGAGCGACTGAACGAGCGCGCCGGCTTGACCGCGAAGATGCACCCACCATCACTGAAGTTCCTGTCCTGCCCATATCCTATCGTGACGCGCTACCATTGCTTTCGGCTATGGGCGGCGAGGTCGTGCCAAGAGAATGGCAGGGCGGATTGCCGATCACCTATCACCTGGGCCCCGGTCCGGCTCGGGTCCGAATGAAAGCAGAGTTCGATTGGGACATGGTTACTGCCTACAACGTCATCGCACGTCTCGATGGCAGTACCTATCCCGACGAATGGGTTATTCGTGGCAATCATCACGACGGCTGGAATCACGGTGCCGCCGATCCACTGTCAGGACAGGTCGCTATGCTTGCCGAAGCCAAAGCGGTTGCAGAACTGGCCAAAGCCGGGCATCAGCCTCTGCGAACCGTTATATATGGTGCGTGGGATGCGGAGGAACCAGGTTTAATCGGTTCTACCGAGTGGGCAGAGCACCATGCGGATGAATTGAAAGAACACGCGGTCGCCTATCTCAATACGGATGGCAGCAGTCGCGGTTTCTTGAGTTTGGGCGGTAGCCATGTGCTCGAACGATACCTCAATCAGATCGCAGATGAAGTCAATGACCCGCGGTCAGATTTTTCATTAAAGCAACGTGCCCGGGCGAACCGGCAGGTTAACGGCAACCCGAAAGTGCAGGCGGAAGCGAAACAGCGATCTGATTTGCGCATCAACCCGCTGGGCTCCGGCTCGGACTATACGCCGTTCCTGCAACACCTTGGAATTGCGTCCGTCAATCTGGCATTCGGTGGAGAGGCATCTGACGGCAGCTATCACACGCTTTACGACACATATGAACACTTCACTAAGTTTCGGGACCCGGGGCTGATGTATGGCGCGACCCTGGCAAAAGTAGCCGGTCGGGCGACGTTGCGCCTGGCGAATGCGCCGCGACTGCCTTTTGAATTCAAAGGGCTGGCCGATAATATTGCGTTGTACGTAGGAGAACTGGAGGAACTGGCTGATGGCATGCGCGAAGCAACGGAGACCACCAATCGCATGTTGGAAGATGGTACCTACGCCGCGGCGTTGAATCCTTACAAAAGCCTCGGCGTGCCGTTGCTGAAATCGCCTGTGCCGCATTTCAATTTTGCTCCTTTGAAAAACGCGCTTGGTCGACTCGAGGCGGCTGCCGAGGAGTTCGATTCCAGGGCAGCGGCAAGCAGTGCGACGTCAGAAGAGATTAATCAGCTCTTGTATACCAGCGAGCGCCTGCTGACTCGAGAGGAAGGCCTGGACGGAAGGTCGTGGTACAAACATCATATTTATGCGCCCGGTTTCTACACCGGTTATGGCGTAAAAACCATTCCAGGCGTTCGCGAGGCCATTGAGCAGCGCGAATATGACAAGGTTGCCCCGCAAATCGAAATTGCTGCCAACGTGCTGTCCGAAATGGCGGAAAGAATCGAAATTCTTGCGAGTAGCATCAAAGGTGAAATGCAATGAAAAAAATAAGAGCCGCACTTGTCTTCGCCGGCATAATTTCCATGCAGGTCGCGCTTGCACAAAACCTTCCATCTGTGCCGGACGGCGTCCAGGCGGTGTCCTTGTCCGGAAAGCCCCTTTACGCGTCGCCGCCAAATGAAAAAGTCATCGCTGCACTGGCATCGGCAAAGCAAACCTACGATGAGAATCCCGACGACGCCGATAATATTATCTGGTTCGGCAGGCGGATTGCATATACGGGAGATTACCGTCGTGCGATCGACATCTTTTCCGAGGGTATCGAGAAATTTCCCGATGATGCACGAATGTACAGGCATCGCGGACATCGTTATGTGTCTATTCGAGAATTTGATCGTGCAATCGCCGATCTCGAACGTGCATCGGAACTGATCGAAGGTACTGCGAATGAAACAGAACCCGATGGCGCACCGAACGCGCTAAATATTCCGGTCAGCAGTTTGCACGGCAATATCTGGTATCACCTGGGGCTTGCCTACTATCTCAAGCACGACTGGGATAATGCGTATCGTGCATACAAAAACGGTTTCGATGCAGGACGGAATGATGATAACCGTGTTTCGACAACGCATTGGCTCTATATGATTCTGCAACGCAAAGGCGACCCGGAGGCCGCGGCCAGAGTATTGGACGTGATATCAGCCGACATGAACGTGATTGAAAACATGTCCTATCACAATCTATGCCTGTTCTATAAGGGTGAGCAGACGATGAGTGAACTGATTGGTGAAAATGAGGACAGTCCGGCTGGCGCCGCTATTATGTATGGTGCTGCGAACTGGCACTTCTACAATGACAATGTCGAGAAGGCCAGGGAGATGTACGAGAGTATGACGGCGACAGACGGATGGTCCGCATTTGGTGTCATTGCCGCGGAGGCCGATCTCGCGCTCATCGACAATTGACGCGGCGTCATTCGTCGACTGGTTGTCGTGACCGCCGCCTGAATATGGCGGCGGCGCCGCTGGCGGTAAAGACTCGCAGGTAGCGATTGGTGATGACGTTTCCGATTTCCCGGTACACAATATAGATGCCGCTCGCAATGATGACGCTGCCCCCGAGGATGACCCATCGATCAGGCACCTCGTCCCAGATGAGATAGCCGGCAATGGCGGCACCAATCAGGGCCGTGTACTCGAAGGGGGCCAGCACAACGGGTGGCGCTCTGCGATATCCGCCGACAATGCCAACCCACGCCACTGCTGAGCAAAGGCCGGCAATGATGAAGAGCATCCATGCATCCGGTGTTGGTGAGATATATCTGCCCGGCAGCATGACTGCCGACACGGCCAAAGGTCCCGCCGTAATGTAAAACGAAAGTGCGTAGCTGGATTCTGTAGCGGCCAGTTTTCGTGCAGTTACAGAAAGACCGGCCCAGCAGAACGCGGCGATGAGGACTGCGATCGATGCGGGTGTGAACATTCCGCTGCCGGGACGCAACACGATAAGAACGCCAAAAAACCCAGCGACGACTGCCAGCCAGCGTCGCCAGCCAACGTGTTCCCCGAGAAAGGGTACCGACAGCGCAGTAACAATCAGGGGTGCCATAAATGCGATGGTCAGAGCATTAACGAGAGGCATCTTGCTTAGCCCATAAAAGAAGCCAAACATTGCGCCGGTCGCGAGTGCTGTACGCAGTAAATGCCATTGCCAGCGATTTGACTTTAGCGATCCGAGTCCGCCGTACCAGCGTGCTGACAGAAGAAAGAAGAACACGCCGAACGCGCTTCTTAAGAATACAAATTGCTCAAGCGAATAATCGACCAGCAGCCACTTCGCACAAATATCCAGCGCAAGACCGCCAGCAACACCAAGCATAAGGAACGCGAGCGCGGTCCCA
The DNA here is from genome assembly GCA_051007895.1 of Woeseiaceae bacterium. Lineage (GTDB taxonomy): Bacteria > Pseudomonadota > Gammaproteobacteria > Steroidobacterales > Woeseiaceae > SZUA-117. The sequence goes on from JBPCYD010000182.1 coordinate 21,790, forward strand.
AAATGATCTTCGATTTTTGTCTGTTGACTAGCCATGCTTCAGCCATCAAAAAACGCTGTGACGAAAGCGTACACAGCGCGGATTTAAAATTCAGCTGACGTTCAGATAATTATCTGTGAAGTTCAGCTTCGATTCATGGTGATTGGTCTTTAATGGACACCAGGCTCGAAGATTGTGCGACAGAGGTAATCGTTATGTCTACAAATACCGCAAGTGTGATATCCAATTCAAAATTTCACGCGGCAGCGTTGTCTCTGCTGCTCCTGGGATTCTCAACCATTTTGCTCGCCGAGCCAGACGGTAGTTCGGCAGTGACAGCGGATGAGCCCAGGTCTTCAATATCACTGCATACGGTGCGCGGTGGCCGTGACAATCCCACGGTCGTCAGTGAATCGGTAGAGGACTATAAGGCGCTGGAAACCACAGGCAGCCGCAACAAAGCCAAGACGCGAGGCGGACAACTTAAACCTCAATTCGGATCGTCGGGTGCAGAGAGTCCCAGTTTCGATTTCTGGTTCTATGACGCCGACGTTGTCCTTTTCAATGATGACGACAATGATGGCTACTATCACGGAATCGATTTGCTGTTCGATGTTGATACCAACTTTCTGGCGGCCGATGTCTACGCTGTCATGTACTTGAGCTTGGAAGGCGGTCCCTGGAACGAATATGCCGAAACTGAAGATTTTACGATCTTTGGCACGAGCTCGGACGATGAATATGTCCTGGTCAGTGAGCTCATGTCCGGATATCCAACCGGCAGCTACGACATTCTGATTGAGCTGTTCGACGCCTACGACGGAAGCTTCCTGACGAGCTTCGGACCCGACGAATCGTCCGCCCTGTCGTTTCTCGCGCTGGAAGATTTTGATCGGGACGAACCGCTGCAGAATGTGCAGGTCGTGGTTAGTCAGGGTCACGGCGGTGGCGGCTCGCTGGACGGCTGGTTGCTAGGTGCCTTGTTGCTGTTGATCGTCGCTGGCGCGGTCCGGAAGATCTGGCGCCATCGTAACGATGAGCTTCTAAGGATCGATACACCTGCTCCTTGCTGGCAGGATTATGCGGACCTGCAGCGCCGGTCGGTCAAGTAGTCGAAATTGACTGATCAGCGCTTGCGGGTGATCCCGGCTTGTTACCGACACGAGCCACACGCATAACGTTTCTTCCCCAGGCCGCCAGTGAATCGAAGTAGGCATATAATGCCGGCACGACCAGCAATGAGACGACCGTTGAGAACGCAAGGCCGCCGATGATTGCCCTGGCCATCGGGAAGTACGGCGGTCCATCGCCACCAATTTGTGTCGTGCTTACCGCTAGCGGTGCAAGACCGACAATAGTGGTGGCTACGGTCATCAATATTGGACGCAATCTGTCTCGCCCTGCCGCCCGGATGGCTTCGTTTCTCGCCATACCGCCCAGTCTCAGGTTATTGATGTGATCGACCAGCACAATGCCGTTGTTCACAACGACGCCAATCAGAATCATGATGCCAATCGATGCCATAAATGAAAAAGTCGTTCCCGTGGCAGCAAAGAACAGGAATACACCAAACACTGAAAACAGAATCGATCCGAGAATGATCGAAAAGGGAAACAGCAGCGATTCGAATAGCGCCGCCATCACTAGAAATATGCACGCGATGCCGAGCAAAATGTTAGTTGCCATCATTTGCTGCGTTTCATCCTGACGATCAAAGCCGCGGCCGAATTTCCACTTGTAGCCTGGCGGCAGTTCGAATTCGCCCATGAGCGCCTCAACGACCGGCTTAATCGATTCCAGGCTTTCCTCATCCGCAAGATTTGCCGACAGTATGACTGCGGTTTGCCGATCGGTTCTCCTGATTGTGTCGGGCGACGTATCGACGCGGAAATTTGCGACCGATCCCAGGGATATTCGTCGGCCACCATCGGTGTAGAGTGGAAGGTCGGCGAGCTGGTCGATACTCTGTTTGTCGCTTTCGCGGAAGGCGAGCCGCACTGCCACTTCGCCCGATTCTCCGCGGAATTCACGTAGCTCCTGGCCGCGCATGGCGACCCCGATATCCCTGGCAATTTCCTCGGCTGTCAATCCGACGGCTGCGGCGCGAGCCCTGTCGACAGAAACCTGTATTTCTCGATCACCAAACTCCGAATCGGTGCGTACGTCCTGTAATCCGTCTACCGTTGCCAGCAGCCTCGCCACATCAAGGCCGATGTCATTGAGCAGGGCAGTCGAGTCGCCTGATATCTGCAGGCTGAAGCCGTCGCCACCACCCTGCTGATCAAATTCAAAGCTCGGTTTGCCGATTGCAATCACGGGCAGGTGTTCCTCTATTCGTTCTACCACTTGCGTGGTGGAGAGCGTCGCCTGCGCTTCGTCAGTCAACAAAATCGTCAGGCTGGCCTCATCTTTTTCGTAGTAGCTGTATATCGAGGCAATATCGAATGCTTCCTGATTTTCGAAAAGATAGTTCTCGATAGTTGAAACGTTCGCTTCGACCCGTTCAAGTGGATGCTCACCCTCGATATGCAAGGGTAGGTAGAGGCGACGGCCGACGTCTTGGGGGAAAGCATCGAACTTCACAAGCTCAAGTGCCAGGGGCGCCACGCCAACGACGCAGATCAGTAGTATGCCGCCGAAAGTCTTCCACGGTCGTGTCAGTATCCAGTCGATGCTTGCTACGTAACGATGAGTCAGTCGCGCCATCATCGAACCACTTTTCATCGGTGGTGGCACCTCGATGCGGGCGGCAAGCATGGGCACCAGGGTTTGCGCGATCACCAGCGAAGCCAGCAGGGCCACGATTATGGTGATACCGACATGCGTCATGAAAACCGATATGTCCGTTTGGGCACCGAACATGATGGGCACAAATACGATAATAGTTGTCAGCGTCCCTGCGATTACGGCGATGCCGACTTCCCTGACACCCCTGAGCGTTGCCCGGATCGGGTTGTCGGGGTCGAGAGCGCGATGACGAAACACACTTTCTATGACCACGACGGCGTTATCGACCAACATACCAATCGCGAGCATGAGCCCCATCATCGTTAGCATGTTGAGGCTCAGTCCGGCAAAGTACAGCGCGCCCAGGGTGATCAACAAAGAAAACGGAACGGACGCCGTTACGATGAAGGTTGTCGTTGCCTGGCGCAGAAACAGGTACAGCACAACCAGTGCCAGCAATGCGCCAATCCCACCTGCACTCAATAGATCGCCCAGCGATTTCCGAACACTGCTCCCCTGGTTGTCGAGATCGAATATATTGATGCCCTGCATTTGTGGCAGCCTGGAAATTTCCGCGACTTCGGCCATAACCCGGTCGGTGACCTCCACCATATTCGATCCGGTCGATTTGCTGACGCCGAGCCCAATCGCATATTTCTGATCCAGGTGCCTGCCGTAGTCCCGGTCCGGGCTGCGCAGTTCAACATCGGCGACATCGCCAATCGTCAGGTTTCGTTGATTGATCGCAAGCGCACGAATATCCGCAACTGAGCGAAACTCTCCGCGCGGTCGCACGCTGAAACGCTGGCCACCGTCAGTAATGCGTCCGGCACTAACGGCGAAATTACTCTGCTCCAGCAATTTTCTAACCTGGTCGATGTTGATGTCATGCGCCGCCAGTCGATCAGGCTTCAGTAATATGCGGATCTCCCGCTGGTCCACACCCTCCAGAGTGACCTGCGACACGCCTTCGAGCCGCTCTATGCGCCGTTTCAGGAGACGATCAAGGAGCTCATAGCTGTCCGATAAGTCCCGGTCACTGGAAATACGTAATTGCAGTACCGGTTGATCACCCAGAGAACCGGTGAAAACCATGATGCGACGTATGTCATCGGGCAGCTGGTGCCTGATGCTGTCTACTTTTGCGCGAGCCTCGATGCCCTTTGCACCCATGCTCTGATCCCAGCCGAACTGCAAAAACACCTCTGACATGTTTTCGCTGGACGAAGAAAACATTTGTTCGACGCCGGTCAGTGTCGCAAGTGATTCTTCTATCGGCCGGGTAATCAGTCTTTCGACTTCCTCAGGTGTAGACCCGGAATAGGGCACCTGGATAAATATCCCGGGAAACTCGATGTCCGGAAACTTCTCGAGTGGCAGCAGTCGGGTCGCGATCAGCCCGATCAGCGCCAGCGCAACGAAGACGACGACCGTCGTTACGGGTCGATGCAGAGCAACCTGTGTATGCTTCACGACGCTTAAGCTGCGGGGACCGGCAACGCATCGGTGGTTGCCTGCGCCGGCCACTTTTTCCGATCGAGCAAGGAATAGACAACGGGAATGACGATCAAGGTCAGTAGTGTAGAGACCAGCAATCCGCCAATGACCGTGATAGCCATGGGCGTGCGCACTTCAGCGCCTTCGCCAATACCAATCGCCATGGGCAGCAAGCCGAGTGCCGTTGTCAGTGTTGTCATCAGTATGGGACGCAGTCTGGCGGTGCCCGCTTCCATGATGGCGTCAAATTTGAGTTTCCCCTGGGCCTGCAATTGATTGATCAGGTCCACCAGGACAATGGCATTGTTGACAACAATACCCGCCAGCATGATTACGCCTATGAACGCGACGACGTTCACCGTTGTGCCTGTCAGGTACAGCGCGAGAACAGCACCGACAAGCGCCAGCGGAATTGTAAATAAGATGACCAGCGGATGAATCAGCGACTCGAATTGCGAGGCCATGACCAGGTAAACAAGAAAAACCGCCAGCGCGAGGGCGAACTGCATTGAGCGAAATGAGTTTTGCATTTCCTCGTTCTGACCGGAGACCATGGCCGTCACACCGTTCGGCATTGCGACCCGATTGATGACGGTATTCGCCTCGGCAACCGCGGCGCCCAAATCGCCATAGCGAAGGTTTGCAGTAATGATCGCTACACGTTCCTGCGCAACGCGCCGTATCTCCGCCGGCCCGCGGGCGACGACAATATCTGCGACCGCCTGCAGTGTTACGGGCCTGTCAGATATCGGGTTGACGATTAAATTGCGGATTTCTTCGATGCTGGCTTTGCGCGAATCCACACTACGCACCAGGACGTCAATCTTTTTGTCGCGCCAGGTATACCGTGTTGCCAGTTCACCGCGCACATTGGCGACGACGCGATCCGCGATATCCCGCACTGCAAGACCGAGTGTTGCAGCACGTTCCTGGTCGAACAGGATTTGAATCTCCGGATTTCCCTGTTCTATGGTCGTTTTAATGTCCGTAAACCGATCTGACGATGCCAACTCACCCAGTACGGCTGCATTTGTAAGTTCCAGATTCTCAAGGTCAAAACCCGCTATCTCGATTTGCAAAGGACTGGCAAAACTCATCAGGGCCGGGCGGCCGAATTCATACTGCACGCCAGGAAGTGTCGCAAATTTGCCCCGAATCGCGTCCATTGCGACCGTTTCCTCAGCACGACCGGCGCCGGGCTTTAATGTAAGGCTCAGTGTGCCGGTATTTTCTCCGGAGTCGACCGGGTTGGCGTCGAGTCGGTTTCCGGTACCGGCCACTGAGTAACTGAAATCCACATTCTCCATCTCGCTGGTTGCTTTCTGAATGGCGAGAATTGACCGATCGGTCTCCGCGAGTGGTGCCCCCGGGGATAATCGGAAGTCGACATTGAATTCGCCTTGCGAGAGCTGTGGAATGAGTTCGGTTCCGAGCCTTGGCACCAGCATCATGGTGGCTGCAAACACCGCTGTTGCGCCGCCCAGGATGATCGCCCTGTGTTGCAGCGACCATCGCAACAGCGGCCCATAAACCCGTGCGGTTCCGCTGTACAGTGCCTGCATTATCCGGCTGGGCACCCACAGGATCTTACGAACGAGCCAGGCGATGCCGCCGAAGGCAATGGCGAACATACGGACCATGTAAGCAACGCCGCGCGTGAATCGGTTGGGCACTGCCTGTTCACCGGTTTCGGCGTAGCGTGCACTGGTTCCCAGCGCCGCAAGCATCGGGATGAGCGTCAATGCAACCAGCAACGAGAAGATCAGCGCAAAAGTGACGGTTAACGCCTGGTCCCTGAAAAGCTGGCCGGCAATGCCACTGATGAACACCATCGGGAAAAAAACCGCGATAGTTGTCAATGTCGCTGCGACGACGGCGGAAGAAACTTCCGCAGTACCGTTCTGTGCAGCTTCCCGAATGCCTTCTCCCTGTTCGCGTTTTCGCACTATGTTTTCGAGTACGACGATCGCGTTGTCTACGAGCATCCCGACTGCGAGTGCGACGCCGCCCAACGACATAATATTGAGCGAGACGCCGTTCCCGTACATGAGCAGAAACGTACCAATAACAGAAACGGGTATGGAAATCGCAATAATGGAAGTTGCGCGGGCGTCTCTCAGAAAACCGTAGAGAACCATGATCGCCAGCAAACCACCTATCAGCGCTGCCGATGTGACCTGCTGTATGGCCGCAGAAATAAATTTCGATTGGTCGTATATTTCGACGAGTTCCAGGTCCTGCGGCAGCGTTTCCCTGAGTTCTTCAAGCCGGGCGCTTACTCGCTTGGCCACCTGCACCGTGTTGGCATCGCCCTCTTTATAAACCGCCAACTCAACGGATTCCCGACCGTTAACCCGGGTAATCGCCTCGCGATCCTTGTGCCCGCGGACGACGCTGGCGACATCGCGCAGATAGACGGGTCTGTCGGCGACATTGGCAACAATTGCAGCAGCGAATTCATCGACCGTTTCAAACTCATTAATAGTTCGTACGAGATATCGCTGCGATCCTTCCTCCAGGCGACCTCCCGACAAATTGACGTTCTCAGCGCGAATTCGCTGGGCGATCTGTTGGATGCTGATTCCCAGCTGCGACAGTTTTTGCTGGTCGACCCTGATCTGGATCTCATCCTCGAGACCGCCGCTGACTTTGACGGCTGCCGTGCCTTCTTCAGACTCGAGGTCATTCTTGATGCGGTCTTCGGCCAGTCTGCGCAGCGCTTTCAGGCCTGCTTCGGCTGAGTCGACAGCCGCATTTGCATCGCCTGTTTCCGTGCGCAGCAAACCCAAACGCATGATTGGTTCGGATGAGGGGTCAAATCGAAGCAGCAGCGGCCTGCCTGCCTCGAGAGGCAGTTCGAGAATATCGATTTTCTCGCGGACATCGACACCGGCGATATCCATATCCGTACCCCACAGAAACTCGAGCGTTACGTCCGATTGCCCGGACCGCGAAACCGAGCGAACCTGACGCACGTTCCTGATGACGCCGACCGCTTCTTCAATCGGTTTCGTGATCAGGTTTTCGATCTCAACCGGTGCAGCACCGGTCAACTCTGTGCGCACGGTTAGTGTCGGATAGGAAATATCCGGCAAAAGGTTCACTTTCAGGCGCGACAGCGAAACCATGCCGAACAGTACGACCGCTATCGTAAACATCACGATGGTGACGCGGCGCTCAGTTGCTATTTCGATTAGTCGGCGCAATTGAAGTCCATAGCCTGTGCTCTAACTGGCACTGCCGTCGTCAGACGAATGACTTTCTGGCATATTCCCGACTTCGCTGTGCAAACTAATCACGTTTACTTTTGCACCATCTTTCAGATTGACGTGACCCACGAACACGACTTCATCGTCGTCGCTGACACCTGCGACAATTTCAATGTTGCCGCCTTCTGCAAACCCGGTTTCAATCACCCGTTTCGAGGCGACCCCGTCCTCTACCACAAACACATAGGACATTCCGGTTTCTTCGATGACCGCACTACGTGGAATCTGCAGCACGTTGGCGCGACTGTCATAGATGATGTTTATTCGCCCAAACATGCCTGGTTTTAGCTGTCGCTTCGTATCAGAAACTTCAATTGTTATTTTGAACGTGCCGGTATCCGGGTCAACGATCGGACTAACGCGCGCAACGACTGCATCGAATCGTGCTCCCTGCAGCGCATCAACATAGATGTGCGCTGGCTGGTCCGCGCTGATGCGTCGATATTCACGCTCCGGGACATGCAGGTACGAAATTAGCGGTTCGAGGCTGGTTACGTGAAACGTTTCCGAATTCACTTCAATCGTATTGCCAACCTTTATGAATCTCTGGGAAACGACACCATCAATCGGAGAACGGATTTCCGTATAACCGAATTCGAGCTGAGACAGCTCGAATGTGGCCTGTAGCGCTTCCATTTCATATTGAATTTTTTCAAAGTCACCGATGCTGATCAGCCCTTTGGCCTTGAGATCCAGGTTTCGTTGGAAGTCTCGCTCCAGTTTGCGCAGATTGGCCTCCGCCTGCTGGGATTCGAGCCTTAAGCGATCGCCGTCAAGTCGCGCCAGGATCTGGCCGCTGGCGATCTCATCACCTTCCTCAACGAATATTTCCTGAACTTCCCCGCTGACCTTTGCGATGACCATGGCATCGGCAAACGCTTCGATAGGCGCTGTTCCGGAGTACACTGCATCGATATCGCTACGTACCGGCGTTATCGTCTCTACCGGTACGGCAGCTGCTTCTTCGTTGGCTGTTTCCGAATCCTGCGAGGATTGATTGCAGCCAGTAATAAACAGCAGTGCCGCAAATAGCATCGCCAAATATTGGCGCACTCGCTTTACGATGGTAGTTTCGGCGCTAATCAGATATTCCCCAGAAATCATCACAGGCCCGAATTGACAATTCGCTAGCCGGCAACCGGCGCTGGTAATGGCAGGCTTGCAAGGACCTTGCTGCCGTTTCTCAAGCCCTTTTGGCCGGTCACAATGATTCGCTCATCACCCGCAAGTCCACTCAAAATCTCGAGTTGACCGCCATCTTCGATGCCAGTGGTCACTATCTTGCGAACTGCCGTGCCATCTTCAACGACGTAAACGACAGCAACGTTGTCTTCCTCAATGACAGCGGCAACCGGAATGACCATCGCTTCCGTGTGCTTTTCGTAGGCAATCTCAAATCGACCGAACATGCCGGGGGCAAGTAATCTGTTGTCGTTTTCGATGTAAGCGGTGGCACGAAACGTGCCGTTGCGAGCATCTATCGTCGGGCTAATGCGCCTGATCGTCGCGCCAAAGGTCTCGTTGGGCATCGAGTCGACCTGTACCCTGGCCTCGTTCCCGACAGCAAATCTTGACAATTCGCTTTGCGGAATCTGCAGATAGGCGACCAGCTCAGATGGGTTGGTAACCCGGAACGTGTCGTCACCGCTATTGATGTGCTGGCCAGTTTTTACGTAGCGAGCCGAAACCACACCCGAAATGGTTGCGCGGATGGAGGTGTAGTCATAATCCAGTTTCTTAAGTTCATAATGGGCATTCAGCGCATCCACGTCGAACTTCATGTCATCCAGTGCAGCAGTGCTGACAAGGCCGCGCTGATGCAAATTCGTAAAGCGCTCGTATTCGCGAACCGTTTTCTCGAGATTCGCTTTGGCTTGCTTCAATTCAATGCGTAGTCGCTCTCCGTCCACGCGGCCGAGGACCTGGTCCTTTTCAACCCAGTCGCCTTCCTCAACGAGTATTTCAACGATTTCACCTTTGACTCTCGCTGGAATCGGTGCATCAGCATCGGAGCCGATATTAGCCGTGGTGTGATATTTGGCGAAAATCTCTACGCTGCGCGGCACGGCAACCTGCACAGGAAGGGGCGTGGGCGCTTCCTGAAAATGGTCTTCGGCAGGGCTGGCAACGCCGATTCCGCAGGCCGTTAATACCGTCGCGAAGCAGGCGATGAATACTGCCGAAACAACTCTTTTTGAGTTCATGAGTTCACCCGTAGACCGCGTGAGCCGATATTTGGTTATTTAGTGTTATAGTTAAGTATAACACTAACTCGGTATAACGCAACAATACGATCCGTCAAACCACAAAAGTTAATATGAACAATAAGTTACGCGTCAGGCAGGGCGAAGGATTCCAGCAAAATCAGTTCATCGGGACTGCACCGCATATCGAAACTGCGTTTCTTGCCGCTATTCCTAACCCTTTGCTTCCTGAATTAGATGCACGAAACTGCAATTCGGATTACCGCTTCGGGATGAGATGCGGCGAGAGTTCAGGGCAAGGGATCAGGGGCGAGGGTTCGGGCAGCCCCGCCGGCTCGCTACGCTACGATTGTGCGAGCGCAGTCGAATTGCGATTTCGGTCCCGGCGCGCAGAAAGTCGATCGGACGTATTGGCGCCGATCATTAGCAGGCTCGGTGTCAGGAAAAGCGTAAGCACGGTAGCGAATGCAAGGCCGCCGGCAACCGAGGACGACAATTGAGTCCAGTATTGCGTCGACGGTGCACCAACAGAAACGTTGCGGTTGATTAGATCAATATCAACCGCGAAAACCATCGGCATAAGCCCAAGGATGGTTGTCACCGTGGTCAGCAATACCGGGCGCAGACGAACGGCACACGTTCTCAGAATCGCTTCGAATGCATCCGTACCCCGATTGCGTAACACGTTGAAGGTGTCGATGAACACGATGTTGTTATTCACCACGATACCAGCCAGTGTAATCACGCCGACGCCACTCATTACGGTCCCAAACGGCTTATTCATTATGAGATGGCCCAACAAAACGCCACCGGTGGAAAATATAACGGCCGTCAGAATGAGGAACGCCTGGAACAGGCTGTTGAATTGTGTCACGAGAATGATGGCCATTACGGCAATTGCGATTCCCATCGCTTTCATCAGGAAAGCCTGCGCTTCCATCTGATCCTCGCTGCCGCCGCGGAACTGGACGCTTACTGACGGATCAATACCGAGATACTGCAGCCTGGATGCCAGCTCATTGACGATTTCGCCATCAAGATAGCCTTCTTCGACGTCAGCTTCGACCTTCATTGTACGCCGCATATCGGTGCGCTGAATGGTGCTGACTTTATTCGCCGGTACGCGTTCGACGAAATTGCTGATGGGCACTAATCCGGACGAAGTCGGTATTCGCAACTCGTCAATTTGCGTAAGGCTGCGGCTGTCATAGGGATAGCGGACGCGGATGTCGATTTCGTCGTCCGCGTCATCGGGTCGATACTCGCCAATCTTGATGCCGTTGGTCACTAGCTGGATCATGTTGCCAACCGTCGTGATGTCGGCGCCAAAACGTGCGGCTTCGGCTCGATCGACGTCTATTTGCCATTCGATACCGGGTAATGGTCGAGTGTCATCGACGTTGTAGACACCTTCTATATTCTCGAGCGCGTCGCGAACTCGTCCGGTCGCAGCCGTGAGAATATCCGGGAATCGGGATGACAGCTCGATCTGGATTGGCTTGCCTTGTTGTGGTCCATCCTGGGCCTTGGACGTTTGTATTGAAATACCCGCCAGGCCCGACACGCTTTCTCGCACATCCGCAAGAATATCGTTCGCAGGTCGTCGCTTGTCCCAGTCGATAAAGTTGAGCGTGATCGAACCGATCTGATCCTCAGCGGCGCCCTGCCCATTGCCGCCCGTTTTCGCATAAACACTCTCAACTTCCTCGAGGCCAAGTACGAATGTCTCAACCTGCCGCACCAGGAAGTCTTTCTCTGTGGTCGATAGATCGCCACGTGCGCGTATCTCTATATTTGCGAACTCTGGTTCGATTTCAGGAAATAGTTCAACGCCTTTGCCAAACTTTCCAAATGCGAACATGATGACCACCAGAATGGCCGAAACCGCGGCGACATTCAGCCAGGGTCTATGCAGCGACCGTTTAAGAAACTGAACGTACTTGCCCGTCCATCCAGAAAGCGTATCGAGTTCGCCTGTCTCGGCAGCCGTTAAGTCTTTGCGCGCCCGCTCACTGACCGCACCCGAAGAACCAAAGATTGATCCCAACGTCGGAACAAAAAGCAAAGCCATCAACAAGGAAGATGAGAGTACCGCGATCAACGTAATTGGCAGGTACTTCATGAATTCGCCCATTTCGTTGGGCCAGAAAGCCAGCGGCACGAACGCTGCCAAGGTCGTGCAGGTCGAGGCGATGATTGGCCATGCCATGCGGCGGGCAGCACTCGAATAAGCGTCGTGACGCGGAATTCCTTCTGCCATGCGTCGGTCCGCGAGCTCGGTCACAACAATGGCGCCATCGACCAGTAAGCCAACTGCCATTATCAGGGCGAACAGGACCATCATGTTAATCGTTACGCCGAAAGACGCGATTGTCAGAATACCGAGCAGGAAACTTCCTGGAATTGCAATTCCGACGAGGCCGGCTGCGCGCAGTCCAAGAATGCCGATAATAATGATAAAAACCAGCAAAACAGCAGAAATAACGCTATTTTGAAGATTCGACAACATCATATTGACGTCGTCGGACTTATCACGGGACGCGATAATCTCAATGCCTGCGGGCCAGTTTACCCGCTCGGCTTCAATTAACGCCTCTATGATTTCTACGGTGCCAATAATATTGGCGCCGCTACGTTGTACCACCTCAATCGCCAGCGCGGGGTTGCCGTTCAAACGCGCGACACTTTCGGCATCCTTGTAAGTGCGGCGTACTTCGGCTACGTCACGAAAATGCACAATGCGATCACCGACCGCCTTGATTGGCATTTCGAGCACATCTGCAGCTGATTCGAAAACGCCCGGAACCTTGACCGGAAACCTGCCTTCGTCAGTGTGCAATGCACCGGCAGCCACCAATTTATTGTTCCGTGCAACGAGCGAAAGAATTTGCGCCTGATCGAGGTTATAGCTTTCCATCGCTCGTGGATCGACGACTACCTCCATCAATTCTTCCCTGACGCCGACCAGGGAAACTTCCATGACACCGGCTACGGCTTCGATTTTTTCTTTCAAATCCCGTGCGATCGTCGTGAGCGTTCTTTCAGGCACGTCGCCAGCGAGATTGAGGATCAGCATTGGGTCGAATCGCGAGAACTTGATCTCGGTAATCGTCGGCTCTTCCGTTTCGGCAGGAAGCTTGGCCTTGGCGGCGTCCGATTTCGCCCGCACGTCCTGCAACGCGACGTCGACATCGGTACCGGCATCGAATTTAATGGTAACGTTTGCGCCGCCTTCGTAGGCGCTTGCTGTTAGCTCTTCGATACCCTCGATCGTGCGTAACTCCTGCTCCATCGGGCGAATCAACAGGCGTTCAGCATCTTCGGGCGAAATTCCGTCGTGCGTCATGCTGACATAAATCATGGGAATATTGATGTCAGGTTCAGCTTCCTTCGGAACGCTTACGTAAGTCACTACACCCGAAATGATGATCACGGCAAGTGACATGATCACCGTTCGCGATCGCTTCATTGCTGTGTCAATGATCTGCATGGTTACTGTCCCAGCTGTTCAGACTTGGTAGCCACCGCGGTATCGACTTCAACTTCAGTCACCGAGTTAACGTCGGCGCCGGCGTTCACGAATCCCTGACCGACAGTAATGATCGACGCAGTATGGGGGAGTCCCGCAATCCAGACGCCTTCGCTGGAAGACATTGCAATGTCGGCAAGATGAAACTCTACCTTGCCGAGATCATTGACGGTTTTTATTCCCAGGTTGCCCTCGTCATCGAGCGTCAACAGCGCCGGCGATACTTTGTGCGCAAATATTGTCTCCGCAGGAATTAGCAGCTCTGCTGTGACACCTCCGCGGTACTCTCCAGCAGCATTATCAATCTCAAGTTCGACCGTAAAGGTGCGTGTCGCCTCGTCCGCAACTGGAGCCACGTAACGTATTACGCCTTCTACATTTTCTCCGGTTGCGAGCCTGGCGGTTGCAATAGCGCCCTTGCGCACATTCTTGGCGTCGAATTCAGACACGTTTGCACTGATAATAAGAGAGCGTTCGTCAACAAATGCAGCCACCGGATCGCCATTCTTTACGTAGTCACCGATTTCGACGTGCCGGTCCTGCAATGCGCCATCAAACGGTGCACGAATTGTCATATTGCGAATGTCGAGCTGCGCCCGGGCTAACTCAGCTTTGGCTGCCTCGAGCTGTGCAGCGGCCTCCTGCAACTGTGCCTCCGAGACATAGCTCTCGTTCTTTAGTTCTTCGCGCGCATCAAATTCGAGTTCACGTTGCTTAACGGTAGCGACAGCCTGCGCCAGGCGTGCGTTACGATCACGCTCATCAAGTCGCACAATCAATTCACCACGATCAAGTCGATCGCCTCTCTCCGTCCCGATCTCTATCACCCTGCCGTCCGTTTCCGCGTTTAGCTCAACGACGCGAGCGGGCGCAGTTTTTCCATTCACAGCAATCGTTCGCGTAACTTCTTCTGCCACCAGGCTTCTGACGCGCACGCTGGTTAATAGATTTTCCTGTTCGGCCGGTGCGACATCCGTGACTACTGATTCGTCACTCTCACCGAGCGATCCGCTAAAAAGCCAGAGTGAAATCGCAATTGCGATTCCGGCTGATACCAGCCACGACTTGTACGCTTCAAATTTACCCAGGTTCATTGCATATGCCTTTTAATAGAATTCTGTCTGACGCAATCAGTTCCCGACCGCGATCCTTAATTTCTGGTTGTCGGATTTTGTAAGCATGTCGCGATTTTCATTGATGTACGTTTTCAGAGAAGACGCAACGAATTGGCCGAAACCGGCAACGAATTGCGTGCCTTTATTCGATCCATCGGCCTCACACATCGGCAGCTCGTCAAGCAGTTTCAAGAAGCCGTCGATTTCGGTTAGCTTGTTGTCAATGACGGCGTTGATCTGTTCATCCGTCATGAGATGCGCAAAACACATCATCGCGAGAAACTCGGACCGGACTTTGTGGGTAGGCGTTGGATTCGACAGCGATTTGTCCAGTTCCGCACGACCGTCGTCGGTGATGCTGTAAACCTTCCGATCCGGTTTGCCTTCCTGCGGCACCTCTTCGAATTCAACCAGCCCATTCCTGGCCAGTGTGGCAAGCGCCGGATAAATGGAGCCATATCCGGCCGGAAAGAAATGGCCAAAGGTCGACTCGAAACACTTCTTCATGTCGTATCCAGAAGCGGGGCCGTCCGTCAGCATGCCAAGGCAAACTGTCTTCACATCCATAGTTGCATCGTCCGCCAGCCATGCTGGCATATATCGGGGCGATGCATACTATCAGTTTGATATATAAAAGCTAGTGAATATTCGTCAAGAGATGTAACAAGGCGTTATAACCAATAAGAACAGCATGTTATAAGCGCCAGGCCGGTCGATAGACGTTTCCGGGCCGGTCAGCCAGGACCTCAGCGCTGTTTTAACGCCCTATACCGCGCCCGGGTGCAGTGATGTTCAAAGGAAATATTGCGACAAGAATGTATTCATCATCCGATTATCAGTATCAAATTGACGTCGGATCTTGTTGAAAAAGGTCAGTCGACTGCCGAAAGCCTGGGCAGGATAGTCAGTCGGCACCTCGCGCGTCTGATTAAACAAAGGTGACCCGCCCCAATGACGGGCAAAATCGCCGAAGTCGATGGCGAAATTTTCCCAACCCTTCGACTGCGTGGAGATCGCTCTAAGTGCAATCATGGGTTCGTCGAAACTGGGGGAAAGCAATGCGGAATCATCCCTGCCCACTCGGAAGCCAACCGTCGGCATATCGCACCTGAAGCCGCTCTCCTGATGTACGCGCAGACAGAATTCCTTGTAGGCCTGCACGACGATCGCGAAATCAGCGGCAGGAAAGAACCAGGTTGAGTAGAGCAGGCTTTCTGCCGTGTGTCCGTTACGTGCGCTGCTCATCAGTGCCGTCGAATTACTGCCTGACTTGACCAATCGATTGTTGACCAGGCCCTGTGTAATTTTGCTGATCTCATCGATGATGCGATAGCGTACGCCGGAGGCCGGGACAATTCGGCTGATTGACTTGAATACCTGAGGGAGTACCGTACTTTCTCCCCAATCCTTTACCTTCCAGGGAAGGCGATGTGCCGCAGCCGCGTCGTTGCTAGATCTTCGTATGTCGAGATAGACACGGTCTCTAAAGGGCATTAAAAAGAACTTGAGACCAACGTCAATGGTGGCGAGTTTTTCAGCCACTGCACTAAACTGATCGAAAGAGCATCGCCTGTGGGTTACGGCAAACGTCCTGATCGGCCGAACGCGTAGCTTGATTTCATAGATGACGCCCAACATTCCGAAACTCATGCGAAACGCGTAAAGAAGGTTTTTTTGATCGTTGCGAATTTCGAGTGGTTTTCCGGTTGGCGTAATGACTTTCAGGCTTTCGACCTGTGATGAGAAGAACGCACCGTCGGCGCCAAAGGATGGTCCGATGCAACCCCCGGCAACAGCACCGCCAACGGTTCTGCTCATCAGGTCGTGACCGCCGGAGAGCTCGAGACCATGCTCCGCGAGTTCGCTGACAAGATCGCCAATGCGAACGCCCGGTTGCACAGTCACCGTATGGCCATATGTGTCAATGTTGCGGATAGCGGTCAGTGCCGAAAGATCAATACATGTGCCGACCGACAAAGTGCAGTCGGTGGCGGAACTATTCGCGCCCATGGGTCGAAAAGGCGCCGACCACCGGGATCCGGGGTCAAGTATATTTTTCAGTTCGATGGCACGGGTAGGTTTAATGACGACAGGGCCAGGTTGTTTACGGGCACGAAAACGACCTGACTGCCGCAGTTGAGTGGCGTTAGTTGACATTGCTGCTCCAAAAAAATCGAATGGGACGAATTCGACGTCTGAATCAGGCGTGTCGACGCAACTGATGTGTGGGGGGGAGTTACCGGGCGAATGCCGTGGGTGAACGGATCGTTACTGATGATCCTCATGTTCGGTAACCCCGCTATCAATAGGTTTCCCCTTAGACCGGTGGCTTTGCGACCCTTTCTTTCGAAAAGTTTGCCTTTATCAAACTGGGCTCATCGTTGCATAGGAAAATCGAACCTGTCAATTTGACCGCTTCATGGGCGGGCATCCGCTGCAAGGTTCAGCGTACAATGACGCTACAGGCGTTCCGGCCTGTGGCTTTGGAGAGATTTGGCGGAAACGGTAATGGACCTGACCTCTGTACCGGTTAATTGACATAAGTTGTGCCTTAGCGACGAGTAGCACGAACGAGGATTGTAAGGGGTAGCGTAGAAATGCGATGGCGAAGTGGTAGAAGAAGTAAAAATGTAATCGATCGGCGCGGCGCCGGCCGCAAAGTCGCTGGCGGCGGCATTGGCACCATCCTTGTCATTCTTGCAGCGATGTATTTCGGCGTTGACCCGACTTTCCTCCTCGAGGGGATGCAGTCAGTGAGTGTTCCTTCGTCCACCAGTGAAACCAGGCCGGACCAGGCTGATCTTGCGGATGACCCGCTGGCCGACATGATTTCGGTCGTTATTGCGGATACTGAAGAGGTTTGGCGCGATATTTTCGCCGCCAGTAACAAACGCTATGAGGAACCGAGGCTCATATTGTTTGCGGGCAGTACCCGTTCCGCCTGTGGCCTGGGCCAGGCCGCCATGGGGCCATTTTATTGTTCGGCCGACAAGAACGCCTACATTGATCTGTCCTTTTATCGTGACCTTCAGAATCGGTTCAATGCGCCCGGTGATTTCGCGCAGGCGTATGTCATCGCGCATGAGGTTGGCCATCATGTGCAGAATCTCCTGGGCGTCTCAGGCGAGGTCCAGCGACTGCGTCGTCAGTCGTCTGAAGTTGAGTCGAATCAGCTCTCGGTCAGGCTCGAGCTGCAAGCGGATTGTTTTGCCGGCGTATGGGCCAATCGCACCAAACGTGGCACCAACATTGCACTGGAGGCTGGCGATATTGAAGAAGCGCTGAATGCTGCCAGTGCGATCGGCGATGATCGCTTGCAAAAGCAGGCGCGGGGATCTGTGGCACCAGACTCATTTACACACGGCAGTTCAGCGCAACGTGTGCGGTGGTTTCGTCGCGGGTTTGAGCGAGGGGACCCGGATTTGTGCGATACGTTTTCTACCGATTCGTTGTAAATCGCACTAGCGCGCGTGCGTGTTGACCCGAGAACAGCCGGATAAGCCCGCGCTGTAGCTCATACCAGGAATCCAGCCGATATGTTGCAGCAGTTTCCGCCGATGGGCGTTTACGAAACCTTGTTCAAGTTTGCAGACGCCACTGCCAAGTACATGGGTGACCCGGGAACCCACCCATGGGCACAGGGATATCCATTGACTACGCAACTGCCGGGCGGTCCGCCGCTGCCTGACCGGATTGAGCTGCGGGCAACTGACCTCAAATATCCCAAAGCGACAGGCGAAATTGAGCTGCGCGAACGCATTGCCGATTACTACAACGAATACTATGACGCCCGTATTACTCCCGACCATGTCGCTGTTTTCGCGGGGGGGCGACCTGGAATTCTCGCGACTTTGGCGTTTCTTGAGGGAGACGTCGGCATTGCCATCGAAGAAACAGAATACACGCCCTACTACGACATGCTTAAGATTCTGGGGAGAGAAGTTCACCTGATACCCAGCAATGCCGGAAACCGGTTTCGGCCGGCGTCGTCGGACTACGAAGTTGTTCCGCCGGCGCAGACCGAAAGAGTCTTGCTGGTCAAAAGCAATCCCTGTAATCCAACGGGCGTAATGACTCGCGGCGAGGCGCTGCAAGACCTGGTCAACCAGTATTCGCGATCCGGTCACGGTGCCCTGTTCGACGAGGCCTATGAATTTTACGCAGATCCTGAGCCTGAGAGCGCCCTCAAGTACATTGAAAACATTGACAATACGGACATTTTCGTCGTTGGTGCAGCAACGAAGGGGCTGCAGGTTCCCGGGATGCGCACCGGTTGGATCGTCGCCGCAGAACGGCACATTGAGATATTCAGGAACTACTCATCGTTCGGCATGGGCGGGATTTCCAGGCCATCTCAACTGTATGTAGCCGAACTTCTTGCGCCCGCACGAGCGCGCCAGGCGAGGAGTGCCGTTAATCGCTTCTTTACAGCGCAACGCAAACGCTACGAGACCGGCCTTAAGGACCTCGGTTTCGAACTGTTTACCGGCGATGGCGGGTTCTATCATTGGGGTCGCCTGCCTGGCGAACTTTCGGCCGATGCTTTTAACGAACGCCTGTTCAAACACAACGCAGGCATACTGCCCGGCGTACTCTGCGATATGCAAAGACGGCAGGGCGAAGATGGACCATTACATCGATTCATACGATTCTCGTTTGGCCCGCTGGGCCCGGAGTCTTTTGACAACGATATGGAGATTTTGGCGCAATGTGTATGAGGTTCGGAGCCGACTCGGGACGCAATTTTCTGTCAACGGAAGATCCTGCCAGCAAATACACGGAAGGATTGAGCATGGAGGTTATGGCGGAAGATAATAATGGTTCCGGGGTTCCGCGCCTTGACAGATTACTGAGATGGCTGCGGCAGTTGTGTTTCCGCGGAGTAAAATCGCGATGAATCGAGCGCGGTTGCCGGCAGACTGCGTTCTTGCAGCCAACAGAATCGGTCCGCATATCAGGGAAACACCGCTGGATTACTCGCCGTACTTTAGCGAAGTAACCGGCGCCAGTGTTTACCTGAAACTTGAAAACTTACAGCACACGGGGTCCTTCAAGCTGCGCGGCGCCTTTAACAAGGTCTTGTCGCTGACACCAGGGCAGCGGCAATCCGGCTGTGTCGCGGCATCGAGCGGAAACCATGGGGCCGCAATCGCCTATGCCATGAAAAAACTTGGCGTAACAGGCGTCATCTTTGTACCGGAGCAGACGTCACCGACCAAAGTCGATGCCATCAAGCGTGCAGGCGGCGAGGTGCGCTTTTTCGGCACAGACGGGCTCGATACCGAGACACATGCGCGAGAATTTGCGGCAGAGAACGGCATGACCTACCTGTCACCCTACAACGACCCCGAGGTCATCGCCGGCCAGGGCTCATGCGGTGTCGAAATTGCCAAACAGTTGTCGCCGGTGGAGGCTGTTTTCATTGCCGTCGGAGGAGGAGGCCTCATCAGTGGCGTCGGGAGTTTTTTGAAATCCGTCAACCCGGCAATCGAGATCGTATCGTGCCAGCCGCAGGCATCTGCGGTAATGACGGAGTCTGTGAAGGCGGGCAAAATTCTCGATCTGCCCAGTGAAAAGACATTGTCTGATGGCACAGCGGGCGGCATTGAGGCCGGCGCCATTACTTTCGACATCTGTGCCGACATCGTGGATCGCTATGTGACAGTGTCCGAAGACGAGATCGCGCACGCGATGCGGGAGCTCATAGACTCACACCAGTTGTTGCCTGAGGGTGCGGCCGGCGTGGCGATTGCAGGGCTGCTAAATCTCGCGGCGGACTACGCGGGCAAGAATGTGGTCGTGATTGTCTGCGGCGGCAACATCAGCCGCGATACGCTCAGAAAACTCATCTGAAGTTGCCGCCGAGTCTTTGATTGAACTGATAAGGTTTTCACCGCTCCAATGGATGAATAACCAGTCGGGGAACTCAATGAAAATTATTGGATTTACCGTATTTGCTGCGATTTTTTGTTGGAGTGCGGCACATTCGGCATCTACCGCATTTGTTAACGTAAACGTTATTCCGATGACCTCCGAGATCGTGATTGCGTCTCAGACGGTTGTTGTCACGAATGGCACCATCGAGAGCATTGGTGACGTTAAAGATACCGCGGTACCGGATGACGCGATTATTGTTGATGGTACAGATCGCTACCTGATACCCGGCCTTGCGGAGATGCACGGACACGTGCCCGGACGTTCATCCGGTAATCTTGACCGGGTTCTGTCACTGTTTGTCGCCAACGGCGTGACAACGGTACGCGGCATGCTGGGGCAGCCGTCACACTTGCTGTTACGCCAGGACATTCACGCGAAGAAAATCTTAGGGCCGCGATTGATAACGTCTGGTCCGTCATTCAATGGCCGTAGCGTAACCAGTCCGGAGCAGGCGACAAGAATGGTCGCTGAGCAGCATGCGGCAGGTTATGATTTCCTGAAGATTCACCCCGGCCTGTCGGTCGCAGAATTCGACGCAATAGCGACGAAAGCCAATCAGTTGGGAATCGGGTTTGCCGGCCATGTGCCCGAGGATGTCGGCGTGCAGCATGCATTAGATGCCGGTATTGCCACCATCGATCACCTTGACGGTTACATGCAGACGCTGCTTTCTCCACACGAAGATCCGTCTGGCGGTCTGTCTGGATTCTTCGGTGTCTTTATCGCAGATCAGGCGGATCCTGGGAAAATACCGGCAATAGCACGGGCAACTGCCGCCGCCGGTGTCTGGAATGTACCCACCGAATCTTTGTTTGAGCACGTTACGTTACAGGCGATCAGCCCTGATGAGATGGCACGTTGGCCGGAAATGAAGTACATGCCGGTGGAAACAATTGCTCAATGGAAAGGCGGCAAGCGCAATATCCTCGATGATGATAACTATGTTGCAACCACCGCCGAACGTGCCGTCGCCATTCGTCACAGGCTGATCGCAGAATTGTCCAGGGCGGGAGCAGGGCTGTTACTTGGATCCGATTCGCCACAAATCTTCAATGTGCCGGGTTTTGCTCTGCACAGGGAGCTCAGATACCTGGTCAATGCCGGATTGACGCCTTTTGAAGCATTGCGATCGGGCACTGTGAACGCGGCACAATTTCTCGAAGCGGAAAACACTTTTGGAACCATTCAACGCGGACTGACGGCAGATCTCATCTTGCTCGACGCAAACCCTCTCGAACTGATTGACAATACGAAACGAATTTTCGGCGTAATGGTTCGGGGTCGATGGCTATCGCGAGCCGAACTCGATCGAACGCTGCAACGCCTCGAGCGTTGAGTTTTATTATTCCTTCTGATTGTCACGATTGCGCTCGGCTCGCGATACTTCCGCCGCGAGGTGCGCTCGCTGGCTCACTGGCGCATACATGGATGGTCGGTCGGCAGTCGTAAAGTCGGGCAGCGGCGCAACGCTTACCGAATCGTCTACGGCAAAGAACATGACGATACTCATGCGTTTTTCGTTCGAATTGCGCACGCGATGACCGGTGGCCTGGAAATAACCGTTCGTCCATCGTTCGATCATGTCGCCAAGCAATACAACGACCTGGTTTCTATCTGACGGTGCATCAAACCATTGGCCGGCCCGGTTGCGCAGCTCAAGACCAGGCGCATTTTGTAACAGCAACGTCATGCACTCAAAATCGGTATGTGCGGCGATCCCGACATGGTTTTTCGACATTGGGGCATGGTTTTCCGGATAGTGCAGGAGTCGCATTGTGCTGAGTTCACGTGATGCACATCTACTTGCGAAAACCAACCTGTCCAGGCCTGCTGCCAATGCGAGTGCCTCAAGCACACTGTCACCGATTGCGGCGACAACGTCCCAGCAGTTTTTCATATCCGCTCTGAAGCCGGGCAAGTCTGGCCAAACGTTTTCTCCACCACGGCCGAAGTCGAATGACTCGACGTACGCCAGCGTGTCGGGCTGGTATGCGGGTTCATCGAAAAGCGGCGTCCAGCCGTATCTACACCCTGTCGTCCTGACGGAGACAGACCGCTTCATGGGGTCACTGTCCGGAAGCGCAAAAAATCGATGCATTTGCTGCATGGCCTGCGAGATCGCAGTAGATTCCTGTAACGCATTGTTGACTGTGACAAATCCGGTCTGCCGACAGGTATCCCGAAGTTTCTGTACTTCATCCGCAGACGTCAGCAGACGGTCGAAGTCGACGCTCGGAATCGTTGGCGACGGAGTTTCTTCAACTGCGTCTTGCTGGCGAAGATCACGGGTCTGCGGCACGTTCGGCCCTCGGTTTGATGCTTAAGTGACTGAATTCTATCACCGGCAGGAATTCTGGCGGCTTAAACTGCAACCAAACGTCGATCTGCGGTATCTATCATATGTACGGCACGTCAGGTGTCCCTGACGCGACTGACATTGTGACTTATTCAATCAGAGGTAGCGCAATGCGAGGCATATTAATAATAGCGCTGGTGGTATCGGGTGCGATCCATGCAGCCGGAAACGACTACGAGGAAATTCGCGAACTGAGTCTCGATTCACGAGGTATCGATACGCTGAGTGTCGGCAACGGGTCAGGCTCAATCGACATCGTTGGTGTGGCGAACGCGAGCGAGATTTCCATCACTGCAACGCTTGTCGTGCCCGGCGGGAACGAGGACAAAGCACGTAAAAGAATCGAGGAAGATTTGCGGCTGACCTTGCGCCAGGATAGTGACACGGCCGTCTTGGTTGCCTACTTTGAACGAGGCGGCTGGTTCAACTGGAATGATGAACCGTCCGTCAGTTTAGAGATTCGGATGCCCGAAAATATGCATCTTGCCGTTGATGACGGTTCCGGGTCGATTGATATTGATGGCGTACGCGGCGACATCCTGCTGGACGACGGATCGGGTTCGATCGAACTCACGGACGTTGGCGGTCAGATCGAAATCGACGACGGATCAGGATCCATTAGCGCAGACCGTGTAGGTGGCGATATCACGGTCAATGATGGTTCGGGGAGTATCAGAATTCGCGGCGTGGCCGGAAGTGTCACCGTTGATGATGGCTCCGGCAGCATAAACGTGAGTGATGTCGAACAAGACCTGACCATTATCGATGACGGTAGTGGCGGACTGGATTTTTCCAATATCGCCGGACGCGTAAAGACCGCCAGCTAGTCTGGCGGTATCGTGCGTGCAAGACTTGCCGCGACCATCGGTCGGGCTTGGCCGACTATTTCTCATATAATCCGGCCCTTGCGGTCCTTTATTGCGCCCGACAGGATTACGGGTGCCGCTGCCAGATCATTATGGTGAAACGGACGCCCGAGTGAGCGCTGGCACGCCGGTGTACACCGGCGTGCTGGACGCCGCCTGGAAAGTAGCACTAGGCATCAGTATCCGGGCGCGAATCACGAATTTCATGACGATACGACGACCAGATAAGACGATCAACCCGCACGTCTTTCCTGGCGCAGAACGATTGAATTTTCCGAGAAAAATCTGGTCTGATCAAATGGACGTCGTACTCGGGCGGGCAGGCGTTGTGTCAGCAAGTCGATACCGCAGGGAAGCGTCGAATCAGCCCGATTACGGATGCGTAAGGAGCTTCTAAGTTGCTGATTTTTATAGCCGCAAAAAAGTTTTAGCACACTGCTAGAATAGCTTGGACCGCGGGAGCTGGAACACATGTTTAGTCGAATAATCATCCTGGTATGCACCGTGCTACTGGCGCCGCTTTGTTGGGGCCAGGGGGCGGATCGCATCGCCCGCGACCCAAACACGCAGACGGTCATCGGGCCGCGAAATATACCGCTTGATGATGGTGCCAAGGCGTTGCTGGCGGGTAGGGACGAGGAAGGCGTGGAGCTTACTTTGAAGGGACTCAAGTTTGCACAGGGCCGCCGCGAGCATGAAGCTGCTCTATCCAATCTGTGCGCCGGGTACGTGAAGCTCGGCAAATATGATGAGGCACTCAAATACTGCGATCTGCTTCTCGCCCGCAACGACAAGAATTGGCGCGGCTATAACAACCGGGCCGTTGTCTATATTCAAATGAAACAATGGGAGAAGGCGGAGCAGGATCTCACGAAAGGTGAGGCGCTAAACCCTGGCGCAAGGACCATGAAAGTAGCTCGTTCGATGTACATGGACGCCGTCCATCCGGTGCGCCCGGAAATCGAGATCGACGATCGACAAAAGACGTCTGAAGATGCCCCGCGGCCCGAATAAAACCCGAGCGGGAAATCCAGTGACACGGTTCGACGAAGATCATCCCGGACGGACGTTATTCGCTGTCGTGGCCTGTCTGGGCCTGTCGTTACTTGCGACAGCGAGCTTTTCGCAGTCGCGCTCCTCCATGGTCAGGCATTTTACGGACACGAACACCGATAGAGTCCCGGCACTGACGGCATTCCCCAAATACCCGAGCATCGCGCGTCGCGACAGAATAGAGGGAGAGGCGACCGTGTGTTTTAAGATTCGCGCAAACGGCAAAATCTCCCGCGCAGTCGTTACAGATAAAACCCACAGGATATTTGCCAAACCCGCATTGCGCGCTATTCGAAAATCAAGCTTCGAGCCAATCGGCCCCGGGCAAACGCTGGCGACCGCGCGGACCTGTCGCATTTATCGATTCAGGCTTGACCCCATAGTTGCCGATAATCCGCCACCGAAATAACCAGGTTCCCTGGTTCCCTGGTTTCGGCGCGCGGCTCAGTGCTTAGACTTTCCGTATTCAGGAAACAATTCCAGCAGCCCCGTTTCGCTTGCCGTGCAAACGCCCCTTTCGGTGATCAAACCCGTTACCAGTTTCGATGGGGTCACATCGAACGCGAAATTACTGATCTCGGTTTTCGATGCAACCGTATCGACCGCAAGCAGTGAATCGCCGGCGCGGCCGTAAACACGGCTTACTTCTTCCGGCTCCCGTTCTTCGATCGGAATTTCCGCCAGTCCGTCACTGATGTTCCAGTCGATCGTTGTCGACGGCAGCGCCACGTAAAACGGAACGTCGTTATCACGAGCTGCCAAAGCCTTTAGGTAGGTGCCAATCTTGTTTGCGACGTCGCCCGTTCGGGTCGTGCGATCAGTGCCGGTGATAACGACATCGACCAGTCCATGCTGCATCAGGTGCCCACCGGCATTGTCGACAATCAGTGTGTGCGGCACGTTATTTTCCGCCAATTCCCATGCGGTCAATTGTGAACCCTGATTTCTCGGGCGTGTCTCGTCTACCCATACGTGGACATCAATGCCCCGGTCGTGCGCAAAATAGATTGGCGCTGTCGCTGTACCGTAATTGATAGTTGCGAGGGATCCTGCGTTGCAATGTGTGAGTACGTTGATCGGACCTCCGGGCTTACGTTCCGCCAGTTGCTCGATGATTCCAACACCGTGATTACCAATCGAGCGCGATATGTCGATATCCTCAGCGCAGATGGCGTTCGCTTCCATCTCAAGGCGTTCAGCAAGGTCGATGTCATCAGCGGATTGTTCAATGACACCGAGAACGCGTTCGATCGCCCATCCCAGGTTAACGGCCGTCGGTCGTGTTTCCCGGATAACGGCCGCCGCCTGTCTTACGCGGGCCTTTGTATCATCGCCCGGGCTTGTTTCGAGCGCGGCAAGATACAGGCTCCATGCTGCGGTCGCACCGATCAATGGCGCGCCACGAACGAGCATTCGACTGATTGCCTCCGCACCGTCTTGCCAACGGGCCAGGTCGTGCACAACATATTCATGCGGCAAACGGCGCTGGTCAATTATCTGCACGATCTCCGGTTCCCCTGGCTTTTGCCAGATCGTTCGAAATTCGTCGCCGGTTTTCCTCACCGCCAATGCTCCCGGGCGAGTGCCCCATTACAGAATGGGCATATTCTATCGTTGCTGCAGTCGCTTGTTGCATAAAGCGTGAAATAAATTGGCGTAGCTGCCGGGTGGCAATGCTAAATTTAGACAGTGACCCGGTCCCTCATCAATTTCGCCGTTTTTTTCAGTGTACTTGCGCTGTATGTTGCAACAGCTTCTGCCGAAGAGAAGCTGCCATCGATGGAGGCGCTTGAGACGTCCGGGGCTGTAATTGGAAGCATCATTTTTGAAAAGAAGAACGTATTCGATACCACGCTGCCGGGCGAAAACAAGTCCCTTTACAGGCTGGCAAATCGTTGGCACGCAGTCACGCGTGATTCGGCGATTCGCGAGCAGTTGCTGTTTGCGCCCGGCGATCGATTTTCGGCAAGGCTACTCGCTGAGTCGGAGCGCATTCTTCGTCAAAACGCCTATCTGTATGACGCCAAAATCGAACCAATCGGGTATACCGACGGCACTGTCGATATTCGCGTCTGGACACGCGACCTCTGGACCTTGATGCCCGGCATATCCTTGTCACGCTCTGGTGGAGAAAATCGCGCGCGCGTGAGCTTGTCAGAACGAAACCTGCTGGGTCACGGCGTTGCTGTACGTGTCGCCTATGTCGAAGACGTCGATCGTGACTCGCTGAGCTTTCGGTATGGCGACCGCAATGTCAGGGGAAGTCGGGTATCTGTATTTACCAACTTCGCTGACAGTTCCGATGGTAATATGACTGACCTCCGCTTGGTCCGGCCCTTTTATTCACTGGACAGTCGCTGGTCTGCCGGTGGAACGTTCTTTGATCAAACCCGGGAAGTCTCGTTTTATGACCTCGGCGAGGAAGTCGCTGAGTACGCCGAGCAAGCTGAATTACATACGCTGTTCTTCGGTCGCTCGTCTGGCCTCAATAAAGCATGGGCACGACGCTGGATAGCCGGGTTTGTATACGACGAAAAGCAGTTTTCGACTGTCACTGACGGGACGTTGCCGAGTCTGCTTCCTGCTGACCGCAAACTGGTCTATCCGTATGTTGGATACGAGATCTTGCAGGACAAATACGAATCTACGAGCAATCGCGAATCCATTGAGCGAACTGAAGATTTTCTGATTGGCGCGCGGGTGTGGGCGAGCATCGGATATGCTACCGAGGGCATGGGATCTGACCGGGATTCGCTCGTGTATCGAATTGACGCAAGTCGCGGATTCGGCTCAATTGCCAAACGTGCGCTGCTGCTGTCGTCCTCCCTCAGCGGGCGAGTAGATGACGAGCGTTCGGCCAACACGGAACTGTCGCTGAATATCCGTTATTACAATCAGATCTCCGACAAACGCCTGTTCTATATGACGTTGGATGCCAGCCGCGGTAACAGGCTCGACCTCGACAACGTCACCGAACTCGGTGGCGATACCGGTCTTCGCGGCTATCCATTACGTTATCAGACCGGGGAGTCGAGGCTGCTGTTTTCCGCTGAGCAGCGTTATTTCACTGACTGGTATCCTTTCAAGCTGGCGCGTGTCGGCGGCGCAGTTTTTGCTGATATCGGCAGAACCTGGGGCGACAATCCACTCGGTGCACCTTCCATAGGCTGGCTGAAGGACGTCGGTATTGGCCTGCGACTGGTGCCAACCCGATCGAGCGGAAGAGATGTAATCCACTTCGACATCGCTTTCCCACTGGACGGGGATTCGTCGATTGACGATGTGCAGTTCCTGCTTGAATCCAAGCGCAGTTTTTGACGACCGACGTGTGGTAAACCTTAACTTTTTGAACGTTCAGCGGCACGCAGCGTATTTAGCATCAACAACGCAATTGTCATCGGGCCAACGCCGCCAGGTACCGGGGTGATGGCGGACGCGACAGCTTTTGCATCGTCAAAGTCCACGTCACCAACGAGGCGGTTCTTCAGCTCTCCATCAACCTCAACCTCGATTCGGTTTATGCCGACGTCGATCACAACGGCGCCCGGCTTTATCCAGTCACCCTTGACCATTTTTGCGCGACCGACTGCTGCAACCAGGATATCTGCGTTCCGCGCGACTGCCGGGAGATCTTTTGTCCGACTGTGGCAAATGGTCACGGTTGCATTGGCTTTCAATAACAAACTCGCCATCGGTTTGCCGACAATGTTCGAGCGTCCAATAATGACGGCATTCAGGCCTGATAAGTCCTTGCCTAGCCGGTCCTCGATCATGAGCATGCACCCAGCAGGGGTGCAGGGCACGAACGCGTTGTCGAGGTGGCCTGCGGTAAGCATCCCGATGTTCTGGAAGTGGAATCCATCCACATCTTTCGTGGGCAGAATCGCCTGAGTAATTGCCTGTTCGTCAAGGTGCGCCGGCAGCGGTAATTGCACCAGGATGCCGTGCACCGACTCGTCTTTGTTCAACGAATCGATCAATGCCAGAATTTCATCCTGAGTGGCATCCGCGCCGAGACTGTGCTGTACCGAATTGAAGCCGCATGCATTGGCCGTCCGCTGCTTGTTTCTGACGTAAACCTGGCTTGCGGGGTCTTCGCCGACAATGACCACGGTCAGGCCCGGCGTTACATTTTGGTCAGAAATTAGTGCCGCCGTTGTTTTGGTGATGGAGTCGGAGAGTTCGGCTGCTTTGGCCTTGCCGTCAATAATTGTCGCTGTCGTCATGAAAAATTATCTCAAAAAACAAATGACCGCCTGTTCTGGCGGTCAATTCAGGCCGCAGATAGTACCTTCATAGGTCCCCGCGGGTAAACCAGCGCTTGGCGCCGGTTTTCGAATTTGTCCCTA
The DNA here is from genome assembly GCA_051007895.1 of Woeseiaceae bacterium. Classification (GTDB taxonomy): domain Bacteria; phylum Pseudomonadota; class Gammaproteobacteria; order Steroidobacterales; family Woeseiaceae; genus SZUA-117. Next base: position 50,671 of record JBPCYD010000182.1, read on the forward strand.
CCGTGACCCTCGATAATTTGTGATGCGACGAACGTCGTTCGCGGGTAGCATTGTCGATCCGTTGCAGCATTCTTCCCACTGGATAATCGGGTAGTGGTAAGCAAAAAATTATGACTGAAGACTGGCTTGCTCGATGGGCAAAAGGCCGCACAGGATGGCATGAAGAGGACGGCAACGCCGGACTCAAAGCGCACTGGCCGTCGATAGAATCTAATGGAAACCGACGCAGCCGGGTCCTGGTGCCGCTTTGCGGCAAGACTCCAGACCTGTTGTGGTTGGCAGATCAGGGCCATGAAGTGGTTGGCATAGAGCTTTCCGAGATCGCGATAGAGCAACTATTCGCAGAGCACGATCTGGCATATCGGCTCGAGGAAGGCGAGTATCTCGATCGATACCGCGCCGTCGAAATTCCACTGACGCTGTATTGTGGCGACTATTTTTGTTTTGAGGACGAACCGTTCGACGCGCTTTTTGATCGTGGCGCACTGGTTGCATTGCCTGAAGCGCTGCGTACGGCTTACGCCGAACACACCCGGAATCTACTGCGTCCCGGCGCGACCAAGATGATCATAACCCTCGAATATGATCAATCAATTACCCCGGGCCCGCCTTTCGCTGTGTCGGCCGAAGAGTTAGCGGTCGCATGGTCCGATCTGCGTCGCGTAGCCGAGTACGATGATATTGATAACTGCCCGCCCAAGTTTCGAGCTGCCGGCCTGACGGAAATCCTGGAAGTCGTCTGGTTGTCGACCTGAATCACGGACGTATCCTCATCACTGGCGACAGCTGAAAATCCTAGCGGCCCGGGTGATCGACGTCGCAGCTAATTCTGCTCATAGGAAAATCGACGCTGGTCGCCTGACCGTTTCGCGTACCTTCGATTCGCCCGTGAAGCTTGTTATCACCAATCAAACGGTAAATGATTCGCTGCGGGAAATCATGGTTCGGATTGACGAATACAACTTCTCGCAGCGACATATCCATAAGTTCGAAGCGCGCCGTCTGCTGTCCTGAGGGCGAAGCGACCAGGACGATGGCATCGTCGTCGTCGGTCTCAATACGCAGGTACTCAAACGCAATGGTTTTGCCGTCGGCAACGGTCCGGCTAACACCAAGCATCGTGCCACCGGCAGGTGGTGTCCAGTACTCAATGGATCCGGTTTCGCGGTTATCTGCGGCCCAGCAACCCGACATCCAATCAAGGTCATTCACGCTGGCAATTACGGGTTGGGCGACCAGCAGGACTAGAATCAGGTGTCTGCGATACTCAGGCATCGGATGACTCGCCACCTTTCGGTCCATAAAAGACAACCCATGCGGCGAAATCGTCCGTGAAATCCTCAAACCGGTGCACAACCCCGGCAGGCACAAACAGCGCCTCACCAGGTTCGAATGGCTGTCGTTCATCGCCAAGCACGAACATCCCGGTGCCTGACTGAACGACATAGATTTCGTCCTGGCTGTGCGGCTGCTGGGTGTCGACTCGGTCGGGCTTGTAATAGCCGAGTTCGAGGGATCCGTGCTCCAGCAGGACGCCATATGCCTTGTCTTCGGATGCAGCAACCAACTGCAGCGCTTTCTTTACGGTGTGTCTTTGAGCCATAGTGAATAACCGCCTGTCCTAAGATGTTTTCAGAGATCTTCGAAAGCGATCGCCAATGCCGCGCAACCGATCAATGGACTCATTGGAAAATACGATACGAACATAATTACCACAGTGATCGCCGCCCCAATTAATCATTGGAGTGGCGGCGATCTGGCCCTTGCTCAGCAACATTTCAGAAGCTGCAGGGCCATCAAGTCCCAACGGCGACACGTCCACCAGCAGTGACCAGCCGCCGTGCGGTGGTATTACGCAGAAGTCGGCGAGTTCATCCAGTATAAGGTCTCGACGCGATTGCAACTCGGTCACGAACCGGTCTATGCCGTCGTTGTCATCCTCAAGAGCAGCAGTGACAGCCGACATTGCGATGCCTGTCTGGCAGACTACGTTCGAGATGCTGACGCGTGCAATGTCCGCAACTATAGTAGCGGGTCCAACCACCCACCCGACCCGCCAACCGATCATTCTATATTCCTTGGAGGCACTCCCAACGGTGATGACTCTGTCGCGCATGTCGGGAAAAGAGGCTGGGTGAATAACCTGTCGGCCATCGAAAAGTATTCTCTCCATCGCCGTATTGTCGATCAGCCAACAGTTGGCGCGTTGGCAGAAGTCAACTATCGCCTGCCAGTCTGCCTGGTCAAGTACGGCACCCGTTGGCATCGACGGACTCATGAATAAAGCCGCCTTGACTGACTGCGGCGAAATCTCACGCAGTGCATCATGGTCAAGATTCCAGCCGTCGACGCCGGGCACCAATGGAACAAAGCGCGGAACACCGCCAGCCAGCCTCACCCTGTTGATCAGGCCTACGTAGGTGGGATCGGTCATCAGGACCTCGTCACCCGGCTCGAGGATCGCCAGGAGTGTATTTAAAATGCCTGAAAGTCCCCCTGCACTGATGACCGATTCGGTCTTCCAATCGTATTCCTGTGCAGACTGACGACTGACGAGCGATGTCGCCGCCCGTCGCAGGCAGTCGAGTCCCAGGAACGGCAAATAGCTATTTGCGTCATCGTCGTCGATCGCGATCCTGGTCTGCTCCAGTGCTGAAGCAGGCGGTCGAATGTTGGTATCGAGGTTTTCCAGGCGCAAAACCGACGAGTCATTCAGGCTGTCGGCAAGGTCTCCCATTTGCTCGACGCCGATCCTGGTGATGTGCTTCAATCGTGATACGGACACAGTTTGCTTCCTCCTGGCAGGGGCTTCCACTCTACCCCCCCGATTGCCTTTTTTCACCAGACATCGATACTTGCAGAATGCGTTTGAATCCAACATTGACAGGCTGGGCGAAGGTCCTGACGGCTTCGCTGGGGTTGGTGGCATGTACCGAACATAGTGAGTGGAGCGGCTCACTAGAACACTTGTTAAGGTCCCAGGCCGACAGGTTTGGCACTGTAATGCAGGACCCCGAAAAGCATCGCCTGCAAATAATCTACACGCAAATAGATCGTGACGTCGATAATCGACCGTCTTTTACTTCGTATCGCTATCGGTTGGACTCCGGCGAGTATTTTTATCCCGCCAGCACGGTCAAGTTGCCCACTGCTTTGCTCGCATTGGAAAAACTAAACGGCCTGGATATCAAAGGTCTGGATCGAAATTCAACAATGTTGACCGGGGCCGTTCGCAACTCGCAGATAGCGGCGCTCGAAGACCTTTCTTCGTCGACTGGATTGCCGTCCGTTGGTCACTACATTCGAAAAATACTCCTTGTCAGCGATAATGATGCCTTCAATCGATTGTATGAATTTCTCGGGCAAGAACAACTGAATGAAGCGCTTCGAGCTAAGGGGCTCAAGGATACACGCATCATGCATCGGCTCGAGATCGCGCTGAGTGTTGAGGAAAACCGGCATACGAACCCGATTCGTTTTGTCGATCGCGGCGTCGTGCTGTTTGAGCAGGATTCGCAATACAGCGGAACGTCTTTTGTCGGCGAAACGCCAGTGCGGCTTGGACAGGCAGAGGTCATTGACGGCAAGCTGCAAAAGGATCCAAAGGACTTTGCCGAGAAAAACGCTTTTCCATTACAAGATCTGCACGATGTAGTCCAGGCGCTGATGTTTCCTGACTCCGTTAGCCCGGATCGCCGTTTTGATTTAACGCTCGAGGACTATCAGTTTGTTTATCGAAATATGTCGACATATCCCGTGGATAGCGGCATTTATAGTGATCGCAAACAGTATCCTGATGGCTTTGTTAAGTTTCTTATGTTTGGGGGTGCAGGAAATGAAATTCCGAACCACGTTCGCATCTTTAACAAGGTGGGTGATGCCTACGGTTTTTTGACTGATGCTGCTTACATTATTGACCTGGAAAACAGCGTCGAATTTATTCTCGCTGCCACGATTTACGCCAACGAAAATGAGACGTTCAACGATAACGTCTACGAGTACGACGAAATCGGACTGCCGTTTCTGCGCGATCTGGGCGCAGCGATTCACGAAGTGGAATTGAACCGAGAGCGAAAGCATGCACCCGATCTATCTCGTTTTGCAGATTTGAAGTAATGCGCAATTCGCCGCCGGGAAACCTGGCGCATAAAGTCGAAGCCTTAGGTCACATGTATCGGCGAACAAAGCTCTGAGATGGAAGTCCCGTCCACCGGAACTACTGTCTTTTGAAAAGTCTCAGCCAGAAACCGAGTTCCGCAATGCCGCCTAGCAGCAGAAATACAATTCCCGGGCCTGCGGCGCCGATGGAATAAAATATAACGGCAACAATCAATAGCAGCACTGTGATCAGGTGGCGGGTCATCGCGGTCATTCCGTCTGGAGTGGGCCAAGCGGGCTGGGTTCGCAGCCATCGGGCTCCATGGAAAAAACGATACCGGCGATTTTCCAGCCATCGTCGGTCTTTAACATGCTGAAATTATTGACGCCACAGTGACTAAACACGCCATCGCTGTAAAAGTCGTATGGCGTCCAGACCGTCGCAAGTCGATCGTGCAGCATTATTGTAGGCTCCCAGTAGCGCTCGACCGGTACACTCTCGCGCGCAGCAAGGCTTTCCAGGTAGTTCGCATGCGTTGGGTTGAATACGGACAAGCCTTCCGATGTCTCACGGTAGCCGTAAAGTACACCATCGTCAGTCATAATTTTTCGCATCGAATCAATATCTTTTGCGGTCATGCCGACAAAAAAAGCATCGATAACGGCTAAAACCGCCTTTCGTTCTTCTGCATCATTTGCAACCGCTGCGGCCAAAGGCAACGTTAAGAGTGTCAGCGCAAGAACAAGCTTCGATTGCATGGTTTTGGTCCCCGTTTGATTCGTTCTCTCCGATATTGTCGCATCGAAGGCCGAATATTGCTCTATTTAGGGTGTTTCTCTATTGGTAGAGTATGAGTATTAAAGCGCCGCCAGCGTGTCTTCGAAGCTGCCCGAGATTCAATCGTTATCAGTTTAGCAGGCTAATTTTCCAGGTCGCCTGCCTGCTTTGAAGAATCCAGGTTTCCTGGAGCGGCATCTTCTCCGAGGGCTCTGACGAGAGCCGGGCCTGCGGTTATTGCAACCACTAAAACGACTATGATTGCGCTGACCAGAATAGTCAGCCATCGATTCTGTTTTTCGAGCCGTTCCGTGCGAAACGCCAGGTAGCGCTTATTACCTATCATCTGCGAGCTCCGGTCTTCCGTTCAACACGTGTGGCAATGGCGTCATTATATCTGCTGCCATGACCGACGACCCTGATTCCGTCGCACATTTTATGGTCAATCAATAACCATAATGTCGCCGTTTGTACGTGTCGAGTGCGCTTCCTATTCCTGGTTGTCGACTGTACCGTCGATGACGAAGCGACCAATCTGCGTTAGCGGAATCCGGCTCAGATAGCTCCTCGACGGTCGTTTGAGCATGACGCGATAGTTGTCTTGCACGTCCTCGATCCAGAACACTTCCCAGCGGTCATTGCCAAGCTCGTTGAATGTTGTTTCGAGTGATGCTGCTGCGGCGGTTGGCAATTCGATAATCTTGTATTCCCAATCGCCAATATTTTCCAAATCGTCAGTTGCCCATTGAACAGGGCTTTCAAGTTTGTCCTCGACGAGTTCGTCGTATTTCGATTGCAGTTCGTCCAGCGCTTTCTCAGTAACCGTAGGCTCGTCGGTATCTGTATTGCAACCCGTTGCCAGCGACATACCGGAGACAGCGAGTATGAGAAAAACTCGTTTCTTTTGAAAAAAATTCGACATATGAATGATTCCTGCAGTGCCTGCGTTGTTACGCACTTTTCAGCGCTTCCACCGAGAATTCGAATTTTGGTGGTCCGGTCCGCAATACTCTGCAAAATCGGTTTGACAGATAGTGTGCGAGCGCAGATTTTCCGCCACCTGAGTTGCCGGCAATCGACACGTCCAGTGCGGCAATAACGATGAAATCTCAGTGCCCTGGCGCCGTAATGTCAACATGCGGTATCCAATTCTTTTTCCGACGGCTGAGTCGGTCGGCCGTGCCCTCGCCATCGAAATCGCTTGACTTGTTTGACAACCTAAACGCGTCCAGAGTTTCGCAAGCATTGATGTTTACCACCGCGAAAAGACGGTTTTCGATCTGAGATACGACAACAGGAACGACGCCACAGCGTTTACAAACATAGAAATCCGCGGTTCCAGTACCGAAACGATATTTTGAGAGTAATGCACTGTCGTTAACTTTGATAGCCAGCTGCGCTTCGCGATGAGAGGTCCACACTCCACCATGTTTACGGCAAAAGGCGCAACCGCAGGTCCTGCTCACTATTTCAGGTGTCGGCGCAGGCCATTGCAATGAAAAATGGATATTCTCACAATGGCAACCACCGGAGATAGTGACGAAATTTGACACAGTTTCCGTCCTCTAGTTTTCTTTGATACTGAGAATGAGTTCCAACTGGACTGCGGCTCCAAACGGCAGTTGCGCAACTCCTGTTGCCGTTCTGGCATGTTGTCCTGCCGCGCCAAAGAGGTGTACCAGCAGGTCCGAAGCGCCGTCAATGACTTTGGGTTGTTCGGTGAAAGATGAACTAGATCGGACGAATCCGATCATCTTTTCTATACTTTGAATTCTATCGAGATCTCCAATTTCCCGCTTGATTATTGCGAGAATATCCAGCATTGCTTCCTTCGCCGCCACCTGACCCTGGGAGACATCAAGGTCGGTGCCCAATTCACCGCGAGTAATACTAACGCGTCCCGATGCGTACAACGTTTTACCAGAAACTTTGCAACCCAGGTAATTTGCCACCGGCTCCTTGGGTTGCGGGAGGGACTCGCCGATACTGTGCAGCTTTTCTTCAATTCTGGACATGACGAAGGACTAATTGCATTGGGAAATCCCTGGCGCTGGTGCGATTTGCCAACGCCCGACTCACTTTATCACATTAGCCATACTCTAAATTTTGCGGCATCGGACAGTGTGTTTCCTGCACCTGGCAAGCATCGCGTAGAAAGAGGACCACAACTCTGTGTAATCCTGATAGGCATCAGATTTCACGTCCAGAACCGGCTCGAATGCCCAGCCACGAAGTTTGTTTTCGCGAAACAGATCACTAACCGATGATCGAACTACCCAACCGGGAAACTGAAATCCAACCATCATTTCTCCGGTCCGATTGAAATCGCGGGCCTTATCTAACACCTGTGGTTCGTAGCAAAGGCAACCCAGGGAGTCGTAACCCTGTTGCTCGGGACGGGTCGATTCAAACTCGGGAGACGCTAAATCAAGCACCCGGGAATCCAGCGCATGATTGCAATACAGATGATGATAGTCGTCATGCGGCGAGCCGGTACGGGTATTGACTATAGGTCTGAATTCAATGCCATCGAACTGGGCATGTTCAAATATTTTTCGAACAGCGCTTGGAACCACATATTCTGCGGTCCATTGACCGACTACCGCAACCTGGTTCGGTTTCAATCGTATTCTGGTAAGAAAAATTTGCTCCTGTATTTTGTATTGACGCTTTGGGTCGTTGCCAATCCAGGGCAACAGTTCAATGTCGTCGAACATTCGTTCGTAGTCTTTCTGAGAGTCCTCGACGACCTTTCGCGCCTGAATCTGATGAAAGTCTGCGGCCGCCAAGTCTTTCGGTGTGAATGTCATCCACGGATTCAAATCGAAGGATCCTTTCTTCGCAGCCTGGCAAAGAAATTCCTCAAGATCCGGATTCGGCCAGTGTGAATCGAAAAACAGCTCGTGTTGTATACCACCAACCAGCGCGGCTGCCCCGGACTTCTCGAGTTTCTTTGTTAATCGCGCCGACCCCATTCCCCGCAGCGCGATTTTCATCGTGCAACGGTCCTGCCCGATTGAGAAAAGTTGTCAGAATTCAGTCGAGCATGCATGCAAGCGGGTTTCAGACTTTTACCTAAGAAGCAAAATTCAGGCAGATGATAGATATAGCGCCGAAGACGATCCACGACAAATGCTTTGCGCGGCTGGCAACCAGTGCAATCATACCGGTCACGGCAAATGTGATGCCGATTGTATTTAGCAGCTCGAATCTCGTCGGCGTGCCCGCGTAGAGCTGAAACATCAGGGCAGCAAACCCGAACCAGGCTACCGTTAGTATGTGCCACACAAATCGAAGCGTCTGTTTCGTGAACCAATCGTCTCCAAACAGCTTTGGAAGCGGTTGTCGAAATAGCCGCGTCAGAATATACCGCTCGCCCAGCACAGAATGCACAAGGCCGATTCCGACAGTCAGAATTACTGCAAATAGGAGCATATTCACGAATCCCGAGTCTTAATCCACGCAACCGCTTTGCCCGTTATCCTAACCTCGACGCCATGAATAGGAAACAACGTCTGCCAATTTTCCCGGATCTCGATTGGGGAACTCACAACATCCGCAAATTGTTCCATCTAGATCGAATCCACATTTTTCGAGAACCCTGATGGAGCGAAGATGTTCCGGGTGGCAAAGCGCATAAAGTCGCTCGACGCCCAATTCGTTACTGAGTTTTTTCATTTCCGTGAGTGCCTCGGATGCGTATCCAAATCCCCAGGCGTCCCGGGCGAGAACGTATCCCGTCGAAGCACACTGTGATGACTCGAATGCCAGACCAGTACTTCCCAGTAATCTCTTATCGCGCCGTGAGAACAGCAGGTAAGGACCGGCGGGCGATTTCTGCCACTCAGCATCGCTGAAAGCCAGGAATTCACGCGTGTCTTCCACAGACTGATGTATCGGCCAGGTGAGGTACTCACCGATATCGGGATCGCCGGCATATCGACGGAGTATTCCTTCGGCATCATCACTTTCGGGTTTGCGAAAAGACATTCGCGCGGACTCAAATGAACTTGGACCTTTCAAACCTTCCTCATCTGAAGACCGTGCTTGTTCTGTATTCCGGACCTCAAAAATCGAGTTCCAGGTGCCATTTAAGCCCTCTTTTTTTCGCTTCCTCAAAAACCCGACAATAGTCATCCAGGTCTTCCACCACGCCGCCTGTATCCGCAATTGCGTCGGGGTTTTCCTGCAGGTGTCGCTTTATCGTGCCAACCCAGTTTATCCCCTCATCCGCATCGAACCATTGCACGTCCATGTCAGGTCCTCCGTATTCGCTCAGATCCTGAAACGCATGGTCTTCGAATGCCCTTAGCCCGAGGCTAGCCGCGACCGCGTTAATTTCGTCGAGCTGTTGAGTCAGCATTTTGCCGTCGACGTATGCGTCGAAACCCGGATCTTCTTTATTCAGAACAATGAAGTACGCGACGCTCATTGTTGTACTATCCCTTGCGATCGGCTGCGCGGATTCCACCTATCGGGCATAGAAGTTGTCGCTTCGGTCCAGGTCCTCATTTCTGTTTTCACATCAGGCTCCCCCTACTTGATTGGTCATATATTCACATTGTCACCCGAATCAAAAAACCCGGGTGGCATGGCTACTATTGCCCCGAATTCACGCCGCATTTTGTGACAGATTAGTCCATAATCCGGCAATCTGTAAAATGGGGGAACAACAAAATGGCCAAAGCAACGGCACGACATATATTGGTAGATTCTGAAGAGCAATGTCAGTCGCTCAAGGACGAAATTACGGGGGGCGCCGACTTTAGTGACCTGGCGAAGCAGCATTCATCTTGCCCGTCCGGCCAAAAGGGCGGTGACCTTGGCGAATTCGGCCCGGGAATGATGGTCAAGGAGTTTGACGAAGTGGTTTTCAGTGCCGATGTGGGTTCGGTTGAGGGGCCTGTCAAAACCCAGTTTGGCTACCATCTGCTTGAGGTGACCAGCCGCACCGACTGAATGCCAGCGATGATCATAAAAGCCCCGACACAGTCGGGGCTTTTTTACGCAACATCTTTTGATTCGAGATTGCCGTCTGTTAGGTCGTGCAGCTTCACCGGTAACTCACGGATGCGTTTGCCAGTAGCATTGAATATAGCGTTCACGAGCGCCGGGGCAATTGCCGGCGTGCCAGGTTCACCTGCACCGCCCACCTTTCCGCCGCCGTTTATGATGTAAGTTTCGATTTCCGGCGATTCGTTCATGCGCAGCATCTCGTAATCATGAAAGTTACTCTGCGCCACGGCGCCGCGACGAATCGAAATATCACTATACAGTGCGGCCGTCAGACCATAGACAATGCCGCTTTCCATCTGTGCCTTGATGCCGTCAGGATGCATTGCGAATCCCGCATCGACCGCACATATTGCCCGCCTTGGGAACACCCGACCGTCGACAATTTCAACTTCGACGACCTGGGCAACAATCGTTCCGAATGATTTATGCACGGCGATGCCACGGCCCCAGTTTTCAGGCATTGGCGCGTCCCAGTCTGCTTTCTCCGCGGCGAGGTCGAGCACTTTCTGAAATCGCGGTTTGTTGGACAGCAGGTCATGTCGGTACTGGTATGGGTCCTTGCCGGCCGAAAAAGCCAGTTCATCAACAAAGGATTCAGTAAAAAAAGCGTGTAACGAGTGGTCGACGCTTCGCCAGAAGCCCCACGGCACATGTGTTGCCGACTCGGCATAATGAATGTACTGATTATCGATGCCGTACGGCGGGTAGGGCGCCTCTTTCGGATCGTGTTTGTCGACATATTGATTGATCCACGCCGTCGGCTTGCCGTCACTGTCGAGACCCGCGCGAAAGCGACTCACGCTTGCCTGTCGATAGTGATCGTGGCGCATGTCTTCTTCACGTGACCAGATTAACTTGACCGGGTACGGGACCTCGGCCGCTATCCTGGCGGCTTGCAGGGTGTAATCGGGAAACGCGCGCCGACCGAATCCGCCTCCGAGATAGGCATTGTGTAACCGCACATCGTCGACATCCATCTCGAGCGTATCGGCAACTTCTGCCGCAAAGCCAAGAGGATTCTGAGTGCCCGTCCAAATTTCGCACATTCCGTCATGCAACCATGCCGTGCAGTTCATCGGCTCCATGGGTGCATGCGACAAATAGGGAACGCGATATTCCGCTTCGACAATTTCACTGGATGTTGCAATCGCGGATTTCGCGTCACCAATATCAAGATCGGTAATCTCGTCATCCTCCGCCGTTGCTGCGTCCATATCCGCAATAAATCGATTGAATATGTCGCTTTGTTCTACCGAGTCATTATCGCCCGTTTCAAATTC
>JBPCYD010000183.1:0-11386 GCA_051007895.1 Woeseiaceae bacterium
GTGCGACGGGGTGTGCGGAGGCCTAACCCGGAGATACTTTCATGGCAGACGTTTCTATGCGCCAGATGCTTGAGGCTGGCGTGCACTTTGGTCATCAGACCCGCTACTGGAACCCGAAAATGGCACCTTACATTTTCGGCGAGCGTAACAAGATCCACATCATTAATCTTGAGAAGAGCCTGCCCATGGCTCGAGACGCGTATGCGTTTATCAAGACCATCGTTTCGGACGGCGGTAAGATCCTTTTTGTCGGCACCAAGCGTGCGGCAAGGGACTCTATTCGCAAGGAGGCATTGCGATGCGAAATGCCGTATGTCAGCCATCGCTGGCTGGGCGGCATGCTTACCAATTACAAAACGGTGCGCCAATCAGTCAAACGCCTCAAGGATCTCGAGGCAATGGCCGAAGATGGCGGATTCGATCGTGTCACCAAGAAAGAAGCGCTTGGCTGGCGTCGTGAGCAGGACAAGCTTGAGAGAAGCTTAGGCGGCATCAAGGAAATGACTGGCCTGCCGGATGTCCTGTTTGTGGTCGACGTCGATTATGAAGATATCGCTGTGCGTGAAGCGCGAAAACTGGGGATTCCCGTTGTTGCGATTGTCGACACTAACTGTTCACCGGACAGCGTGGACTACGTCATTCCTGGCAACGACGATGCGATGCGCGCAATTACGCTGTATGCCACCCTGATCGCAGATGCTGTCCTTGATGGCAAGGCGTCGTTACCCGAGGTCGCCCTGGGCGAAGACGAATTTGTCGAACTGGACGAAGACGGCAAGCCGAAACGGGCGAGCAAGAAGAAATCCGGCCGCAGGCCTGCGCGCAAGGCGACTGTGAAGAAAAAAGCAGACGTCACGAAAGCGGCGGCGGATGCGAAAGTTGCGGACACAAAGGCCGCCAAGGCGCCCGCGGACGCTGCGGAAGCGCCAGAAGCTGAGGCGAAACCCGCCGAAAAGGCTGAAGAAAAAGCGAAGTCAAAACCTGCTGAAAAGGCTGAAGAAAAAGCGAAGGCGAAACCCGCTGAAAAGGCTGAAGAAAAAGCGAAGGACGAGACTGCTGCAGATCAGCCTGCAGCGGGCGGTGACGCGGTCAAGGAGGATGCCAAAAAGACTGCGGCGAAGACGCCTGCGACCAAAAAGACGGCAACCAAGAAGGCGGCCACTAAAAAGGTGTCTAAAAAGACGGCGGCCAAAAAAGAGGCCGACTAGGCAGTTTCGCGGCAGTCGTCGGAGTCGCTGCGGGTCACCTATACATACATTTAGAGGTAGTAAGTGATGGCTATTAGTGCATCAAAGGTTAAAGAGCTTCGCGAGCGCACAGGCGCAGGAATGATGGAGTGCAAGAAAGCGCTGGTCGAGACAGACGGCGATATGGACAGCGCGATTGAGTTACTGCGCAAGTCCGGTCAGGCCAAGGCCGACAAAAAGTCAGGTCGAGTCGCGGCCGATGGACGCGTGGTTATCACGACAGATGGTTCGAAAGCAGCCATGCTGGAGATCAACTCCGAAACGGATTTCGTCGCCAAGGATGAAAACTTCATCGGGTATGCGGAGGCGGTTGCTGCCTGTGTACTTGCAGGCGATGCTGCAGACGTTCAGGCGCTGGCTGCAGAATCGCTGACTGATGGCCGCACGGTCGAAGCCGCGCGGACTGAGTTGATCACAAAGGTTGGTGAGAATATCTCCGTGCGCCGTTTTGTGCGAATCGATGCAGCAGATCATCTCGGGTCCTACACACACGGCGCGCGCATTGGCGCAGTCGTGTCATTGCAAGGTGGCGATGCGGCCCTCGCGCGCGACATTGCGATGCATGTTGCCGCGACAAACCCCGTATGTGTAGCAGAAGACGGCGTGCCGGCAGAGACGCTTGAACGGGAGCGGCGAATTTTTGCCGAACAGGCGGCCGAATCCGGCAAGCCGCCGGAAATCATTGAAAAGATGGTGACCGGACGGGTAGCCAAGTATCTGAAGGAAATCACGCTGGTCGGACAGCCGTTCGTAAAAGACCCCGATGTCACGGTTGGCAAGCTACTGCTGGGCGCAGGCGCAGAAGTTGCCGGTTTTGTCCGTTACGAAGTGGGCGAGGGCATTGAGAAGAAGGAAGAGAATTTCGCAGAAGAGGTGGCGAAACAGATTGAAGAAAGCAAGCAGAAGACGGGTTAAGGCATCTTAGTTAGCTAATGATTTAAGCATTTGTTCTAAATTATTGAAAATTGTCAAAAAAATGGCCGAAGACCGCTGTCTTGAGCTAGAATTCGGGTCCTCCTCGTCGCGGTGAGATTGGGCGAAGAACCTGGGTAGATTATTAAGGAAGGGAAATCAATATGACCGAAGCTCCGGCACTCTATAAACGTGTCCTGCTCAAGCTGAGTGGTGAGGCGTTAATGGGTGAGCTGGACTACGGTATCGAGCCGGAGGTCATTCAGCGGATTGCCGCAGAAGTTGCCGCTGTCCGGAAACTCGGCATCGAAGTTGCAATAGTAATCGGTGGCGGCAATATCTTTCGTGGTGCAGGTCTGGCCAGGGCAGGATTGGATCGCGTTACAGGCGATTACATGGGCATGTTGGCGACCGTGATGAATGCGCTGGCAATACAGGATGCGCTCGAGGCCACCGACATCTTCGCCAGGGTCATGTCGGCCATTCAGATCAACGAGGTCTGCGAGGACTATATCCGTCGGCGCGCAGTGCGCCACCTGGAAAAGGGGCGAGTTGTTATATTTGCTGCCGGAACCGGGAACCCGTTTTTCACGACGGACAGCGCGGCCAGCTTGCGCGCGATTGAGATCAACGCGGATGTGATGCTGAAGGCGACTAAAGTCAGCGGTGTGTACGATTCAGATCCCCAGATAAATGCCGATGCCTCCCTGTTTGACACGGTCTCGTTCGACAAGGTTTTGGTCGACAAACTGAATGTAATGGACGCCACGGCGATAGTCATGTGTCGTGACAACAACCTGCCATTGCGCGTATTCAGCATGGCCGAGAAAGGCACGCTGGTTAATGCAATGACAGATCCGAACGTAGGCACACTGGTGACTGCCTGAGGCGTTACCTTTGAATCCAGAGGACGAATAGCGTGATTGAGGAAATAAAAAAAGACGCATCAGAACGCATGGACAAGAGCGTGGCGGCCTTGCGTCAGGAATTCACCAAGATTCGCACCGGACGAGCGCATACGAGTCTCCTCGATCACATAACAGTCGATTACTACGGCACCGCAACGCCGCTGAATCAGGTCGCCAACGTCAATGTTGAAGATTCGCGAACATTGACCGTATCGCCGTGGGAAAAATCGATGGTCCAGGCCATTGAAAAAGCGATCATGACCTCTGATCTGGGGCTCAACCCGGCGACGGCCGGCACGATCATACGGGTACCGTTGCCCCCGCTGACCGAAGAACGACGCAAAGACATGATCCGACTGGTCCGCCAGGAAGCCGAAGGCGGGCGCATCGCGATTCGCAATATTCGCAGAGACGCACTTTCAGATATGAAAGACCTGCTCAAGGAGAAAATGATTGGCGAGGACGATGAGCGACGTGCGGAGGACGAGGTTCAGACCATTACCGACAAGCATATCGCTGAAGTCGACAAGACGCTCGCGCAGAAGGAAAGCGAGCTGATGGAAATCTGACCCGGGTTCTTAACAAGGTGAGTAATTCACAGAAAAAATCGCAGCCATTCGAGGGCGACGCCGTTCCTCAGCACATTGCGGTCATAATGGATGGCAACGGTCGATGGGCGAAATCCCGCATGAAACCGCGCCATGCCGGACATAGGGCCGGCGTAAAATCGGTTCGACAAACGGTCGAATTGGCCGCCCAACGTGGCGTTTCCTACCTGACGTTGTTTGCGTTTAGCAGTGAAAACTGGCGCAGACCCGAGGACGAAGTCAGTCGTTTGATGGGACTTTTTTTAGAGGCGCTGCAACGAGAAGTCGACTCGCTGCATCGTAACGATGTACGACTTAGATTTATTGGAGCGCGCGATCAGCTGCACAAAGACCTCGTCAAGAAGATTTGTGCCGCCGAGGACGTCACCAAAAACAATGCCGGCCTGAAACTGCAAGTGGCTGTGGCCTACGGCGGACGCTGGGACATAGTCAATGCCGCCAAGTCACTTGCTGCCAGGGCCGTCAATGGAGAGATTTCTGTTGCTGACATGCATGACGAAAGCTTTGCGGCGGAACTGGCACTCGGCGATGCGCCGGATCCGGACTTACTGATCAGGACGGGTGGTGAGCAACGAATCAGCAATTTCCTGCTCTGGAATCTTGCCTACGCGGAACTATGGTTCACCGAGTGCCTGTGGCCCGATTTCAACGAACAGCAGTTCGACGAGGCGCTCGCTTTTTATGCCAGCCGGCAACGTCGCTACGGTTATACCGGGGACCAGGTGGCCTGACGTCATGCTGAAGCAACGCGTATTGACAGCGATCGTGGCGCTCATTGTGCTGGCGGTCGTATTGTTTGTCGTGCCGATGCCTGTTGCGCGCGCCATCATCGCCTTGATACTGCTGTCGGGTGCCTGGGAGTGGGGTGGTCTGATTGCGGCTGGGGGCACGGCCAGCCGAGTTGGGTTTACCGCGGTTGTCGCGGCGTCAATGATCGCGATTTTCATGCTGTTATCGAATCCGGAAGTGCTGGATATTTTGCTGAAGACTGCGCTGGCGTGGTGGCTGGTGGCGCTGCTTTGGATGTTCTTTTTTCCAACCCCGATTCCGCTTCCCCTCGTTTGGATATGCGGCATCCTGGTCTTGGTGCCGGCATGGGCGGCGCTTGATTACCTCTACCGCCTGGATGCCCAGCTGCTGTTGTTTTCGCTGCTGATTGTCTGGATTGCCGACATAGGCGCCTATTTTGTTGGTAAGGGATTCGGTCGGGTAAAGCTGGCGCCGAAAATAAGTCCTGGGAAATCCTGGGAGGGTGTTCTGGGTGGCTTGACGGCTGTGCTGCTGCTTGCCGCCGTTGGCAACCACTATTTGGGTACTGAAATCTCTGTTCTGGTTCCGCTGTGCCTGGCGGTCAGTATGCTCTCCATTGTCGGGGATCTGACCGTCAGCATGTTCAAGCGAAATGCTGGCGTAAAAGATAGCGGCTCCGTGTTTCCAGGTCATGGCGGTGTGCTGGACCGAATTGATAGCGTAAGCGCTGCTGTACCGCTGTTTGCATTGGCGCTTGGCTGGGTTGGACTGCAGTGAAAATTGATATTATTCGCGCTGTTCAGGAAAGGTTCACAGCGGCGCTGTCAGACTCACTGGGAACTGCACCTGTGTCTGCCAGTCAGAGCGAATGGATGACCACTTTATACAGTTGTACTAGATCATTAAGAAAAATTTTTAAACTGTTGATATTAAACGGGATAAGGCGTCTATCGTGTTCGATGCACTAACGAGTATTCTGGCATTTGTCGTAGCGATCAGCGTGCTGGTCGCTGTGCATGAATACGGACATTTTATCGTTGGCCGCTGGTGTGGGATGAAAGTCCTGCGATTTTCTATTGGTTTCGGTAAGCCCATCTGGAGTCGAGTCGGCAAGAAGGACGCTACCGAGTTTTGTATCGCAGCTATTCCGCTGGGTGGTTATGTAAAATTTCTTGGGGAGCGGCCCGGTCTAGATGAGCAAATCGATCCGGCCGACGAGGGGCGGGCATTCAATCATCGACCCGTCTGGAACCGCATCGCTGTCTTGCTGGCTGGTCCGTTTTTCAATTTTCTGTTTGCGTTTTTTGCTTACTGGGTGATCTTTGTCAACGGCGTACCGACGATGCGGCCAGCTGTAGGCGAGGTCGAAGACGCGTCGTACGCTGCGGAAGCAGGACTGCAATACGGCGACCAGATCGTTATGGTCGGAGAACGCGATGCAGGCGATTGGGAGACGGCCCTGGTATCCATGCTCGATGAACTGATCGGTGACGGCCAGGTGACACTCGGGTTGGAGGATAGCGAAGGGCAGCGCCGCACTGCGGTCATTGATGTAGGTGGAGAAGCGACGCGCCTGACGGAACCTGGAGTCCTGTTTGATGGGCTTGGATTTCAGCCCTGGCAGCCACCGGCGATCATTGACTCCGTGGAAAACGGTGCGGCCGCCTCGAGAGCTGGGATCATGCCGGGCGATCGCATTGTCTCGATCGCGGGCGAGACCGTAACGACTTTTTCGGATTTGCAGCGAATCGTGTCCGCGCGGCCGGACGAAACGGTCGTCATTGAAGTCGTACGCTATGACGAACGACTCGCGCTTGATACCACCTTGGGTGCCAGGGAAGTCGATGGCAATCAATCGGGCTTCCTTGGTGTATCGGCCGGCGGTGCTATCCAGGACTACTGGTACGTGCGGCAATATGGGCCGTTTGACTCAATTTCCCGTTCCGTGGAAAGAACGTGGACCTCCATCGGCTTTACTGTTCGCATGTTGGCGCGCATGGTCACTGGTGATGTGTCAATCAAGAACATCAGCGGCCCGATCAACATCGCACAGTATGCGGGCAGTTCGGCATCGGCTGGCTTCAACGCGTTTATGAATTTTCTGGCACTTGTCAGTATTAGTCTCGGCGTATTAAACCTGCTGCCGATTCCCATTCTGGATGGCGGCCAGATTGTCTATCAAAGTATTGAGGGCTTGAAAGGGAGTCCGCTTTCAGAAAGGGCGCAAATGATTGGGCAGCAGCTGGGCATTGTCGCGCTTTTGCTCCTGATGAGTTTCGCCTTTTACAATGACATTGCCCGCATTGTTAACTAATTGTGTGTAATCGCCGACGTCATCGCTCATAAACAGACTTCAATGACAATATCGACCCGAAAATTTAAATTATTAACTAAGCCGCTGCTCGCGGTAATTCTGTTATGGATCGCTCCTTCCGGTTTCGCGTTCGCACAAGATTCGTTTGTAGTCGGTGATATGCGCGTGGAGGGATTGCAAAGAATTTCCGAGGGTACGGTGTTTAATTACCTGCCAATTAATATTGGTGACACGGTAGATGCTGTAAGAATTCAGGAGTCAGTTCGAGCATTGTATAGCCAGGCTCTGTTTGACGACGTTGAAATGCGCCGTGACGGAAATGTGCTGGTTATCGTAGTGAAGGAACGGCCATCTATCGAAAACTTCACGATTGACGGAAACAAAGACATCAAAACAGAAGATTTGATGGAATCATTGCGCAATGTCGGTCTTGCGCGAGGGAGAACGTTCGATCGCGCCGTTCTCGACAATGTACAGCAGTTTCTTACCGAGCAATATTACGACCGGGGCAAGTATGCGGTGTCGGTAACGACAGATGTAACAGATCGACCCAACAATACGGTCGCGATCAAAGTTGATGTCAAAGAGGGCGATCGCGCCAAGATTCGGCAAGTAAACATAGTCGGCAATCACAGTTTTGATGAAAGTGATATTCGCGAGAACTTCGCTCTCGATACCGCGAATTGGCTGTCCTGGTTTCGTCAGGATGATCGCTACGCCAAAGAGTCACTGAGCGGTGATCTCGAAACTTTGCGGTCCTACTATATGGATCGCGGCTACGCCGATTTTCGAGTTGAGTCCACGCAGGTTGCCATCTCACCAAACCGCAAAGACATTTACGTTACGATCAATGTGCATGAGGGTGAGAGGTACACGGTCTCCGACATCAAGTTGGTAGGTGAGATGGTGGTTCCGGAAGAGTTGCTGCGCTCAATGGTGCTGGCACAACCGGGATCCATTTTTAATTTGCGGTTGCTGACTTCGTCCGCGGAGTTTATGTCGTTTCGACTGGGCGAAGAAGGCTACGCCAATGCCAATATCGAGCCAGTGCCCGAATTGGACTACGAGACCAAAGAAGTCGCAGTGACGTTTTTTATTGATCCTGCAAGTCGCGTTTACGTGCGGCGAATAAATTTCAATGGTATCGATCAGGTTGACGATGAGGTACTGCGTCGCCAGATGCGTCAGACCGAGGGTGCCTATCTTTCGAATCGGCTGGTTGATCGATCAAAGATTCTTCTGCAGCGACTCCCATATGTCGAGTCCGTAGATGTGGAAAATATCCCTGTGCCGGAAAGTCCCGACCTGGTTGATGTTGATTTCGATCTCGAATATCGCATGCCGGGACAATTCAGTGGCGGCCTGGGTTATTCAGATGCGCAAAAACTGATGTTAAATGGCAGCATCGTGCATACGAATTTTCTTGGTACCGGGCAGCGTGTTGCACTGAATGCCAATTCCGGGCGGTTCTCTACTTTCTATTCGCTTTCGCATACCGATCCATATACAACGGAAAACGGCGTCAGCCGAACGACATCGATCAATTATCGCGACATTACCCAGTTTACGTCTGCTTCGTCGGACTTTTCTACGGAAAGCTACGGAGGAGCGCTGGAATACGGGCTGCCCATTACGGAATACCAGCGACTAAGTCTTGGGATGTCCTTCAACAGTTCCGAGTTGCTGTCATCGACCCGCAGCACAGCGCAGGCGCAGGAATGGGTGCGTAACAATGGCAACACGTTCGTCACGGATAGCGCCAATGGTGTCGACTTCTTTGGCACTGAATTCGACGCAATCGAATTTATACTCGGCTGGACCTACGACAGCAGGAATCGCGCGTTATTCGCCAATCGCGGTTCTCGGCAACAGCTGTTTGTTGGCTACGCTGTGCCACTCAGCGATGTTGAATTCTGGACTGCGCGTTACAACTATACAAAATACGTCCCCGTGTGGGGTCCATGGACAGTCAGATTGAACGCAGAACTAGGCTATGGTGAGGCGATCGGCGCTACGACAGCACTCCCGCCATACAAGCAGTTCTTTGGTGGCGGACCCGAATCAATTCGTGGCTACAAAGAGTCGTATCTTGGTCCAAGGGACAGTTTCGGTAACCCGTACGGCGGCAATGTATTGGTTGCGAGTCAACTAGAGCTTATAATCCCGCTGCCGGATAAATTTAGCAGTCAGGCCCGTGCCAGCATTTTTTACGATATTGGCAATGTGTTCAATACAGGTGAAGTGAGTTTTACCGACAAGCTTGGCAGCCCTGTTTCCTACGAGCCGGATTTTGATGAGTTAAAAACTTCGGTGGGCATTGCAGTACAGTGGTTGGCGCCGCTCGGGCTATTCAGATTTAGTTATGCATTACCGCTTAATGAGTTCAAAGGTAATGACAGATTTTACGGGGATCGGATCGAAAGATTTCAGTTCTCTATTGGACAGGCGTTTTAAGGATTGGATTTTTTATGAACGTAGCAAAACCATACTTGGTTAAGACAGTTGCAGCCCTTGCACTGATCTTGTCTTTTAACATGTCGGCACAGGCTCAGGACGTCAAGATTGGAGTCGTTAATATTCCGGCGTTGATGGACCAGGCTCCGCAGGCGCGTGTAGCGATGGCTGCTCTCGATGAAGAATTCAAGCCTCGTCAGCGTGAGATCATTGCTAAACAGACGGAGCTCCAGGAGCTCACAGAAAAGGTGCAGCGCGATCTCGCCGTTATGGGTGAAGCGGAACGGACAAACGCAGAGAAGGATTTGCGGGCGTTGCAGCGCGAAGTGACTCGTTTGCAAACTGAGTTCCGCGAGGATCTTAATCTGCGACGTAACGACGAGCTCGGAAAATTGCAACGGTCCTTACTGAAGGAAGTGCAGGACTATGCGCAGGCATCCGGCTACGACCTGGTCGTAGGTGATGGCGTGCTATTCGCGAGCACCGCCGTCAATATTACCGAGAATGTTTTGCGTGCTATGGAGGCCAATTTCCAGGCCGCTGGAAACTAGCGGTCTTTATAGTAGTCCTCCGGCGGCTCGAATCTGCCTTGAAAGCGGGTCCGAAATACCCAGGTACCATGTGTTCAGTCCGCTTTCTTGCCAGCTTTTGTGTAGATTCGCCCAAGCCAGAGACCTATCAAAATGCCGCTAATGCGATAGCTCGACAATGTTGCTGCAATTTATTTTTTGTTTGAGACGTCTGAACCTAGTACGAATAGCGTTCGTTTAAGGGAGAGTTAGTTTGGCCAGAAGTCTAGGGGAACTGGCCGCGCAATTCGGATGTGACCTGGTCGGCGAACCGTCCGCAGAAGTTACGGGTGTCGCTACTCTTTCCAATGCTCGCAACGGTCAACTGAGTTTTTTTGCAAACAAGGCCTACCGCGAGCAGCTGCTGGTCACCAGGGCGACCGCCGTCCTCATTCATCCGCGTTTCGCAGACGATTGTCCGGTCGCAGCGTTAGTGAGTGATGATCCCTACCTGACCTATGCGCACGTTGCCAGCGAGTTGCATCCGCAGCCGGCGGTCAGCGCTGGAATACACGATTCAGCGAACGTCGAAGCGGACGCCGACATTGCGAGCAGTGCGGAAATAGCCGCGAACGCAAATATTGAATCTGGTGCGTCAGTCGGTGCAGGCGCGTTCGTCGGGCCTGGTGTGTACATTGGCAGAAATTGCTCAGTGGGCGCGTATTCCAGGGTGCTCGCTAATGCCACGCTGGTTCAGGATGTTCAGCTGGGTGAACGTTGCATTATTCATCCTGGCGCGGTGCTCGGGTCCGACGGATTCGGCAATGCGAAAGGCAGCATGGGCTGGGTAAAAGTGCCTCAGGTCGGCGGCGTGCGTATTGGTAATGATGTTGAGATAGGAGCCAATACGACAGTCGATCGGGGCGCAATCGACGATACGGTTATTGGTGACGGTGCCAGGCTCGACAATCTGATTCAGATCGCACACAACGTGCAGGTCGGTGCACATACTGCGATGGCTGCGTTTACGGGCGTATCGGGTAGTACGATTATCGGCGAACGCTGCATGTTTGCCGGACAGGCGGGCATCGTTGGCCACCTCAGTATCTGTGATGATGTAGTGGTTGGTGGCGCAACGATGATCTCGAAGGACATTACAGAGCCCGGTTTTTATACGGGGAGCTTTCCGGGCGAGAAAGACCGGGATTGGAAACGTAAAGTCGCCCGATTCAGGCGCATTGATGATCTCGTGAAACGGGTAACAATTTTGGAAAACCTGGCAGGCAAGGAAAGCGATGGGGACTGAGACTACGGAGTTGGATGCGATGCAGATTTTGGAAGCGCTGCCGCATCGCTATCCGTTCCTGCTTATTGACAGGGTCACAGCCTGTGCGGTCGGTGAATCGATTGTGGCGATTAAGAACGTCACGAGTAACGAACCATTTTTTCAGGGGCATTTTCCTGGCAGACCCGTGATGCCGGGAGTTCTTGTCATCGAGGCAATGGCACAGGCGGGCGGGGTGCTATCGCATCAGACAATGATTGATGTCAATCCGAAGCCGCTGTTTTTCCTTGCGGGGGTTAACCACGCCCGCTTTCGCCGTACGGTCGTTCCCGGAGACCAGCTGGTCATCGAGGTCGTCGTGGAAAAAATCAAGAGAGGCATCTGGTTCTATAAGTGTTC
>JBPCYD010000184.1:0-16852 GCA_051007895.1 Woeseiaceae bacterium
TCATGGCGCCCGATGATATCAAGATCGAATTTATCGGCGCGCCACAACAAGCCGAGGTAGCAAAGCTGCACCACATCCATTTCGCGACGCCCGATATTACCGCCATGCAGGCGTGGTACGCATCGACACTGGGGGCAGTACCGGGTATGCGTGGAAATTTCGAGGCTGCCGATTTGCCCGGTGTCAATTTAACGTTTTCGAGGTCGGATTTGCCGCTGTCAGCGACAAAGAGAAGAAGTCTCGATCATATCGGATTCGAAGTCGCCGATCTAAAGCGGTTTTGCGAAGAGCTTCAGGCAAAGGGAATTGTCTTTGACGTGCCGTATCGCGAGATCGACGGACTGGGATTGGCGATTGCATTTTTTACCGATCCGTTTGGCACCTACATTGAGCTTACTGAAGGATTGGATCAAATCTGAGCGATTGTCAGGCGGAGTAAACAAAGCATGAGCCAAGTGCTGGTAAAGAACGGTCGTATCATTACCGCGGTTGACGATTACGTCGGCGATATCCTGATCGAGAATGGCCGGATCGAAGCGATCGGTCGCTCTCTCAATGTCCCTGACGCAAAAATCCACGATGTCGATGGGCTCCTGGTCATGCCGGGCGGAATCGATGCGCACGTGCATATGGAAACGCCGATGGGAAACGGCATTGAGACTTGCGACTCGTTTGAAACAGGTACCCGTTCCGCAGCGTTTGGCGGCACGACAACCATTGTTGACTTTGCGCAGCAATTCAAAGGCGATTCGCCGAAGGCGGCGCTTGAACGACGATTGGCGGCCGCCGAGCCACAGTGTTCTGTTGACTACGGATTTCATTCTATTCTGACGGACGTTAACGAGGCAGCACTGAGTGAGCTGCCTGACATGGTAAATCGCGAGGGCGTCTCCAGTTTCAAGCTATACATGGCCTATCCCGACGTGCTGATGGTGGATGATGCCGATATCTATCGCACGATGCGCAAGGTTGGCGATCACGGCGGAATGGTCAATCTGCACGCAGAAAACGGTGTCGTCATACAAGCACTTATCGAAGAGGCGCTGGCTGCCGGCAACACGTCACCGAGATACCACCAGTTGACGAGACCGCAACTGATGGAAGGCGAGGCCACGCATCGTGTCATTCGCATTGCCGAGTTGGCAGAGGTGCCGGTCTACATCGTGCACCTCTCGGCCAGGGAGGCGTTGGAGGCAGTTGTTGAGGCCCGCGATCGCGGCATCCCTGCATTCGCGGAGACGTGTCCGCATTACCTGTTCCTGG
Organism: Woeseiaceae bacterium; assembly: GCA_051007895.1. Lineage (GTDB taxonomy): Bacteria > Pseudomonadota > Gammaproteobacteria > Steroidobacterales > Woeseiaceae > SZUA-117. The sequence goes on from JBPCYD010000184.1 coordinate 1,264, forward strand.
ACAACTCCGAATACGACAGGCCTGGATTCGACAGCGCCAAATTTGTCATGACGCCGCCACTACGTGACCGGGAGTGCCAGGAGGCGCTATGGCGCGGTCTCAGGTTCGATGACCTGCAGGTCGTTTCAACGGACCACTGTCCTTTCTGTTTTAACGAAAAAGCCCATGGCCTTCTCAAATCGAAACAAGTTGGGCACGATGACTTCTCGAAAATTCCAAATGGCGCGCCTGGCGTCGAATTCCGATTGCCGCTTTTGTTCGATGGCGGAGTCAAGAGCGGCCGTATCAACATAAATCGTTTCGTGCAGCTCATGGCAACTGCGCCGGCAAAAATGTTCGGCCTGTTCCCGAGGAAGGGCACGATAGCGGTTGGCAGCGACGCCGACCTGGTCATATTTGACCCGGACCACACGCATACTTTGAGCGCGAAGACGCATCATTCGAATGTGGACTACTCATTGTTCGAAGGACGCAAGGTGACCGGAAAAGTCCGGAAAGTGTTTCTAAGAGGTGAGGTTATTGTCGACGGCGACCAGTGGTTGGGTCGCGCAGGAATGGGGCAATATCAGAAACGCTCTGCGTCAGGAAGAATCCTCTAAGGTATCTGACCAAACGGCGGCCAGGTTTTAGCGATAGTGGCGCAGCGTTATGGTGCGCGACCATCTTCCAAACAGGCATACATGCAGTCGCAGTTCCTCGTTTCGTGCGCCGAGTTTTTCTTTGAATCGTCGCGCGGCGGCGTTGAAGAAATCCGTGTAACTGTAGAAACGGGACAGGCCGAGTTTACTTAAGGCGTCATAGCATCGAAGTCGCATTGTTGGGGCCAGGCTTTGCCCGCGGTAGTCGGGGTGTGAATAGGCGGCAAAAAGATACACTTCATCGTCGTCCAGGCGCCGATAGTTTGGCGCAAAACTGAATTTTTCAAAATCGCACCACATGTTGGCGATCATTTTTTCACCGTCCCAGACAGCGTAGCAGCGCTTTCCCTCGGCGAGCCATCCGCGGAGCGTGTCGCGGGACTCGGACTGCGCAAATTCGACCAGGGCGTCGAAGTCTTCCTCAGCGACAAACCCGAAACGAAAACTCGCATTCAGGAGCATCTGCTCTTTCTCCGTAGCGCCTTCGAGAACGGTGTAGAAGGGTTCAATGTGCAGCCCGATTTTTCGCAATCGGCGCAGGACGGCCGGCATCAGTCGGACACTGACGGATGGCCCTTTTGACCGCTCCTGGCTTACGACAAGCCGCTGGTGGGTTGAGTCCACGTTCCTTTTCTCACAAACAATTGCGTCTACGCCAAATTACGTTGACCGGACTCGGTAGCACAATGAAGCCGATCACACCCGAAAACGGACTTCCGTACGGATTCGAGGTTTGGTAAAACCCGACTATGGGCGAGATCTGCTGGCCGATGCGTTTGCAAACTGCCGCAAGTTGTTGATTTGTGCCCAAATACACGCAATTGCTTCCGTCCAATATGTAAAAGGGGTTTGCATCAGGTTAACAAAAACATATAGTTACCCCTGAATCGTCGACTGAGTCTCAGACCATGGCGGTACTTCCGGTATCCTAGGTCTGTTAAGAGCCAAAATAATTAGATGAGCAGCACGATGCGCCAGAGATGGTTTACAAACGATTTCCTGAATGCCCGGTCCTGCCAAAGCCCGGGTATACACGCGTTTGTCGCCGCACTTCTACTGTTGGCAGCCACGGTTGCTTCTGCAGGTTCAGAAGAAGCAGCCAACAACGGTGGCGACGTAGCCGAGGCTAGCGACGCGAACTGGATTTCCGATGAAGAGCTGGCGGATGACGCCGACGGTGGCGGGGACTTCCTCGCGAGCGATATCGTCGACGACGAACTGGGCGAGCATATCGATACGCCGGAAGATGTTTTTGTTGGTCCACCGATGCCCGAAGAGACCGGTGAGGTCAGGCCCGAAAGTGAACAGTCAAAACCGCCAGTAGCGGCAAATATTGATTTGTCGCAGCCCGTCGCTCCTTCAGAGGCCCTGGAAGACATCGACATTGGCTTGATCGCGCCGCCGATTGAGCCCACGCTTGCCGTGTACGCGCAAAAATCGCTGTTGCTGCTGGGAGCAGAAGTTGCCGCGAGTACTTCAACCCGACTGGCCTGGTCACCTGCGCAAAGCTTTGCAGGAATTGCGGCACCAACGCCGGTGCTCGTGGTGAATGGTGCCAATCGCGGTCCAACCTTGTGCGTTACCGCCGCTATTCATGGTGATGAGCTAAACGGCATCGAAGTCGTTCGGCGCGTTCTGTATGACCTGGAACCCGAGAGCTTGTCCGGTGCGGTTATCGGCGTGCCAATCGTTAACCTGCAGGGGTTTCGTCGTTCATCACGTTACCTGCCGGATCGCCGCGATCTGAATCGATACTTTCCCGGCAACCCGAACGGCAGTTCGGCATCAAGGCTTGCACATTCATTTTTTACCGAAGTCATTTCGCAGTGCGATGCGCTGGTCGATCTGCATACCGGTTCGTTTCAACGAACGAATCTGCCACAGCTACGCGCCGACTTGAGAAATCCGAAAGTGGTGGAGCTGACGCAGGGTTTTGGCTCAACGGTTGTATTGCACAGCGATGGCGCCAGAGGCACCTTGCGCCGGGCAGCAACGGATGCGGGAATACCCACCATCACGCTGGAAGCAGGGGGCCCTGCCAGGGTTCAGGACGACGCCGTTTCCCACAGCACGAAGGGCGTGATGACGCTTCTGAATGAGCTGCAAATGTACGAAAACGTGACCGAGTGGGGCACAAGAGAACCTGTCTACTATCGCTCGCGCTGGATACGCGCAGATCAGGGCGGTGTCCTGTTCAGCAAGGTTGGGTTGGGCGAGAGCGTCGAGCTGGACCAGCTGCTAGGCACGATTACCGATCCGATTACCAATGTTCAAACTGAGCTGAGAGCGTCGGACCGGGGGCGGGTCCTTGGCATGGCGCTCGATCAATTCGTAATGCCCGGCTTCGCCGCGTTTCGTATTGGTATCGAGGCGCCGCGCGCGATCGATTTACCGACTGAATCGATTGGCATGAAATCAGATACTGTCGAGCACGAGCAGAGCGTTTCTGATCAGCCCAACCCCGGGCAGGGTGTTCCTGTTGAGCGCGAATCCCCCACGCTTGCCGAGGCAGACGGCGAGGTAAGCGACGAATATGAGGGTTATGAGGATGACGAGATTCTCGATGTCCGGGACTATCTCGAGGATTCAGAATAGCGGTATTCGCTTCACACCCGGCTGATTGAGCAACAGCGCGAACATTGATAGAAAGCAGTATACTGAGGCACTTGGGCATAACTTAGTAGCAATATCAATATTATGGGGAGATTTTCAAGAAAATCTCGTAAGTCCAGAGGTGGCCGCATTTGGCTCGCCTACCTGATGGTTGGCACGCTGTGGTTCGCGATGAGCGCCGCGTACAAAAGCAAAATGCCGAGCAATACAGAAGATATCTGTACCGTCTTCGAAGACCGGCGCGACTGGTACAAAGCTGCCAGAAACTCCGAAGAACGCTGGGGAACTCCCGCACACATACAGATGGCCATTGTTCAGCAGGAGTCGTCATTTCGCTTTAACGCCCGGCCCCCGCGAACCAGCCTGCTGGGATTCATTCCATGGAAGCGTCCGTCCAACGCCTATGGATTCGCCCAGGCGCTGGACGGTACCTGGGCCCGGTATCAAAAGGATACCGGCCGAAGTTATGCGGACCGCGATGATTTCGAAGACGCCATCGACTTCATAGGCTGGTACACGAACCTTTCGAACCAATCCGAGGGAATCTCCAAGTGGGATCCTTACAACCAGTATCTTGCCTACCACGAGGGCCAGGCGGGATGGCGCCGCGGAACGTACAACGGGAAAGGCTGGCTGAAAAAGGCAGCGCAGCGTGTTGATACCCGTGCTCGTCAATGGGGTGAGCAACTCAAACATTGCGAGGCGGGCCTCAATGATCCTTTCTGGATGTTCAGGAGTTAGTCGCCGTCGGCAGTTGTCGTGACTGTCCCCAATCCTGGCTGCGTCGGGCTATATAAATATTGACATAGCGGTCTTCGTTAGCTATATATATTTTTATATAGTTAAACAGGATCAGGCGAATGCAGTACTTCGGAGAGATCGCCCGCTTCGTGCACGTCGTGTTTGGCGCGATCGGGCTCGCTGCGTTCTGGATACCGGTGCTGGCGAAGAAAGGGGCTACCAACCACGTGCGCTACGGCCGGGTATTCGTGTGGTCTGCGAATATTGTCCTGGGTTTCGCCGCGCTGGCACTGATTGTTCGAATCGCCGGGCTGTCAAGCCAGGGCATTGGTCCGTCAGATGAGCCGGCTTTGTTCGCCTTTATCGTATTCCTGGGGTATCTCACTTTCGTTACTTACGTTGTTGTTCGTCATGGTCTGGCCGTCTTACGACATAAAGGCAACCCGGGTGCCTTGCGCACAACTCTGAACATCGCGTTGGCCTATGGCGCCCTTGCGGCAAGCCTTGTAATCGTTCTCTACGCCCTGTTGTTATCACCACCGAACCAGGTTTTGTTGTTTGCTTTGAGTCCGATCGGGATCGGTACCGGATTCGGAAATCTTCGATACATGAATAGTGCTACACCATCTCGTCGTGCCTGGATGTACGAGCATATCGGTGCAATGCTCGGCGCCGGCATCGCGTTTCACACCGCCTTTGCCGTTTTCGGCGCATCCCGCCTCTTCGATATCGGCTTATCGGGCTGGGTTGCAGTCATTCCCTGGATTGCGCCCACCTTGATTGGCATTCCCGCGATTACAATCTGGACGCGGCACTATCGCCGCAAGTTTGGTGAACTTGCGTGAGTCTGAAACACATTATGCTTGGTATGCTGCGCGAGCCGCACAGCGGCTATGACATCAAGAAAACATTCGAGAAATCGCTCAGGAGTTTCTGGCGAGCGGAGCTGTCGCAGATATATCCTCTATTGCAAAAGATGGAGGGTGAGGGCCTCTTGACCAGCAAGGACAGTGCTTCCGAGAAAGGTCCTACGCGTCGTGTATATAAACGCTCGGCGAAAGGTCGGCAGGAACTGCAGTCCTGGCTGTTGAAGGGACCAGTCGTAGGCACCGAGCGAATCGGTTACCTTGCGCAAACCTATTTCCTGGCAAATCTGCGTGATGATGACAAAGCGATCGAGTTTATGGAGGATTTGCGTACCTACATGAGCGACTGGCTGGCGTCGCTTGAAGAAGCCGAAGACGAATGGCGCGCCAATGACCCTGGTTACCCCAATGAACTATCCGACGAAGCCTTTTATCCTCAGCTAACGCTTGATCTGGGACTCACCAAGCTTCGTGCCAGCGTTGATTGGTGCGATCGCTCGATTGAGCGCATCCGGGCCCGTCAGTCGGATCGGCACGTCGGCTAAGCAGTCCTTGGGTTACTAACAACTCGCAAGCCGTTAGCTATCGGCTATTCGTACTACCCTTTGATTCAGGTTCAATAATGCCCCGTTATGCTGGAGCCAAGCATATGCCAATCAGTTTTCGACCGGGATCCCGGCAGGCGAACGCATGATGCCAATTTTCCTGAACGCATATTTCACGGCGCCGGCAAAGAATCGGCCGGCAAGGAGTAGCCCGGGCATCGGATCATCCCACGCAAAATACATTCCGTTCCTTGGTTTGAACGCCAATTTCGCGTAAGCCGCGAGGATTCCTGGAATTGACGTCCGGTCAGCGTGCAGGCTCATCAGGTCGAATTTAAGATCCAGAAAATAGATTCCGTTTTTTTGTATCGTTCCGGAATGTCGTACGTCCTGATCGACTGCTACTTTATAACTGTTCCAGACCGTTGGCAGACCGCAGGACTCATCGAAACCGACGTTGGCCGGAAGGCGCGGATTGATTTCAATGTATTTGAAACACGCGTCCCTGGCGTCCCAGCGAAACTCGACACCAGCGTGGCCGACGTATTGCAGTTTCTTGCCCAGCGCTCCTGTCAGTCGTTCTATTTCCGGGTTGGCGGCGGATACTGCGTAGGTGCTGCCACCGAAATGTGCCGGGTAGGCGCGGAGCTTTTGTTTGATGCCGCAGTCCAGCAGTTCATGTCTACTATTAAAGGTGCAGCTGCTTATCCACGAGTAGCTGTCTGGCCCGGGTATGACCTCCTGCGCGAGCAGATGGGGGATTGCATCTCGCCATCGTTGGTAAAACAGTCTTAGTGTTTCAGAGTCCTGTATTACTTCATTTTTTTTCGGGAATTGATTGTTTGCGGAATACAGATAGGGTTTAAAGATGATAGGAAATCGCAGTTGCCGTTCGAGATCTTCAGGGCGGGAAGGCAAGTCCTGAATTGTCTTCGGCAGGTCGAAGCCCAGCGAGGCGATAAGGCGGGTCTCCTGACGTTTGTCATTCAGCGCCTGCAGCACTTTTCGTTTTGGAATAGCGAGGCGAAACTTTTTTTGCAGCGCATCTTCGTTACGGGATATGAGATCTACCAGGCGATCAGAATTGGTCAGGATTACGGCGCCCTTATCGGGCAGTTCGTCGAGGATCTTCAGCAGACACTTTTCGCGCTCATCGTCGCTGCCGTATAGGCGGAAGGACGTCTGCGGATAGCGCGAGTCCAGTGATGGGTCGTTTGCATCGTATGCAATGGTGGTAACCGGGATTCCCCGACGCGCCAGCGCGCGTACAGCGCCCAATCCACCGGTGCCGTGAGACAGTACTATTGCAGGAACTTTACTCGTCACATTCTTATTATTTTTTGACCGAGCCAGGTGACTGATTCAGTGAATCAATCATCATCGAATCACTTATCTGACAATAGTTTACTACGGGAAATGTATGTAATTTATACTAATTTCGGGAATATGTAACAAACTCGTTGAAAAGCTGCGCCGACGTTTTCAAGGTAGCCGTAGCACGGAGAAAACGTTGCATGATTTCCATCATAATAAGAACTAAAAACGAAGAACGCTGGATCGGCTCCTGTCTCGAAATGATATCCCGACAGTCGCGGCAGGACTTCGAGGTCGTACTGGTCGACAACAACAGTACGGATAGAACCGTAGACAAGGCGCTCCAGTATGGCGCCAAGCTGGTTACGATCGATAAGTTTATGCCCGGTGAAGCCATCAATCGTGGCATTAAGGCGTCAACTGGCGACCTGATTGTAGTGCTCTCCGGCCACTGCATTCCCGTCGACGAGCATTGGTTGGAGAACCTGGTCAAAGAGCTTGACGACGAGGAGGTCGGTGGCATCTATGGTCGCCAGGAGCCGCTGGCATTTACGCCGGATCTGGACAAGCGCGATCTGTTGATTACTTTCGGTCTCGACCGCCGGGAACAATTCAAGGATAGCTTCTTCCACAACGCGAACAGCGCGTTTCGCCGTTCCGTCTGGGATCAGTTCCCGTTCGATGAAACCGTGACAAACATTGAAGACCGCATTTGGGCGCACGCCATTCAGAACGCCGGTTTCAAAATCGTCTACGAGCCAAGCGCCAGTGTTTACCACTATCACGGCATTCACCAGGAAGCGGATCCGGATCGATGTGGCAGCATTATCAGTATCGTAGAGTCGATTGACCCTCCGAATACCGGCACGTCCGGGAATGGAATCGAGCCGTCGCACCTGAACGTCGTTATGGTCGTTCCCGTGCGCGAGGAAGGGCTGCGATCATTGGGCGGAAAGCAACTCTATGAATACGCAATCGAACATGCGCAGGAATCAAAGCTTGTAAACAAGATTGTCGTTTCAACCAATCGCGATGACGTCGCCGGGAAATCGACAGAAGCTGGGGCCGACATCGTACTTCGCCGTTCGAATGGCCAGTCGAGATTCGATGTCATCCTGGAACTGATGATGCAGGCTTCGTTGCAGGAGCTCGAGGACCAGGGAATCATTCCCGACGTGGTCGTCATGCTGGAGCCGACCTTCCCGTTTCGCGATGCGAAAATTCTGGATACGCTCATCAACCAATTCTCCCATGGTGGTTTTGACACGGTTATCCCGGCAAAGGTGGAATACAATTCCTGCTGGATGGAGGAGGATGGGGCGTTTCGGCGCATGGATGATGGATATATTTCGCGCGAGTTCAAGACGCCGTTCTATACAGGTCTTAAAGGTCTTTGCTGTGTTTGCTCGCCGGCAACCGTGCGCTCAGGCAAACTCTTTGGTGATAATGTAGGACTTTACAAACTGGCAGACACGCTGCCGATGTTTGAGGTTCGCACTGATTCTGATGCGCAAATCGCCCAGGCTTTGCTCCAGACCGCGACCAACCCGGCCAGTGATCATCAATAATCGGTCGAAAGAAAAACTCGGTGTGGGTATTGTCGGTCTTGGTCATGTTGCCACCCACCAGGTAGATGCGCTGCGTCGCTCCGAAGATTTCATGCTGCTCGCCGCCTGCGACCACGATTCGGCAGCAAGGGAAACGGTTGCGGCAGGCGTGGACACTTACGAAAACCTCGGCGATATGCTCGGACGTTCCGATCTGGATGCGGTCATTGTCGCCACGCCGAATAAACTGCACGTGGAGCACGGCGTTCGCGTTATGGAAGCTGGGAAGCGGCTGGTAATCGAGAAGCCCGTCGCCGAGACGAAGGCCGAATTTGAGATACTCGTTGACGTGAAGAGACGCCAATCGGCCGATTGTACCGTGGCATTGCACGCGGCTTTTGGCGTAGAGGTTGATTGGTTCGTCACTGAGCTTGAGAACGGCAGATTCGATGAGCTGGCGTTCGAATCGTTTCATTGTCAGTTCTACGATCCTTACATTTCGAAGGGCCGAATGGAGCCAGGTGCTAATTCACTCGGTGGATCGTGGATTGACAGCGGCATCAATGCATTAAGCGTTGTCTGCCGACTGTTGGACCCAGCAAGCCTGGCAATGACAGATAGCAGAATGCGTCAGTGCGGTGATCTGGCCTGCCATGAAATCAAGGGATCCGTAGATTTTAGTGTGTCTGATCGGAGACTCTTCGGATCGGGGACAATAGAAACGGACTGGACCACCGGCCGGAATAAGAAAGTGACATCACTTGGAATTGCAGAAAGTAATCGGAAGCTCATTCTGGACCATTCAGAGCAGGCGGTAATAATGGAAGACGGTAACGATGCAGAAGTGATGTTCAAAAGTAACAACGGCCTGCCGCGGTTGACGAACCACTACATCGGCGTGTTCAAGGACCTTGCACGACAAATGGAATTGGACACAGATAATCTGGACTACTGCCGGAAACTGCACGATATTCTTTACCAGGCGGAAACATGGGATGCCTGATGGGCGACAAGCGAGGAGGTTAAGTCCGCCACAGGGCAGTGCCTGCTGTCGCTTGAAACTATGTTTCTCCTACCCGTACCTCGAGATGTCGCTGTGGTTAAAATATCGTCGGCGGTAATTGCGAAAAATCAGCGCGCACGGCGACATATTCATTCCAGCGCAGAAGTGTTCTACCGCGCAGCCTTTATTCCATCCCAAGCCTCAAAACGTCGTTGAGAAGTTATTCGATATGTATTTTGAAATTGCTGTGGCGCAGGCCCTATCGCAGTTGCCGGGATTCCCGGGCGGCATATCCGTCTCGATGTAGTCGCTCAATTCAAGTTCATTAAAGCAGTCGACCACGCCGCACATGTTGTTTTCCACTGGTGCGATGACGAATTGATATTGCGGTGCACCCTCACCAGCATTACCGTGACATCCATTACAGTTGTTGCCGGCACCCTGGTATTCCTGCATGCCCAAAACAAGAATATCGTCATCGCGATTGATCACCGAGATATCCACTACATCGTCGGCAGTTAGCGCGTCGTACTCCGGATCTCCACTGCTGGGATCGCCTGAGACGATGGAATAGCCGACATCACCGTCGACAACCGCATCGTCAACACCAGTCAACACGATGGTCTGCGGCGTAGCAAAGTTCACGTTTGTGAATGTCAGCGAAGCCGCTGAAGGATTTCCTTCAGCTGGATTGTCACTACTGAAGGGTATAACGACATCTGCCGCTGGCTGCGTATTTAGTTTCACTGTGAAACTCGACACACCTGGGCTGGCGCCGGATTCAACCGTTTGCAGCCCTTGTGACGGTGAAACGATGACGGCCGGTACCACACCCAGATCATTGTCGTTGTTTGTGACGATGACGTCATACGGATCGGCATTGTTGTAGTTGGCATCGGCGCTCACGGCCGGGGCCAGTGTGATCGTATACCTTACTGGACCATCCAGATCGTTATCGTTAAGACCTAGCACGGTAACCATTTGAGGCACCTGAAAGTTCGCGGCGTTAAACACGAGTTGAGCCGTGTCGGCACTGCCCTCTGTGGGGTCCGAGCTGGCGACGCCGATAGTGACATCAGCGGTCGGCTGCGACAACAGGGAAACCATGAATGTCGCTGTTAAGCCGTTTTCGTCAGTTTCGAGCCCAGTCCTGGGCGAAACGAAAAATCCTGCGTTGTTAACGGAATCGTTGTCGACGTTGGTAAGTTGTACCGAAGGCGCCGTTACGCCTGAGTAGTCTGCGTCACCGCTGATCGCCGGCGTAAAAACGATGCTGTAGTCAATGTTTCCATCGACAAATCCGTCGTCGACGCCCGTGACGATGACCGTTTTCGGCTGATTCCAGTCGCTACTGCTAAACGACACAGACGATTCGTCGAGTGTGCCTTCATTCGGATTGCTGGTGCGCATGCCTATTATTACGGCGCCTTTTGGCTGAACCGTCAGGCGCAGGGAAAAGCTCGCTGTGCCGCCATCTTCGCTTGTTGAAATAGGGTTCGCCGCGGTGACCGTAATGCCATATGGATCACCAGATCCACCACCCGTACTTCCGCCGCCGGTTCCACCACCACCGCTGCCGCCGATCCATTGATCGAGCATGAATTTGGCGATGTCGTTGGCGCACATTCCATCGATAGCACCGATACACGCGCTGGCATCCGTTTGTGGCATCGTGTTGGCAATTTTCGCCGTTAGAATTCCGATATCGGTACACGTGGAACAACTCGCGCTCGAGTTAATCGGTGTCGGTGCATTCGCAGTGCCTTCTCCGTTCAGGCCATGACATCCAACGCAGCCGTATTGGTCATCGTGATCCGATCCGCCCTGAAAAAAGTCAGCGCCGCTGAGTATGACCGGGTCAGAGGAGTTGACTGTGGTCGTGGGATTAGGCGGTGGTGGGGCAGGGGGAGGACTATTCGGTAGTGGAGCAGTGCCTTCGTCGCTGGTGTCGCTACTGCATGCGGTCATCAAAACGGCAAGCGTCGCCAAGAGCGCAATAATGCGTTTTGGGTTCATTTATTTCTCCCTGACCAGGTTTTGGTTCCACCGAAAAGCAAAAAGACATCTTGGTCGTGACGAGACCGAAGTATCGATTGCGACTATCATTGCAATATTCGTTGCAACAATTCCGAACTGAATGCCAAAAACTTGCGCCAATTCTCACTTTTTGTTGAATACGCTTTACATATTTTCGAGAGGCGGGCTTAGCATGCGGGATGTTTTGTTAAGTCGATTCAAGCGCGAAGTCGATCGCGACCTGATTTGTGACTGTGATGGCTATCACGGGCCGAACCTGGAAGTGGATCACAAAACGAGTTCGATACGGAAATGCGGGTTCAAGAGGAAAGGCGAACGTCAGCTTTGGCGCCGCGAGCGGCCGTTAGAGTAGACTTGGCAAAGTAGTCCGCCATTGACCCGAAGCGGACGTTACTATCCGTTGTGTAATTCCGTCTTCAAGGATCGAAAGATGGTTCGCAGCGAAGGTGGACGAATTGAGTGATCTAGCGACAAGAATAAGAGATGTAAACGTCCTGCTGATTGAAGACGGAAACACTGAAGCAATCGAGGAATACTTCAGTACGAATTACGTTGTAAATTTCGGAGGCTCTGCGAAAAAAGGCCATGGCGCCGTTCGAGGATTCACCAAAGCGATTCATGACGCGTTCTCAGAACTGAGCGTTGATGTAGAGGTATTTGTCGAATCGGATGATCGCATCTCGTGGCAGCGGACCATTCACGGTACGCAAACTGGCGCGTTTCAAGGTTTTCCGGCCTCGGGCCTTGAAATTGTTTGGCGTGACATGGTTGTGAGCGATACCAAGAGCGGCGTGATAATACGGGAATGGGTAGTCACCGACCTGGCGGAGGCGTTGCTTCGCTCCAAAAAGCACTGATTGCCCAAGGTTTGCTTTTGGCCGAAAGCAGACCTGGAAAATCGTCAATTTCAGCGAATTTAATGTCCGCTTTGTTCCCTGAAGCGGTCACTAAGGTAAAATGGCTGAAATAGTTCGCTATTGACACGTTCCGGACATTCGAAATTATGCGAACACTCCGCCATCTATGATTGAAACCGTTGTATGTGTTGGTGCCGTAGTTCGACAAGAAGACAGGGTCCTTCTTGTTCGCCAAAGTCGGGGGCATTCACTTGAAGGCCAGTGGACAATTCCGTGGGGTCAATTGGGTTGCGGCGAGTCTCCGACCGCGGCTGTACTACGCGAAATTGAGGAAGAAGGTGGTGTAGTCGCTCGGGTCGAAGGTCTGCTGGGTGTACAGGAGCTCCCAAATCCATGGCTTGGGATGATTGGAATCCTATTTCTATGCGCGCATGTTGATGGCGAACCTGTTCCTGATGAGCAAGAGACGGACGCCGCGCAGTACTTTGACGCTGACCAACTTGATGCGATCGCCGACGCGTTCGAACCATTGAGCGCATGGTTAGTCCGCCGGGTTCTTACCCACGATTTCAACATGCTACAAATGAACGAATCTGGTCCGTTCGTGCCCAGCCCTACATATCTTTAGCGGAAAGCCACGATTGGCGGCTTGTGGCCGAAAGCGGTCTCTCGCATGTTAATGATATTGAAGGCGACTATCTGTATTGAGATCGAATGAGAGCTGAGATTCGAAAAGAAGTAGAGCTAATCCAGCCGCTTGACGCGTTGGAGAAAGAATCAAAACTGGATGTTCTTGCCTGGATTGATTCTGGAGCGGAAGTGTGTCGGCTAGAAAAACCAGCGACGCCGCCAATGCACCTTATTTCCTACTTCGCAGTTGTGGATGGGGACTATGTTCTCCTAGTAGACCACATAAATGCAGAACTATGGTTGCCAACTGGCGGGCACGTGGAACCCGGTGAACACCCAAGAGACACCGCATTGCGCGAAGCCAAAGAGGAGTTATCAATTGAAGCGGAATTTCTGAAAGAGGGGCCAGTATTCGTATCGATCACTGAAACTGTAGGCAAGACAGCGGGCCATACGGATGTCTCGCTCTGGTACGTGCTCGGCGGGAATCGAAACGCACAGCTAGACTTCGATGATTCTGAATTTCACCAAGTGAGGTGGTTCCATAAGAATGATGTTCCTCTCGATCGAACCGATAAACATATGCCGAGATTTTTGCAGAAACTCTACGCGCAATGACCGATTCTGGCCGAAAGCAGATCTTCATAATCAACTGAATTCTCCTATTTCAACTTGCGCTTTGGAGAAAAGCAGGTAATCAGGTGCATCTGCCCGAATAAACGTCCGCCTTACCCCTGAAAGCAGCCGTTCGGGTAGAATTGGCGAAATGGTCTGCTTTCGACCCAAAGCGGCCGCCACGGAGGTTGATGATGTCAGTTAGGAATCCTACGTTGACGATAGTCCGTCTTCTCACACTTTCAGCCATTTTGAGTTCGGCGGTTACTTTCGCCGTTAACGACAAAGAGCCCAGTAAACGTTTAGTCTCGACAATTGAGTACACATTCGTTGGTCATCGAGAGGAAACGGACAAAAATGGGCGGGTTCTTGTGTGGGTGGCGGACATTTCGGGAGATTTGGACGGTGAAATGAAATGGTGGTTCGCCGACCCTGCACCCGTATCCAGCCGAACGTATGTCGGCGGCAATGTGAGCTTTTATGCGGCGAGGTGGGAGTTCTGGGTCGGTGATCAACTCGCTTTGGCGGGGGAAAGTGCAGGCAAAACCGTATTCGCAGAAGACTCGGACGGCATGTGGGACGGGCATGGCGTCGTTACCGAAACTAACGGTGATTACGAATCGTTGCAGGGTCGCAGAGTGTATGAGACAGGACCTGTGATTGTCGGATCAGATCCACCCATTTCGTATGCCGGTACGGGCATGTTTCAAATCTACTGAATCTAGTATTCAATTGGTCCATACAGAGCACTAAATCTTAGAGGCATCGGCGGCTTCTGGCCGAAAACAAACATCGATTTTAGACGAAAAGGCTAAAATCATGTCCGCTTTAAGGCCTTGCTCCGGTTTGGTGGACACTTTCAATGACCGCATAATGCGTTGGGAGGTGTTCCATGACGAAGAGGCAGTATCAACGTTATAGCCCCGAGTTCAAGATCGAAGCGTTGAAACGGGCGAGCGAAGATGGAGTTACGGATAAGGACGTCTGTGCGGAACTAGGCATGAGTCGTCGGCAGCTGCGTCGATGGCGCGACCAATATCACCTGATGGGAGACGAGGTCTTTCCCGGGCTTGCGGTAGAACGGGATGAGGAGATGGCAGAGCTGAAGCGCCGACTTAAGAAAGCCGAACAGGAACGGGATTTTTTAAGAGATGCGGCGGTTTTCTTTGCCAAGGAGTCGAAGTGAGATACGCGTGTATCGCTCGGCGCCGCAGCCAATATCCCGTGAAGTTGATGTGCCAGCTGCTCGAAGTATCGACGAGTGGCTACTACGCCTGGCAAAGCCGGCCGGAGAGCCAGCGTGCCCAGGACGATCGCGTTCTTCTTGAGGCTATCAAGCGTATCCACGCAGCCAGCGGCGGCGTCTATGGTGCTCCCAGGATCACCGCTGAGTTCCAAGAGGAAGGCTATGAGTGCGGCAGACGTAGGGTGGCCAGACTCATGCGACAGGCGGGGCTGCGTGGATGTCCCAAACGCCGGTTCAGGGTCACAACGCAGCGTGACCCCGCCCACGCCGTAGCAGACAACTTACTCAAGCAAGACTTCTCGGCATCACGCCCTAACCAGCACTGGGCTGCCGATATCACGTACATCTCGACGCAGCAGGGTTGGTTGTTCCTGGCCGTGGTTATGGATCTCTACTCACGCCGCATTATCGGCTGGTCGATGGACCGATGGAACAGTCGCCATCTGGCGATCAACGCACTCAATATGGCAATCGAGCAGCGGCAACCCGACGCCGTGCTGTTACATCACTCCGACCGCGGCGCCCAGTATACGAGCGATGACTTCCGCAACGAACTCGACAAGCACGGCATCAAATGCAGTATGAGTGCTCGCGGAAACTGTTACGACAACGCCGTTGTTGAGAGCTTCTTCGGACTACTGAAACGAGAGCGCGTTAACCGCACGCGATATCTGACTCGAGATGAGGCTAAGCACGATGTGTTCGATTACATCGAGTGTTTTTACAACCGAAAACGCCGTCACGGCTATCTTGGTAATATAAGTCCCGATGCCTTCGAAAGACTGGACATCGGACAGTCACAACCTGTCCACTAATCCGATGCAAAACCATACCCCCTGATACCGGACATTCGGGTATTATCGGTGAAAAGGACTGCTAATGACCCGAAGCAGACTTTGGACGAACTATGACACGCGGAATGTGGAAGGATATCGCT
>JBPCYD010000185.1:0-8633 GCA_051007895.1 Woeseiaceae bacterium
GATGCGTGATCACCAAAGATCGCACCCGAAATAGCAGCACCTAACAAAAGGGGCACCGATAGTCCGAGCGTCGTCGCGATCGGAATTGCAATCGGAATCATGATGGCAAACGTGCCCCAGCTGGAGCCAACGGAAAACGCAATAAAAGCCGATACGATGAAAACCAGTGGTGCGAGCAGGGGCGTGGGAACGCTGTCTCCCACAGCGGCTGCGACATAGGAGCCCGTGCCCAGCGAATTTGCGACATCACCGAGTGCCAGTGCAAAAAGCAGGATGGTCGAAATAGGCAAGATGCCCCCGGCACCTTTCATGAATATGCGCATCAGTTCATTAACCGAGCTTGACCCCTTGCTGAGGATCATCACCCAGGATACGACGAGGGCAAAGATTACTGACCACAGTATCGAGACCGCACCTGAGCCTTCGATAATGTTGCCGTCGCCCGTTATATAGAGTCCGACGGGCATCATCAGAATCATTGCAGTAATGGGTAATACCATTAATAGTGCCGATGGAACTTCGCCGACCGGGTCTTCAATCTGCTCCGCTGACACATCGACCATTGGCGTTGCATTGGGCCACAGGACTTCGCCGCTCTGCGTTCGCTCTTCGGCTTTTTTCATCGGGCCCAGGTTTATATTCTTCCAGATCACTACGCCGGAAAGCAGGATCGCCGCGATCGCATAAAAGTTATACGGAATCGAGCTGATGAATGTCTCCAGCGGATTCTCGATGCCGGCCGATCCCACGAGACCGATGATCACCGCGCCCCACGCATTGAGTGGGATCATCACGCAAACCGGCGCGGAGGTGGCGTCAATCAGGTAGGCGAGTTTCTCTCTCGATATCTTGTAACGATCAAAAAGCGGTCGGCTGACGGAGCCGGCAACCAGCAAAGTGATGTTTGATTCGATAAAAATGACCAGTCCTGTCGCCCATGCCAGTATTTGGGCGCGCACCGGGTTATGTACCCAGCGCCGCGTTTCGAGAAAATGTACGAATCCGCGCACACCTCCGGAATGTTCGATCGTTGCAATGAGGGATCCGATGACAAGCGTGAAGATGAGAACTCGCGTGTCTCCCGGATCGGAGAACACGTTGATGATGCCGTCGAAACCTGCGGTAACCCCGATTAGCGGATTGAAACCGTTTAGCAGCGTGTATCCAATCCAGATACCGGCAAACAACGACAGGATGACCTGTTTTGACCAGATTGCCAGGATGATGGCGAGTATCGGGGGGAGAATGGAATACCAGCTGGGATCAGTCATATCGCGGTTTAAATTTCAATGGCGAGCGCTGACTGTAGAGCAAACCCACTACCATTTCGACGTTTTTGCCGGATCCGAACTGACCGGCGGCTATTTGACCGCGTACTCGTCGCCGTAAAATTTGGCCGTGCTGTGGGTGTGAAAGGTAATGGCCTTGACTGGATCGTACTTAGGTTCTCCCAGGCCGGGCAGAACCTCCAGCAGCTCTTCCTCCCAGACATAAACCGCTATCGGAAAGGAGATTCGTGCGGTTTCCTGTTGTGATCCGTCGAGCGGCTTGCCGACGCGATGCGAAGTCGATGGCAGCCGATCATTGGTAATGCGCTGCATGTAGTCGCCTGTATTGATGATCAGCGAGCCCTCCGGCGCATCCAGCCGTACCCATTTCTGGTTCTTGTGATTCCACACCTGCAGGCCGCTGACTTTGGATGCCGGCAATATCGTAAACAGATCTACATCCTCATGTCCTAGAAGTCGTCCGGCCCCGGATGCATCGTCAGATTTACTGAGCGGCGGGTAATAGTTAAGGCGCATGCCAAAGTTAGTGTTGGTGAGTTTTTCGTCGTACAAATGCGGGTCGCAGCCAATACCCTGGAACATTGCCTGGGTGATTGGTTTGAACAATTTTTCGTGCGCTTTCGCGAGGCGACGAAAAACAGGTTCATAGCGGACATCTGGCCAAAAATCCTCAGGTCGAAACGCGCCTTCCCTGTGCTGCGGCATGTCGAAGGCACGTCGGCACCAAACCCATCCTTCCACCAGGTCCGGGTGAATATCGCTGGTTTCGCGCATCGGGAAATAGCCCTGGCTGACCGAGCCGTGCCGCCCGGCCCGAAAACGCATCTTGTCCTCCATGCTCGTCGTCGTGAACAACTCCTCGGTGCTTTCGTTTATTTCTTCATATAGGTCCGGGTCAACGCCATGACCTGTCAGTATGGAGAAACCGATATCCTGCACCGCTTCACCAAATTCCCTGGCGAAAATTTCCCGGTCATTTTTGTCGCCATTCAGGTAGCGGGAAAAATCGAAGGTCTGAATCTGATAATGCTCATCGAATTCATCCGAGCCGCTTTCCGCCAGTTTATAGGTGTGACCCTTTTCGACCTGGTCATAGCGCTCGAAGTCCTGGTTGACGGCCTGGATATCCGGTTCAGTCATTGTTATTGCCGTAGTTTACTGGAACACCGTTAGCCTACCAGATACGACGGGCACTGATTGCAGATGCGGTTTTCTCAAGCAGTCCGATAAAAAAGCGACTCGCCAGGTAGCCGCAGTAGCTTGTCAGGGATAGATGCGGTATTCGAACTGTGGCACATAAACATCGTAGTGCGGTTGCAGAAAGGCGACGATATCGATCAGTTCCTGCACGGTCATGTAGCTGTTGTAAAGCGGCATGCGTGACTGCCCGTCTTCCGAGACGGTATCGAGTGGATATCCCTGTGCGAGCTTGTGCGATGGATTAATGATCGCGGTAACCAGTTCGCCGTAGGTTTTGACTCGCGTAACCGTCCCGCCTAGCTGGATGTACGGTGGCTCGTCCCAATCGAGCGTCGGCAGCGCTTCCCCGGAAATCGTGTGGCACTCGTGACAGTGCATGTATACAAAAGCCTCTCTGCCGTTCAGCGCATTACCTTCCGGCAAACTGAAACCACGCTCGGACATTCTGTCCGCCTCGCATGCGGTGAGCGCCAGGGTAAGTAATAACAGCATTGTTGCGGCATTCGTGCGCTTCATCGTGGTCTCCGTGTGGCTGGAACGCTCTGTAAATGATTATAGTCATGCGCCAGCCCGCCCGGGGATCAGGGAAAACCACAGTAATGGCGCGGAATATGCCCGGATTTCCTTATAGCGAAATTGTTAATTTTCGTCACAAATGGTGAATTCTGCTGCGTTTTCACCTAGCATTGCCCGCCGCAGTTCTGGCTTGGACGTAAAATCGAGGACTGCGGCCTTATTCCTTGATAAATATGGAGATTTTTCGTCATGTTGCGAAAAAGCGTTTTACTTGCGGTCACGTTGATGACATCGGGTGCTGTCCTGGCCCAGTCTGCACCGGCAGCCGAAGAAGAGAGCCCCTGGTCGGGAAATGTGTCGCTCGGTTATCTGAGTACTTCCGGCAATACAGAGACGACCAGTTTCAATACCACGTTCGGCGTCGGGTATGCGAGGAATGCCTGGAAACACGCCCTTAACGGCTCGGCGAACGGTGCTGATCAGGACGAAATCACGAACGCGGAAGCATATCGGCTAGGCTGGCAGACTGACTACAATATAACGGAGACTGACTTTGTCTTCGGTACCGTGGATTGGCGCAAGGATCGTTTCAGTGGCGTCGCCGAGCAGAACACGGAGTCACTTGGTTATGGACGCCGCCTCATTAACACGCCGCAGCATTTACTCAACGTGGGAATTGGTCTGGGTCACCGAAGTGCCGATCTGGCGGATGGTACGAGCGAAAGTGGCGTGATTGGCCGTGGCAGCCTGGACTACAACTGGATCTTTAGCGAGACCGCCGGTTTCGATCAGAACATTGTTATCGAGACCGGTTCGGACAACACCTACATTGAGTCTGTCAGTGCCGTTCGTGCCCGGTTGCTAGGTGATTTTGCATTGGTCGTTTCGTATACGATCAGGCATAACAGTGACGTGCCGGTCGGCACCGATAAGAGCGATCGCCTGAGCGCTGTTTCGATCGAATACGCGTTTTAGAGAGCCATGCATCGATGGGGTCAGAGCCCGGCTCTGACCCCCGTTTTACCAGGCGACCGCGCCGCCATCCTCGGCCCGTGCATCCGCGGCGCCGGACAACACACCGGTTTCCGGATCCCGATAAACGCCCATCGCAGTGCCGATGCTGCGCGTCTCACGTACGACGTGGCCGCGTTGTTCATAGAGCGCTATCGTATCCGGTGAAAATGCACCGGCTTCTATACGCGTGGTGTCGGGTAACCACTGGTGATGAATGCGCGGCGCGTCGATCGCGCGCGCGATATTCATACCATGATCGATGACATTAAGAATCGTCTGCATCGTCGTATTGATGATCGTGCGACCACCCGGGCTTCCCGTTGCAAACAAAGGAATGCCTTCTTTCGCGACGATGGTGGGCGACATGCTCGAGAGCATTCGCTGCTCAGGCCTGATCTGGTTAGCAATTGTGCCGATGGTACCGCGGTCGTTGGTTACGCCTGGCTGCGCGTTAAAATCGCCCATTTCGTTGTTGAGCAGGAAGCCTGCGCCGTCGACTACAATCTTGCTGCCGTAACCGTTCTCAAGCGTATACGTTAGCGAAACCATATTGCCGTCTTTGTCTACCACTGAAAAATGCGTGGTCTCGTCACTTTCGTATAGTTGGGCAAACCTGGCCGGATCACTTTCGGATGCGGCATGCATTACAATCGTCTGCCGCTGTTTCTCAGCATGTTCCTTGGACGTCAGAACAGCGATTGGGAGGTCTTCGTTGAAATCAGGATCGCCAAGGAAGTTGGCTCGATCAGCATACGCGCGTCGCATCGATTCAGTGAGCAGGTGCAAATACAACGCAGAGTTGTGTCCGATTTCCTGCAAGTCGAATCCCTCGAGGATATTGAGCATCTGTACCACACCCACGCCACCGGAACTCGGCGGCGGCATGCTGACAATTTCGTAACCGCGATAGTTGCCGCGAATCGGCTCGCGCTCAATCGCTTCGTATTTTTCCAGGTCCTCTAGTGTAATGATGCCGTCATTCGCTGCCATGTACTCAGCAATGAGGCGAGCGGTTTCGCCTTTATAAAAACCGTCCTTGCCGTCCCGCTGGATGCGTTCCAGGGTCGCAGCCAGATCCGGTTGCTTCCATGTGTCGCCGGGCTGATAAAACGACCCATCCTCACGCAGGAAAATTTTCGCCGAGCTTGCGTACGTCTGCCAGTAGTTGTTTAGTCGTTTGAATGAATCGTGCAGATACCAGCTGATTGGTATTCCGTCGGTGGCGAGATCGATTGCCGGTTGCAGCAGAGCTGCCCACTCCAGCGACCCATACTTCTGGTGGGCCAGTTCCATTCCTGCGACCGTGCCGGGGACGCCAACGGCAAGTATGCCGGCGTGATTGGAGTTATCCCTGACGTTGCCATCTTCGTCGAGATACATTGTCCTCGTGGATGCCAGCGGTGCTTTTTCACGGAAGTCGAATGCCGTCGATTCCCCGTCGGCACCGTAATAGATCATGAAGCCGCCGCCGCCGATGTTGCCTGCCGTAGGCCAGGTCACTGCCATCGCAAAGGCCGTAGCGATCGCGGCATCCACGGCATTACCGCCGTCTTTCATTATTTGTATGCCAACTTCCGAGGCGATTCTGGACGAAGTCGAGACGACGCCGTTATTGCCCCGAACCGGGTGGTGACTGGTAGCGTTAGCGCTATGTAAGCCACATACGAAAACGGTCGTGACAAGTGCCGCAATGAAATTCTTAAACCTTAAATGTTTCACAATGTGTTACTCGCGATGCTGGCTGGCCCCGAAAAATGAACTGCGTACTCTACACTAGAATACGCGGCTGCACTTACAGCTATGTTCAAAACGTATTTTGGCAAGGTACCTACAATGAAACGATTCATGCGAAACATTTTGCTTTTGCTGGTAACGGTGATTTTACCGGTATCGCTTCAGGCAGAGCCGGTGCGCTACACAGCCGATAAATGGCATACCAGGGTGTATTTCTCGGTATCGCATATGGGATTGTCCAACTACGGCGGGCGATTCATTGAACAGGACATAAGCTTCGTTTTCGATGAAGACAATCTCGAGAACAGTCGCGTCGAGGTTACGATTCCTGTCAGTAGTATCGACACTTACAGCCCCGAGCTAAACAGCAAAATGGGCAGCGACGGTTTTTTTGATGCTGAGAACTATCCGATGATGCATTTCATCAGCCGGGAGATTGTCAGGACGACAGAATCCAGGGCGAAGATGACAGGTGAATTGACGATCAGAGGCGTCACACGGCCAATCACGTTCGACGTCATTTATAACAACAAGGTAATGCACCCGTTCTTTAAGTTAAACAATGTCGGCTTTTCCGCAACGGCGAAACTGGATAGTCGTGCGTACGGTGTCAACTCGCTCCCGGACTGGATGGTCGATTCAACTGTGGATATTCGAATCGAGATGGAAGCGTTCGAGGGTGAACAGGTGCCATACTACGCTGATGACAACTAGCGGCAATTGAGCCGCGGCCGCCGCGCAGAGTACCGAATAAGGGGTTTCGACCAGCAAATGTCCGGTAGTATGCCGAGGCATGTCCGAACCTGCATTCACATCCCTCATTCCTGTACTCATCACGCTTGCAATTGCATTGACAGCACGCAATGTCCTGGTGGGACTTTTCTGTGGTGTATTCGTCGGGGTCGCGATGGTAGCGAATACATCGTTATTGCTGCTCGTGCCAACCTTGGTCCGCAACCATATCGTTCCTGAAGTGGCCGACAGTTACAACGCCAGCGTGCTCGTACTCCTCGCTTTCATCGGCGGATTCGTGAAATTGATTGAGCACTCCGGCGGCGGCACTGCATTCGCACAGTTGGCTGCACGCTGGGTTTCCGGCAAGGCACGCGCGCAAGTTGCCTCGTGGGCCGGCGGTATCATGATCTTTTTTTCCGATCTCGGAACGCCGCTGATCGTTGGACCAGTCTTCCAGCCGCTGACAGATCGATTGAAAATTTCGCGGCAGAAACTCGCCTTCATTCTCGATTCAACTTCTTCGCCCGTTGCCATTCTCATTCCGTTCATTGGTTGGGGCGTTTTTATCATGAGCGTTATCGCGGACGCGTTCGCTGCCAATGCCATTGCGATCTCCGAATGGGACGCCTTCGTCAGCGCGATTCCGTTTCAACTGTATGCGTGGCTTGCGATCGCGATGGTGCCTGCGCTGACCGTGTTGGAATTTGATTACGGGCCGATGGCACAGGCCGAGAAGCTCGCCAATTCAAACAATGAAATTCAGCCCGTCGTCACGCCGGGGAAACATCCCAAAGCAAGACCGATACTGGTGTGGCTGCCACTGCTCGTGCTCGGCGTGACACTTTTTGCGACGCTCAATCACCACGGCTTCCCGTTCGAGCAGGTTGCCGGGTCAGACTTCCGCGCGGGATTGTCGGCAGCCTATTTTCTCGCTGCCCTGGTATTGGTAATTCTTATTGTATTGACTGGTGTGCAAAACCTGCTGGAGACATTTGCACGTTATATCGAGGGTATGACTGGCATGATGCCAATCGCGGCAACCCTCGTTCTTGCCTGGACACTCGGCAGCGTTAGCGAAACACTCGGCACCGGTGCATACGTTGCCGATTTAGCCAGGGAAGGGCTTCCGGGGGCCTTGTTGCCGGCAGTGACATTCTTGCTTGCCGCCGTCATCTCGTTCGCGACCGGGTCGTCCTGGGGCACGATCATCATAATGATGCCGCTGGCGGTTCCCGCTGCGCTCGCGACCGCTGCGCCATTACCGATCGTAATCGGTGCCGTGTTGTCCGGCGGGTTATTCGGCGATCACTCATCGCCCGTATCGGAAACCACCATTCTCTCGTCGACCGGCGCAGGCACAACGCCACTCGAGCACTTCCGGACTCAGCTGCCCTATGCCATGACCAACGGCGCTATCGCGCTGACGGGTTTCATCCTGGCCGGATACCTGCAGTTAACCTGGCTGGCGATCCTCGCCATCGCGATACAGTTCGGTGTCTTGTGGCTAATTCGCAGCCGCTGGTTTGCGCGTCACTGAAAGTGAAACCGGCCGCGCTCGATCTGCTGTGGCCATAGCTGATCCATGCTGTTCGCGTCGTATACCACGCCGTTGACTATGGTCATGCTGACGCTGTCCGAATTCTCGATGTCTTCGAGCGGATTGCCGTCGAGTACGATCAGGTCAGCGAGTTTCCCGACTTCGAGGGAACCGAGGTCAGCCTCCATGCCCAGGTATTCCGCGCCATTAACGGTTGCGGCACGCAAAGCATCGTGGTTACTCATGCCGCCGTGAGAGATAGCCCATAGTTCCCAGTGTGCGCCGAGGCCCTGTAGCTGGCCGTGTGCGCCCAGCGTTACAAGCCCGCCGGCCTCCGAAATTTTTTTCAATCCCGCGGCGACAAGTTTGTGATTGTAGTCATCCTCATCAGACATACCGCGCCGCCGCGACCTGGCGTCGATTTGCCGCGGCGGAAAAAACGATTGTAGTTTCTCGTTCTTCCAGACTTCATCGTGCTGGTAGAAATACTTCTCGCCCTCCTGGCCGCCATAAGCAACCAGCAGTGTTGCCGTATAGCCGGCGCGCGTCTTTGCGAACAGGTTGACGACGTCATCGTAAATCTGACCGACTGACAGCGAATGCTCGAT
>JBPCYD010000186.1:0-12009 GCA_051007895.1 Woeseiaceae bacterium
CCGGCAACAGTAACCATTAACATAGACAGATGACCAATCGAATTCGCATTTTTTTGGGCAGCCTCCTAAGCAGCGTTCTGCTCTTTTCGGTGGCGCAGGCTCACCACGGCTGGGGCGGCTACAAGGAGCGCATCCAGACAACTGTCACGATCACCGAGCTCAAGCTCGGCAATCCCCATGATCGCCTCATTGCAACTGATGAATCCGGTCAGGAATGGAATCTGTTGCTCGCGCCGCCAGCGCGAAACCGGCGCTTTGGTTTCAATGAGGACAGCGTCAGCGTGGGTGACGAAATCGACATTTACGCCCAAAAACACCCGCAGCGATTCGAGTTGAAAGTCCACTGTATATATAAGAGTGGCGAGATCCTCTATACCTATCGCTATAACAATGGCCGCACGAGTCTTGCCAGGCAGCGAAACAACGAATCCTGCGAAGATCTGACGTAGCCGCGACCGCACGCGGGACCGGTCGCAAGAGCGGCCGTAGGTGCGGCCGTAGGTGCGGCCGTAGGAGCGGCTTTAGCCGCGATTGGAAGTCGACAGTGGCATCGCGGCGAAAGCCGCTCCTACGGCCGCTCCTACAAAGCAAAATGGGTAAGCCTGAATTTAGCGGAGCGCCTTCCGGTATTGCCGCGGTGACATGCCAAACCAGCGATAAAACGCACGTGTCAGTGCGGCGGTCTCCGAGTATCCGAGTCGACGCGCGATCGTAGCGACCGGCAGTGAATGCTGTGTGATCAGCAGTGAAGCAAAAGACCGCGCCGCCTCATCATGTATTTTTTTGAAACTTGTTTTTTCCTTTGCCAGCCGGCGATGCAGTGTCGCTTCTGAAACTCTCAGCCGTGCGGCAGCCTCCCTGGCACGCAGACCATCGCCGAGCGCCTCATGGGATAGCATCGTTTTTACCTGGTCCGCGAACGATTCGCCTTTATTGATATCCGCGATAGAGGACTGGATGTGCGCCTCGAGAATCGGGAACAGAAACGGATCGCCCGACCTCGACGGTGATTTCAGG
The DNA here is from genome assembly GCA_051007895.1 of Woeseiaceae bacterium. Lineage (GTDB taxonomy): Bacteria > Pseudomonadota > Gammaproteobacteria > Steroidobacterales > Woeseiaceae > SZUA-117. Next base: position 1,018 of record JBPCYD010000186.1, read on the forward strand.
AGTTCCGAACGAAAGTGCAGGCGATTGGCGCGACGTCGAAAAAGTACCGGAGCGCCAAATACACGCCTGAAAGGCCCGTCCGCTTGTGACGGTTTGTCATGTTCAAACTCAACCATCGTAAGCTGGCACGCATTGCCGGTAAACTGCTTAATCAGATTCCAGGTGCTGCCGATCGAGTATTCACTGTCATGACGGCGATTCAATATCCGATCGTCCAGGATCCCGTAGTCCACATACGCATATTCACCGTCGATTTCCAGATAAAAGCGTGAGCCTTCCTGCACGGCGAAAAGATATTTGCCCAGGTTCCTGAGCGCAGCTTCCAGGTCTTTGGATTCAAGAAACAGATAGCCGACCGCACCTACCGTCTGCGGTCCGCCGCGCTCAGATAGCTCAAGACCCAGGTAAGGGCGATTCATTCTGTGTGCGAGCCATTCGAACAGATCGATGAAACTGCGCAACGGAACCCTCGCCGTTGCGGCATCCAAATCGTCGAGGTCGAATCGCCTGAGTCCTACATCAATGACATCCGGGTGTCCGCCAATGGCTTCTACCAGCGCGGCAACGATTTGGTAGGAGATCGTTGGTCTCGAACTAACTCCGGCAGGTGCAGGTGCGGCCACGCTGTAAGTCGCTGTTTTACCTAGTATTGACGTGAATTATCAAATAATTGCGCTGTTTTATCAATAAATATTCTGCCAACAGGAGGAATCTCCGTGTCACGCACGGCGCGTCGCAATCGGCGTGGCTTGGTGCACTGCATAATCATAAAATTTTAAACATTAAGTTTTCACAGTCAAAACAAATGATTTCACTGTCGGGGGAAAATCAATGAGATCTTTATCTTCAAGAAGTCTGTATCCGCTTGCTGTGCTGGCCGCTGCATGTAGTTTGCCGTTGAGCGGTTACGCGCAGGTGTTGGAGGAGGTTGTGGTCACGGCCCAGAAGCGTGAGCAGAACATTCAGGACGTCGGTATCGCGATTACCGCGTTCACTGGTGACCAGGTCGATGCCCTCGGCATGACGAACACCACGGAAATCATCCAACAGGTTCCGGGAATGGACATGGTCTCATTCTCTCCGAACCTGACTGCCTTCAACATCCGGGGCGTCTCGCAGAACAATTTTACGGATAACCTCGAAGCGCCGGTTGCGGTTTATATCGATGAAGCCTATGTCGCCAGTATGAATGGCATCAACATGCAGATGTTCGACATGGAACGCGTCGAAGTGCTGCGTGGTCCACAAGGGACCTTGTTCGGCCGCAACGCAACAGGAGGCGTGATTCAATATGTCACGCGGAAAGCGGATGACGACGAGATGAACGGTTACGTCGATGTCAGTGCCGGAGAGTTTGGCATGTTCGGGGTCGAAGGCGCGATTGGTGGTGCATTTTCCGATACCGTACGCTATCGATTTGCTGCGAGGAAAGACGAGTCAGATGGTTATATAGAATCTGCCGCTTTTCCGGAGGGGAACCCTTTACCGCCAGGATTGGGCGACCTTGGAGGGACAGATGGCCTTGGTATCAGAGCGGCATTGCAGTTTGATATCGGTGACAACTCGACATTGGACCTGCTTTACAAATATTCGAAGGACGACAAGGTTCCGACCGGCGGTTACAACTTCATGCCGTATGCGGACAATACAGATCCGAATGTATACATTCCGCCAGAGTTTGAAGATTTTGTTGTCAACGTAATCGGCGCGCCGATTGAAGCAACGCCTGACATTTTCTTCTGCCAGAGCCAGCTCGATTGCTTCGCGCCCGTAGACACGGCCGGGCGCACGGTTTTCGAAGGTGATCATCCACGGCCATATGAGAATTACGCTGACTATGCAGGCTTCATGGACCGGGACGTACACAACTTTACGGCCGACTATGTTCGTGATTTGGACAATGGTCTGGAATTCACGTCAATCACCAATTGGTCGAATGTCGACAAGTTCTATACGGAAGACGGTGATGGTATCCCCGTACCCATCATTGAATTTACGACGATTGCCGATTTTACCCAGATTTCCCAGGAGTTCAGGCTTGCCGGAGAGACCGAGTCAAGCAGATGGCAGGCTGGCGTTTACTGGATGGATATCGACTATGACGGTGATGTAACCACACTCGGCGCTCCTGTTGCAGGCGTAGCCGCCGGCCTGGGCTTCGATCCCACGCTGTTGACTGATCCGGCAGTGACGCAGGACAACCACCTGGATTCGCGAAATTGGTCGATCTTCGGACAGGGCGAGTGGGATCTTACTGATGCACTGACCCTGATCGGCGGTTTGCGATATTCACAAGATGACAAGGAAATCCAGATCGTTACAAGCTTTATCTCGCCTTCCGACGGCATCAACATGCCGGGTATCGTAGACATCGCCGCGGAAGCGGCGGCGGCAGGTTCCGATCAGAACGAGGTTGATTACGGCGATCTCGCCGGTCGACTGCAGCTCGACTATCGAACCGGCGATGACACGCTATGGTTCGTATCTTTCAATCGTGGCATCAAGGGCGGCAATTTCGCGGCGGCGGCGGATATTTCTCTGTCGCGAGTTCGTCACGAAGAGGAAGTGCTGCACGCCGTGGAAGCTGGCGTCAAGACAACGTTTGCCGATGGTCGCGCGCGATTTAACGCGACCGTATTCAACTACGACTATGATGACTACCAGGCGTTTACGTTTTTCCAGGGCACACCGCAGGTAACCAACGCGGATGCGAAAAATACAGGTGCCGAGTTAGAGCTGTTTCTCTTACCTAACGACAACTGGGACATCGTTCTTGGAGCGTCATTCCAGGACTCAGAAGTTAATAACGTTTCGACGACACAGGAACAAGTTACGCCCGTCGGCTTCCTGGTTGACTGGCCAGTCGATTATCTTGACGGCCTGGAATTGCCAAACACTCCGGACGTCAGCCTGAACTACCTGGTGCGCTACAACTTCGATATGGATTTCGGAAATCTGGCATTCCAGGTAGATGGTTATTACAACGGCGATCAGTATCTGGAAGTCACAAATGGGGGCGCCGCGAAACAGGATGCCTACAACGTTTACAACGCCAGGGCGACCTGGACCAGCCAGAGCGAAAACTGGCAGATAACGGGCTGGGTCCGCAACCTGGGAGACGAGGTGTACAAACAGTATGCGCTTGACCTCGGTATTCTGGGCGGCACCACCGTTTACGCGCCTCCCCGATGGGCCGGCGTAAACTTTACCTACAACTGGTAGCCAATTCCGGGCGGCGGGTCCTGTGATGGACCCGCCGGCTCCCGAATAAACGGCGTCATTTAGAACAAGACCCATTCTAGTGGGGAGATGCGACGTGACTTTTTTTGGTGCTCGCACGCGAGCAAATATCTTCGGAATCTTTCCGGCAGCTGTGATCCTGGCGGTTTCCACTGTCCTGGTCTCCGCCTGCGGCCCTGCAAACAACCAGGTTGGCAACGAGGATCTTTCAGAGTCGACGCCTGCGCTGTCTCATGCGGCTGAGCTGGCGGCATTCAAAGCTGCGATTCGTGCCAAGTACGATATGAAGGAACAGGCCTTTCGCGACAACGACCCGGAACCCATTCTGACCAAGTTTTACGCTGCCGACGCAATTTCGACGGACAACGAAGGGGTTACCCACGTAGGTCGCAATGCGCTGCGACCGGTTTACGAGGAAGTGATCGGTGCATTTGTCGATATCGAGTCATTCGATACATCCGTCCGCGGCGATGCGGGATGGGACTGGGTAAATTTTCACGTCAGCTTCCCGCCAGAAGCGGCAATGGACCCGTTCACGTTCAAGACGCTGTTTCTGTGGGAGCGCGTCGACGGTGAATGGTGGTCGAAGGGTGAAATGTATGTCATGGGGGAATTCGATATTCCCTGATTAACAATCCACGCGGGTTATCAGTCATGAAGAAATCCTCAAACAAGCAGAAGCCAACAATCACGCGACGCGATTTTGTCGGCGGAACAATGATTGGAAGTGGTGCCGCGTTGTTGACTGCGAAGGCACCTGGATTTGTGGCGAATGCACAGGAAGCGGCCATGCTGCCTCCGGAATTCCCGCAGACAATGGCGGCGCCACTAAATGCGCTGGATGAATCATGGACCGGACCTGGTGGTGTTGGCGATTACGCAAATGCCAATGGCAACACACACGACGTCGTCAATGCTGCTCACACATTTCGTAATCGCGATTTCGACGCGCAAATCGCGACTGCACGCGACACCGGTGAACACTACGACCTGGTTGTCGTTGGCGCCGGGTTTGCAGGTGTTACCGCCGCCTACACTTATCTGAAGGAAAAGCCCGACGCACGGGTTCTGATTTTTGACAATCATTCGGTGTTCGGTGGCGAAGCCCGACAAAATGAGTTCGAGGTAGACGGTTACAAGCTGTGGGGACCACAGGGCTCAACCGGCGCAGTCTGGCCGTTGGAAGGCGCTAAAAAGATCGAGATGTATTCGCATATGTGGGATGAACTCGACTTGCCAACCGAGTTCGAATGGCAGGAAGCGACCAATTCAACGCTCAAGATTCCGCTGGACAACTATTCGCCGATGCACCTGACCTGGGAAAGCACCGATCTCGGCTGGTTTCATGACGGACATGACATGGCCGTCAACCCCTGGTCCAACCGGTTCAAAGACGTTCCGATAGACGATCAGACCAAACAGGATTTCCTGTGGATGGAGATTTATCGCCAGCCGCCCGAACGTGAAGACTGGGCTGAATGGCTGGATTCGATGACCTACAAGGAATTCCTCAAGAGTGAGATGGACATCGACAATGAGGAAGTCGATAAGTACCTCAATCCGTTTGCTGCCGCGATGGGTTGCGGTCTTGGCACGGACGTAATCTCTGCGTACCAGGCATTCAATTTCATTCAGCCGGGCGTAAACCAGTATGGCCGTCAATTCGGTATTGGCGATCCGACGGACTACGTGCATCTTGCGCAGTTCCCTGGCGGCAATACCGGAATATTGCGGCATATTGTGCAGCGACTAATTCCTGATGTTTTCGGAAAAGCGAAGACGCTGAGTGAAGTGCTTTCCAATCCAATCAACTGGGATTCGCTCGACCGCAAGAACCAGCCTGCGCGCATGCGATTGAACTCTCTAGTGGTAAACGTGCGCCATGACGGTCCGGCAGAAACCGCCAGGATGGCGCATGTCACGTATCTGAACGACGGTGAAATGCGTCGCGTCACCGCTGACCGCGTGATCATGTGCGGCCAGCAACACCTCAACAAGCGAGTTGTTGCCGACCTGCCCGAGGACTATCGCGAGGCGATGGGCCAGTTCCTGCACTCGCCCATGATGATCATTAATGTTGCCCTGCGAAACTGGAAATTCATGGACAATCTTGGCGTCGCCTCCGTCCGCTGGTTTGGCGACGACATGGGTTGGTTTACGACCTTGCGCCGGCAGATGATTCTCGATGGCGAAGAGCCAATGCCACTCGATCCTGACAAGCCGACCGTGTTGACCATGTACAACTCCTTTTGCATTCCCGGCGTGCCGGTCGAGCAGCAAACGGTTGCAGCCCGAATGAAAATGTTTTCAATGAGCTATGCGTCGGTGGAGAAGCAAGTCAAGGAACAGTTTACGAAAATGTTTGCAGCCGGCGGATTCGACGCAGAGCGCGATATCGCGGGTATTACACTCAATCGGCAAGGGCATGCTTACGTTGTTACACCTCCTGGATTCTTCTTCGGCAAAGACGGTAAGCCTGCGCCGAGTGACGTAATTCGCAAGCCCCACGGCAGGATCGCATTCGCACATGCCGAGCTCATGGGTTATCAGATGTGGGAAGGCGCTGTTCACGAGGGTGAACGCGCCGCACAGCAGATGCTGAAATTGTGATTCGCCATTTATCCACGATATTGATTGTTTGCCTGGCGGCGTGTTCAGGAGAACAGGTCAGCGCGCCAGTGGAAACTGCCGTCGCGCCAAAGCGTCCAAATTTTCTCCTGATTCTTGTCGATGACATGGGTTATTCGGACATTGGGAGTTTCGGTGGCGAAATCGAAACGCCCAATCTTGATCGAATCGCCTACGACGGCAGCCGGTTTTCGAATTTTCACATGGCCTCGACTTGCTCGCCCACGCGATCGATGTTGTTCACCGGCGTTGATTCCCATCGGGCCGGTTTAGGCAACATGCTGGAGGAGTTGTCGCCGAACCAGAAAGGCCAGCCGGGATATGAGGGCTATCTGAACGATCGGGTGGTCTCGCTCCCAACTCTGCTGAAGGACTCCGGCTATCGCACCTATATGACCGGCAAATGGCACCTTGGCTCCGGTGCTGGGAAAGGTCCGGCATACCGCGGTTTCGAACGATCCTTTGCGCTGGACTCCGGTGGCGCGAGTCACTTCCAGGATATGCGGCCCGCCTATGCGCCGACACCGGACGTCAAAGCCAATTACTCCGAAGATGGTGTCAAGCTTGCAGCCCTCCCGGAAGATTTCGAGTATTCGTCGCAGTATTACGTCGACCGGATGATCGAGTACCTGGAAGACCACGGCGATTCGGAGCAGCCGTTTTTTGCCTACTTATCCTTTACTGCACCGCACTGGCCCTTACATGCGCCCGATGATGCTATCGCGCGACAAAAGGGTCGCTATGACGACGGTTACGATGCACTCGCGGCAACCAGGCTGCAGCGGATGAAAGACCTTGGACTGATTCCTGGCGATGCTGTTCGCAGCGGTCGCTCGCCCAAGGAGCAGCCCTGGGATGATCTGAACGAGGCGCAAAAGAAAACGGAAATTCGAGCGATGGAAGTTTATGCCGCAATGATCGATGAGGTCGATCGGCATACGGGTCGGCTGCTGGACTATCTCGATTCGACCGGCACGGCAGATAACACAATCATCATGTTTATGTCAGACAACGGTCCGGAGGGTCACGACCTCGACGAGACCTGGCCGATGGATGCGTACCCGGAAATTCGCAAGAACATCGATGCAACGCACGATTTCAGCTACGAAGCCATGGGCCGACCCGGATCTTACGTTCTCTACGGGCCCAACTGGGCGAATGCCGGGTCGCCTGCATTTCGCCTGCACAAAGCGTTTCCGACCGAAGGCGGAACGCGCGTGGCCGCATTCATTTACGATCCGCGGTATGACGCAAACCATTCGATCGTCGATGATTTTATTTACGTCACTGATCTGACGCCAACCATTCTCGAGTACGCCGGTGTGACCCATCCCGGAAGTACTTACCAGGGCCGGCCTGTCGAAACACCAACCGGTGCCTCTTTCGTATCCCTTTTGCGCGGTGAATCCGCGTCGGGTGAACCACGTGTGGTCGGTGCTGAGCTTTTTGGCAAACGCGTCGTGCGATCGGGCCCGTGGAAGCTCGTGCACATGCCCGCGCCGTACGGCAGCAATGACTGGCAGTTGTTTAATCTCGCTGACGACCTGGGCGAGTCCAATGATGTTTCCGCAGACTTTCCGGATCAGTTCGAAGAATTGAAGACGCAATGGGAAGCGTATTCGCGCGAGAACAAGGTCATCATTCCGGACTGGGTCAGCGGCTATTAGCCGCCGGGGGTCGTCATTGTGATTTCAAAATACCTCGCAGGCAAAGACGATGTGGATCTCAATTCACGTAGCACGATATTCAGCGTATTCCTGATTGGCGTAATTGCGCCGGAAGTTTTCATAGTACAACCGGGTTTCGTTCAGGGGCTGGTGGAAATTCTCGGTTTCGATGATAAGGGTGCAGGCTATACGGCTTCTGCTGAAATGTTCGGGCTTGCCGCGACGACCATAGTCATGACGTTTATTTCCCATCGCGTCAACTGGCGAGGGGTCGTTTTCTGGTCTCTGTTGCTCATGTTCGCGGCGAATGTTCTTTGTACCTATACAACAGATCTGAACATGTTCGTCGCACTGCGATTCGTTGCCGGGCTTGGCGCCGGCAGCCTCGTATCATTGAGTTTCGCGGCGATTGGTCTTACGAAGAATCCCGATCGCAATTTCGGCCTGCTGATCATGTGGGTGCTGGTGTATGGCGCATTGGTGTTGTGGGCAATGCCTACGGCCTATGCAATCGGGGGCATGACTCTCGTGCTGTGGTTCTTCGCGATCTTCCCCCTGACGGCGATGCCATTCATTCGATATATGCCCATTACGGGCGAAAATGTTGCCCAGGTCGAGGAGGATGCGGTCAATCTCGGCAGTGGCATGAAGGGTCTGGCACTTTTCGCGATGTTGGCGTACTTCACGGCGCAGGGCGTCGTCTGGGCCTACCTGTTCCTGATCGGTATCTCTGCGGGGTTGACCGACCAGCAGGTTGCCAACGGGTTGATGCTGTCGCAATTTGCAGGAATTGCGGGCGCATTTCTCGCTGCGATGATTGCGCATCGGTTCATCAGATCGGTGCCGCTCGCCGTTGGCATCATCGGGGGCGCAATCTGCCTGTATTTCCTGGTTGGAACTTTCGAGTTTCTCGTATTTGCCATTGCCGTGGGCGTGTACAACTTTTTCTGGAACATGAGCCATCCGTTCCTGCTGGGCGCGATGGCCAGTTTCGACCGGCGAGGACGGGTGGTCGTGTACGCGGTCGCGATGCAAATGGTCGGCCTTGCAATAGGTCCGTTCCTGGCGGCATCCGTCATTTCGGAGGGCGAGTATCTAAGAGTCAATCAATTGGGTGCTGCGCTGTTTGTCTTGAGCTTTGTGTTGATTCTCCCACCGGTACTTGCCCAGGCGAAATTACACCACGATGAAATAGCGGAAACGGAGGCCGTATAGATGTTTGCAGATCTTAGTAACAAAGTTGCGATAGTGACGGGTGCCGGACAGGGCATCGGCGCTGGCATCGCGCGGGTCTTTGCAAATGCGGGCGCGAACGTAATGGTGGTCAATCGCACGGCGGCGAATGGTGAAAAAACCGTCGCCGATATTACTGATGCCGGAGGTACTGCTGATTTGTGCGCAGTCGATATCGGCGATATCGACAACATCGAGAAGGCAGTTGCCGCCACGGTCGATAAATGGGGCGGCGTCGACATCATGCTGCACAATGCGGCGTCATTTCTTGGCGGCCCGGTTGAATCTTATTCTGAGGACGATCTGGAAACGGTATTGTCCGTCAATTTGAAGGCCTGTTTTCGTTTGTCCAAAGCTGCCATTCCGCATTTTCGCAAGCGCGGTGGCGGGCGCCTGCTATTCACGTCGTCCGTAACCGGGCCGAGAGTCGCGATGCCCGGCACGTCGTATTACGCCGCATCCAAAGGCGGCATGAATGCATTCATCAGAACGGCAGCAATCGAGCTGGCCGGGGAGAACATCACGGTTAACGGCGTTGAGCCAGGCTACATACGCACGGCGGCGATGGAATTGCTCGCCGATGAAGAAGGCCTTGCACAAATGACGAAATACATTCCGGCGGGTTTTATGGGCGCTCCGGAGGACATCGCGTACGCAATGCTCTACCTGGCAAGTGACGAAGCACGCTATATCACGGGGCAGACTATTTGCGTCGACGGTGGTTCGACGCTGCCGGAAAGCCCGGTTTTCCTGGACGAGATGGATGGCATTAAGGAATTGGCGGGCTCCTGATTACAGCAATGGCAGATATCCGGACAATATTGGCGCGCAGGGAACGGTTGCTGGGACCCGGCAATCCGCTGTTCTATGACAAGCCCCTGCATCTCGTGCGGGGCGAGGGCGTCTGGTTGTACGATGCCGATGATCGACGCTACCTGGATTGCTATAACAACGTCCCTTGTGTTGGTCATTGTCATCCCGACGTTGTCGGCGCTCTGTGCGACCAGGCCGGGAGACTTAACACCCACACGCGCTATCTGCACGAGAATATCCTCGACTACGCGGAAAAATTACTCGCGAAGTTTGATGACAGTCTCGATCGCGTCGCGTTTGCGTGTACGGGCAGTGAGGCGAACGATCTTGCGCTCAGGATTGCCAGGGTTAATTCTGGCGGCGACGGATTTATCTGTACTAACGCGACGTATCACGGCAACACAACCGCCGTTGCGCAACTCAGTTCCATATTCGAACCCGTTGGCGGTTACGGAGAAAATATCCGCATGGTGCCCTGGCCGGATTCGTACCGGACGCTGAATGATCTCGACGGGGACGCCTTGGCGGATGCTTACGCGGACGAGGTACAACGCGCGATCGAATCGTTCGCGGCGGCAGGAATCAAGTTTGCCGGCATGCTGGTTTGCCCGATATTTGCCAACGAAGGGCTGCCGAATATTCCCGCCGGCTACATGGAAAAAGCGATAGGTCATGTGCGTGCCGCGGGCGGACTCTATATTGCTGACGAAGTGCAGTCGGGTTTTGGTCGTACCGGTACCTGGTGGGGACATACGTGGAGCAACGTCATTCCCGATATCGTGACCCTGGGCAAACCCATGGGGGCGGGGCATCCGGTATCCGGCGTCGTCGCTCGCGGCGAACTGCTCGACAATTACCGCCGGCACGAGATGTATTTCAATACGTTCGGCGGTAATCCGGTTTCCTGTGCAGTGGGCCACGCCGTGATCGATGTGATCGACAACGAAGGCCTGGTTGATAACGCGGCCCGGGTCGGCGACTACGTCCTGACGGAATTCAAGAAGCTGCAGGCGAAGCACGATATCGTCGGCGACGTTCGCGGCTCTGGACTATTCTTTGGCATCGACCTGGTCTCCGATCGGACCACAAAGACACCCGCTGCGGCCGCGGCAAAGAAAGTCGTCAACAGCATGCGCGACAACGGCGTATTGATGAGCAAGATTGGCGAGCACGACAATGTACTCAAGCTGCGCCCGCCCTTGTGTTTCTCGAAGGACAACGCGGATTTGATGATCGCCACGCTTGATGAAGTATTGGCAGCGGCATGACGGACTTCTACGAAATTACCCCGGCCGAACAGGTGCTGCGTCTCGAGGATGCGGGCCGCAAAGCATTGTCCCGCTGGAACATCGAGGGTGCGTCGCTGGACCTGATCAAGCACCGCGAAAATGCTGTGTTCCGGGTCGACTAC
>JBPCYD010000187.1:0-7815 GCA_051007895.1 Woeseiaceae bacterium
AGGACGTGCTGCAACAATATTACGAAGAGAATTCCGGCCGGTTTTTGCAGGATGAACAACGTCAGGCCCGTCACATCCTGCTGACGCCGGAAGACGGCGAGGAAGAGGCGGAACAGCAGGCCGTTGCGTTGACCGCACGCGTGCAGGCCGGTGAACCGTTTGAAGATCTCGCCCGCCAATACTCCAAAGATGGTGGTACCGCCTCTAATGGTGGCGATCTTGGCACCATATTGCAGTCGCAAATGCCGGGTGCCTTGGGTGATGCCATATTCTCCATGGAGCAGGGCGAAGTGCTGGGTCCGGTCAGGACCGACTTCGGTTTCCACGTTCTGCGCTTAGATCAAATCGTTTCCGGTGGCGCCTTGCCGTTGGACCAGGTGCGTAATGAACTGCTAACCGAATTACGGGCGGACGGTGTTGAGGGTCAGGCGAGGGCGCTCGAGCGGCAATTGTCCGACGCGTTGTTCGATGCAACAGAGCTGCAGTCGGTTGCCGCGGAAGCCGGACTCGAAGTTAAACAGGCGACTATGTTTACGCGGAGTGGCGGCGAGCCATTTGGTGCAAACCAGGCTGTCATAGACGCCGTCTTCGATGAGCAGATCCTGACCGGTGGTCAAATAAGCGATCTCGTCGAAGTTGATGCCGATCGATCGGTCATGCTGCGAGTTGCTGAATACAATGAGGCAGCACGGCGACCGTTGGAAGAAGTGCAGGACAGTATTGTGTTTTCACTGCAGTCTCAGCGCGCCGTCAACATTATTGAGGATCGTTCGCGCCGTCTGCGTGAGGCCCTTGAGGAAGGTCGCGATTTCGAAGAAATGGCGAACGAACTCGAAGCAAGCTACGAACCGAACCTCGTCCTCGGGCGCACCGGAGAGGATATTGACGGAGCGATATTGGACGAGATTTTCCGTGCGAAGAAGCCGTCCCCAGGACATGCGAGATTGGGTAGCACGGTAACCACGACCGGTGACTACGCCGTGTTCATGGTGCACGCTGTTATCCCGGGTCGACCTGAGACCATTCCACTTGCGGAGCGAGATCAGCGCAAGGAGGAATTGCAGAACGCTGCCGGGGCATCCGATTACATTGCCTTTGTGAATGAACTGACGCGCAACGCCAGCGTTGAAAGAAACGAGGATGCGCTGGCAGAACCGGATTTCCTGCAGTAAGAAACGTATGATGGGAATCGTCGGCCACGACAGGCGGCAGTTGTCAGCAGCAGGTTCTGAATACCAAAAACAAGACGGCAGTGCCGGGAGTGGTCGATGAGAAAACTGGAACTTCACTGGCAAATATTGATAGCGATCCTGTTTGCCGCGGTTGCAGGTCGTGCGGTCAATTCGGCAATTGCCGCCGGCATTGCTGACCCTTCATTCCTTGGCATCAGTTTTATCGGTTTTTTTGACTACATTGGCTCGATGTTTCTGAACGCGCTAAAGATGATCATCGTGCCGTTGATTTTTTCATCCATCGTAATCGGTGTTGCCGGTATCGGGTCAGGCGGAAACCTGGGCGCGCTGGGCGGCAGGACACTCTTGTTTTACGTGGTCACGACGTTAGCAGCAACCTGCATTGGTTTATTGCTAATCAACTTGATCGGACCAGGCTACGTCGACGGCGAGCCAGCAGGTGACATGTTGGCGCTGGATTCGAGTGGCGCCGAGATCGCAGCTGTGGCTGAAGGACGGGGCCCCGGTGATGTGGCAAAAGTTTTCCACAGCATGATCCCGCCAAACATCATCCAGGCTGCAGCGAATGGCCAGATGCTGGGCATAATCTTTTTCGCCATCCTCTTTGGCTATTTCATGACGCATCTTACTCATGAGCTGGCTGAACCGCTGTTTAAATTCTGGGATGGTGTTTTTCACGTCATGATGCGCATGACGGAGTGGATCATGATGTTCGCGCCTATAGGCGTCTTTGGTCTTGTCGCAAAAGTTGTCGCGGAAGCGGGATTTTCTGCGGTCGGCCCGCTGGCCGTTTTCGCAGGTACGGTCGTACTCGCCCTGGTAATCCACATCGCCGTGGTGATGCCGTTGTTTCTCCGCTTCGTCGGCAAGGTTCAGCCTTACAAGATGTTTCCGGCAATGGCACCGGCCATGTTGACAGCATTTTCCACAGCATCGTCTTCGGCGACCCTGCCGGTAACAATGGAACGGGTCGAGGAGAATGTTGGCGTCTCCAACAAGATTTCAAGTTTCGTATTGCCACTGGGTGCAACGGTCAATATGAACGGCACGGCGCTCTACGAATGTGCCGCTGCAATGTTCCTGGCGCAAGCCTACGGTTTGGACCTGACCCTCGGGGTACAATTCTCGATTGTGTTTATCGCACTGTTGACGTCCGTCGGTGTTGCCGGAGTGCCGTCGGCATCCCTGGTCGCAATCGCCATCATTCTTGGTGCCGTGGGGCTGCCGGTTGAAGCGATTGGCGTGCTGCTCGTGTTCGACCGGGTACTGGACATGGCGCGCACGGCGGTCAATATTTTCGGCGATGCGTGTGCGGCTGTAATCGTTGCGCGTCTGGACGGTGAAAAGACGAATATCGACATCGACGACGGGAGTCGTCACGAATAGCCCGATATTGAATCGTGGCTAAAGCTGCTCCTACAGTGCTGCAACAATTCGTAGGAGCGGCTTTAGCCGCGATTCAACCCGAACTTACCTTGCGCTAAAGATCAATTTGCACCGACCTCGTTTTTTCTGCTTGCTCCGCGGGCAAATTGGGCTTTAGCCGCGATTCAAACTATTCCTTATTCCTCGTCAAAAACCATTCCCATTATATTCGATCCGGCATCGACGAAAGTCGTTTCCCCCGTGATGCCGCTGGCAAGATCGGAGCACAGGAATGCTGCCGTATTGCCTATTTCTTCGATGGTTACCGTGCGCCTTAGTGGCGACGCTTTCTCTGCATAGCTGAGCATTTTGCGGAATCCACCAATGCCTGCAGCGGCGAGTGTTTTGACGGCACCCGCTGAAATGGCGTTGACTCGAATTCCCTGCGGTCCCAGATCGGCAGCAAGGAACCGTACGCAGGATTCAAGGCTCGCTTTGGCCAGGCCCATGACGTTGTAATTGGGAACGACCTGGGTTGCCGCATTGTAAGTGAGCGCCAGGATTGCACCATTGCTACCTTGCATCATTGGCTGCGCGGCTTTTGCCAGTGCGGCCAGGCTGTAGCTCGAAATGTCGTGCGAAATACGGAACCCTTCTCGCGTGACCGCTTCCGTAAAACCACCTTCAAGTTGTTCGCGTGGTGCGAAGCCAACCGAATGAACGAGCACGTCGAGATCGTCCCACTTTTTTGCAAGGCCGGTAAAAACGGCCTCGATTTCCTCGTCGCTGGAGACATCGCACGGGAATAGTAATTCGGTGTCCTGGTCAAGTCTTGCGGCGAGCTTCTCGACACGCCCCTTAAGTTTGTCGTTTTGATACGTAAACGCAATTTCTGCGCCTTCGCGTGCGAATGCTTCCGCGATCCCTGTTGCGATTGAACGATCACTTGCGACACCAACGATCAGCGCGCGCTTTCCGGCCATGAAGCCCATGGATAATTCCCCTTCAAATAGAAAAAGCTGTAGGAGCGGCTTTAGCCGCGACTGCGCCTAAGCTTGTTTATTTCAACTGGACTGCGCAGTGACGTCGACGTACATCGTCAACTTCTGTCCTGGTCGCAGTATTTTATTTTTGTCGATATTGTTCCAGCGCACAAGATCATTCACCTTGATTCGAAAGCGACTCGCAATCAGGTAAAGTGAATCGCCATTACGCACTGTGTATTTTAGTTTGCGTGTCAGGCCGTTACCGCTCGTGGCGCTGGTCGGTACGGTATCGCTGGTCCAGACAACCAATTTCTGCCCGATCGAGAGCGTATCCCGAGGCGCTGTACCATTCCACGCGGCGAGTTTATTCATGTTGACATTGTAGCGTCGGCTGATGGTCCAGAAGCTTTCACCTGACGCCACGATGTGATCGATTCGGTTGCCTTTCCTGACCGTGTTCTGTTTCTTTTCTCGCCTGCCCTCAGCACTCAGATTGTATTCATCCAGTGGCTTGGTTGACACCGGAATCATCAGGTGGGCTCCGGCGCGGATCGAGTTTCCTTTCAGATTGTTGGCGCTACGAATAGTGCCAATCGTCGTGTTGTAGCGTTCTGCAATCTGCGAGATTGCTTCTCCGTTTCTAACTTTGTGGCGTTTCCAGCGAATGCGTTCCTTCGCCGGTACGGCGGCGAGTGCGGCAGTGAATTCATCCGCCACATCGATGGGCAAGACAAGTCGATGTGGTCCTGCGGGATCGGTGGACCAGCGATTATTGCCAGCGTTATAGGCATACAGCGTGTCGAGTTCAATGCCCGCAAGTTCCGCAGCCAGCGCGAGGTCGACCTGGCTGCCAATATCGGCGACAACGAACTGTGGTTCGTCGATCAGTTCTGGTAGTTCCAGGTCGTACTTTTCGGGATGCCGGACAATTTCCACCAGTGCCATGAGTCGTGGCACGTACGCACTGGTTTCGCGCGATAGCGAGAGGTTCCAGAAATCAGTTGGTTTTGAGCGGGCACGGTTGCGTTTCACTGCCTTGAGAACATTGCCTTCGCCGGAATTATAGGAGGCAATAGCCAGTGCCCAGTCACCATCCATCAGATTGTGCAGGTAGGCCAGGTACTCGAGCGCACCCTTCGTTGAATCAACCGCATCGCGTCTCCCGTCGTACCACCAGTTCTGGCGAATGCCGAAACGTCGTCCGGTACCAGGGATGATTTGCCACAGGCCCGCCGCCCGACCGTGCGAATAAGCGAACGGATCGAACGCACTTTCAACGACCGGCAAGAGCGCCAGTTCGAACGGCAGCTCGCGGGTTTCAAGTTCATCGATGATGAACGGGAGATAGCGCTGCGCGCGATTGAAGACGCGATTGAGGTAACTGGGATTCCTGGTAAACCAATTCAGTTCGGCCTGTACGCGGTCGTTCATCACCGGGTCAAGTGAGAAGTTGCGGCGCAGGATGGCAAACAAATCCTTAGTTGGCTCGGACGCTACCGAAACCTCTGCTGCCAGTTCATCCAACTCGAGCCAGACATGATCTCGTTGCCCGGCGTACGCGTCGCTGGTGATCTCTGTACTCGCCGGCAGCACCGGTTGGCGATAGTCGAATGCCCGCTGCGCGACCGCCTGCGACGGCAACGCAATTACGGCCGAAAGTCCCAGAATTGCGACCTTCTGGCGCAGTATTTTCGACAATATTCTCGGTTTTTTGTCCGACATCCGGCTATCCTACG
The DNA here is from genome assembly GCA_051007895.1 of Woeseiaceae bacterium. Classification (GTDB taxonomy): domain Bacteria; phylum Pseudomonadota; class Gammaproteobacteria; order Steroidobacterales; family Woeseiaceae; genus SZUA-117. Next base: position 5,281 of record JBPCYD010000187.1, read on the forward strand.
GACGAACGAGCAGCATGCAAGTACGGGCTTCACAGCAATTAATCTCGAATTGGGAGTGCACAGCTTAGGTCAACGAATATGGCTGGCAAAGACCGGATTATCGACGAATCACAGCAGCTGACGAGCAACTGGCTGCAAACGCCGCTGGGTCAGGCCCTGATGCAGCAGGAGGCACGCCTGGTCGAAGAAGTCATGGATGGGCTGTTCGGTGAACAATGTCTGCAGTTGGGGCTGTGGGGCGAGTCGGGCGCATTTACGCGTTTTGCCAGGACACAGCGGGCCACGTGTATCGCCGATCAGCATGGGACTACCGTTGGATCGCCGGGCGCTGTTGGCCGATTGCATCGCCTGCCGGTCGCCAGTGATTCCGTGGACGTCGTGTTGCTGCCACACACGCTGGACTATTCGGATGATCGGTCCCACGCGATCTTGCGAGAGACCGATCGCGTCCTAACGCCGCATGGGCACGTCGTAATCCTGGGCTTCAAGCCCGGCGGGCTGTGGGGCCTGCGGCGCCTGGTGCCGGGCGCAGGCATGCCGCCAGGCGCCATGCGTCCCATATCCGATCGCCGGCTTTCCGATTGGCTGCAGCTGCTCGACATGCGAATCCTGGGCGTTACGCGCTACTTCTTTCGGTGGCCGTTGCCAGGCAAAAAGCGGCAGAATTCTGCGACCTGGGAGGAGCGTGGGCGACGGTTCTGGCCGGAATTAGCAGCATGCTATATGCTCACTGCCCAGAAACGGGTCGTCACGTTGACGCCCATCAAAAAGCCGTGGCTAAGCCGACCGAAAGTGGTAGGCGGCATTGTTGAACCAACGACCCGGGTTTCCCGTATTCGCTTTGACCGCAATAATTGAGATCTATACCGACGGCGCGTGCCGCGGAAATCCGGGGCCCGGAGGATGGGGTGCGCTGCTCATTTCCGGCACGCGCCGTAAAACCCTGCATGGCGGCGAGCCGGAGACCACGAATAACCGTATGGAGTTGACGGCTGCGATAGAAGCGCTCAATGCGCTGAAAGGATCTCGCCAGGTCTTGCTTCATACCGATTCAAAATACGTCATGGACGGCATCAACCGCTGGATGCCTAACTGGAAGAAGCGCGGCTGGAAGACCTCTGCGAGGAAGCCGGTAAAAAACCAGGATTTGTGGCAGCAATTGGACGCGGCCATTGACCGGCATGAAATTGAATGGCACTGGGTGCGTGGCCATACCGGCGTGCCTGGAAACGAGGAGGCCGATGCACTGGCGAATCGCGGCATCGACGAACTGCATTTGGACTATTAGGAATCGCGGCTAAAGCCGCTCCTACGGTTTTTTGCAGCATTGTGGGAGCGGCTTTAGCCGCGATGGACAAGTAGATCCGTGGAATGTCGTGGGAGCGGCTTTAGCCGCGATGGAATAGCAGAACCGCAGAACTTGTGGGAGCGGCTTTAGCCGCGATTGATTGGCGACAGACACTATGCGACAAATTGTCCTCGATACCGAAACGACGGGTCTTTCGACAGCGCAAGGCCATCGCGTCATCGAGATTGGCTGTGTCGAATTGGTCAATCGCCGCCTCACGGGCCGCGAGTATCACCGTTTTTTGAATCCTGATCGTGACATAGACGAAGGTGCCGAGCGTGTGCACGGGATTAGCCGTGCCGATCTTGAAGGCGAGCCGCGCTTCCCCGAGATCGTAGGAGAACTGCTCGAGTTCCTGAAAGACAGCGAACTGGTCATCCACAACGCTGAGTTTGATGTGGGCTTCCTCGAGCACGAATTGCGATTGATGCAACACCCACAACCGGTAGTAACGGAACACGCCATGGTGCTCGATACCCTGTCGCTCGCCCGTGAACTGCACCCTGGCCAGCGGAACAGTCTCGACGCGCTGTGCAAGCGCTACCAGGTGGACGCGTCCAAACGTGATGTCCACGGCGCTCTGATAGATGCGGAACTGCTGGCACGCGTCTACCTGGCCATGACAGGCGGGCAGGCGGCCCTGCTGCTCGATGAAGATGAGGGGATCGACAACGGTGTCGGGGAGGAAGTGCTGGTTCGACCGCGACGAAACGACCTGAATCTGGTCGTCGTAAGGGCCAGCGAAGAGGAGGCGGCGGCCCATGAGGCCTTGCTGGACCAGTTGCACAAGGACGGTCCATGCCTGTTTCGGGATCACTGAATGGGCAGGTTGGCGCGCCGGAACGGATGGCAAGTGCGTCAGCCGATGATATGCTGCCTGCCGAACATTAAAAGGCCGTTATGATGCGGCCTTTTTTTGTGGTGATCGCGGCAGCACGCCTTTTGGCGTCCGTACTTAAGGTCAATCCGCACCGAACCCGCGATCGTTATTTGGCATCGGGGGCGGATTGGGCCTTTTTATGCCTGCATCGCACGTGTCGTGCGATCCGTGTCACCAAATATCACCTACCCCTGTGTTTTAATGCCGCTTCGCAATAAAATCAGCGGCATACGAAGAAGGCGAGCGATACAGGATTTACATGAGCTTTGACATCGACAACATCCGGATAGGGGTGATAGGGCTGGGG
>JBPCYD010000188.1:0-45078 GCA_051007895.1 Woeseiaceae bacterium
GCGAGAGCGGCGAGCGGTATCGGGAAAGTCGAAAGTGGCAATCGGCAACAAGCTGACGGCAGCATGATTGAATGGCAACTGACCGACCCCTATGTCATGCCAATGAATGGTGCAATACCGTTTCTAATCGACTGGGGAAACACTCCGCATCCGGCACAGACGGCACCGACGGCCGGAAAGCTGACCAGCCTGCGTATCGAACACCCACATCCCTGCCGGGTCCGCGCGGCACTGAGCGCCCTGCAGGCAGAAGTAGATGTCGTTAAAGCGGTTAAATTCAGATTGTCCGCCAACATCCAGACCGCTGGCGGTGCAATTGTCCTCGTTTGATTATCGGTGGCGGTGTGAATCGCCCAAGTATTGCCAGTAATATTTCACCCTTGTACCGTGTCTACTCTAGACATGATCAGGGGAAATGGATGGCATCCAGGCGAATATTTGGCGTCATTGGCGCATGCCTTGTCGCAGCATCAGCCAGCGCGCATCACTCGTTTGCCGCCGAATTTCTGGGCGACCAGACGCGCACGCTGGAGGGCGTCGTCACAGAAGTCTGGTTCAAGAATCCGCACGTGCGTTACTACATTGAAGTTACTAATGACGCCGGCGAAACGGAACAGTGGGACGTTCGAACGAGCAGCCCTACGCTGCTGGTTCGCCGCGGATGGAACCGGGAAACGATCTCCGCCGGCGACCGCGTCAAGATCGAAGGTTATCTCGGGCGCGACGGAAGAAAGATCATGTCGCTGATCAGTATCGAGCTGCCGGACGGCACGATCCTCGGACAGAGCTACTGATATGACCAGAATAATTATTCTGATAACGGCGACGATGACGGCATTCTCGGCGCAGGCGAACCCCGCCCTCGAAGGCGAATGGATGATCGAGCTGCAGCCCAAAGGGGCACCCATCATGGGCCTTTTGCAGCTGGAACGTAGCGGTGAAAACTGGAAGGCGTTTGTCGAAGGTGGGCCAGCACCTGTCGTTATCGACGGCGACAGTATAGAGGTTGCGATCGACTCACGGGACATCCGCGGCTTTGTTTTCGTGATGCGGCTGAAAGGTAAACTTGCCGGCGATCAGATCGCTGGAACCTACACGGTCGAGAGCGAGGCCAGGGTCAACGTCTCAGACGGAGTGTGGCAGGGTGCCAGGTATTCGGCATCTCCACGGCCGGCGGAGGCAAAGCCTGTCGATATGACCGGCATATGGAAGCCAGCGCCCGGCATCGACTTTCGCAAATACACGATGGACCTGACACCCGCAGCCGATGCGTGGCTCGATGACTACCTGATGCACTATGACCAGCCGAATGTACGCTGTGCATCGCCGGGAATAACGGCCATGGTCGCTTGGGGTGGTTACCCGTTTGAAATTCTTGAAAGCAGAAATCGACTGACATTCATCTATGAATTCGACAGCGAAGTTCGCCGCGTATTCATGGATGACAGGAAAGCGCCGGAATTCTACCAGCATTCCGGCATGGGGTTTTCGACCGGGCGCTGGGAAGGCGAGCATCTTGTCATTGAGACGACGTTGCTGTCACAAAATGTGCGCGATTTTCGCGGCGAACCAATATCGGAGAACGCCCGCTTGCATGAAGTTTATTCATTAAGTGACAACGGCAATACGCTGAATGCGGTCATCACGCTACACGACCCGGACAACTACGAAAGACCCCCGCTGCGACGCCGAAAGTGGACGCGTGACCCCGCTACAGAAATGTATCCGAGCGAATGCGATCCCGATTCATTTTATCGACAAATGTATAACGAGAACCTGCTCGATATGTATTTCGAACGGTCTCAAAAACGCTTTTAAGGATTCGATATGAAAACCATCTTTTCAGTTGCCGCCGCAATGCTGCTAGCGCCATTCACAATTGCCTGTGCGCATCATTCGGTGCTGAACTACGACGGCAAGGTTGAAGTAAAGGTTTCCGGAACCGTCACCAGTGCCCGGTTCTCTTTTCCGCACAGCATTTACCGTATTGATGTTGAGAAGGATGATGGTTCAATCGAGAAATGGGTTCTTTCAACCGAAGATCCCCGAGACGCAGAGCAGCTGGGCTTCGCGGATGAGCTTAAAGCCATAAAAGTGGGCGATCCGATTACCGTTGTCGGCTGGCCGGACAAATACAAGAAGAACACTATTCGCGGCCATGAATTGCACTATCCCGACGGTACGGTGGTAATGATGCGTCGCGGCAACTACATATGGCCCAGGGACATGCTGGCGATGGATAAAATGGCTCTGAATCCTGACAACATCCCTAGCGGATTTCCTTCGACCGATGCAACGATACCGGTTGCTGACCAGGTGATATCCTGGATCGAAGAGGACGACCGGCTGACACGCATGGCGCGTGAATACGCTGATGGCCGCTCAAGGCTGATTGGTCTGCAGTCCGGGGGCACGGTCGAGTTCGCCGGCATCGGCGAACTGCTCGAATGCCACACTAAACGGGATAATTTTACGTTGTCCATTGACCTGGATGCGTTGAGCAGTGCACAGCGCGCAGCACTGGACGCAGGCAGCGATTACATCACTGACTACAATCGCCTCCTGTCCCGCTGGTGGGAACAAGAACACGAAAGCTGCGAATAGCGAGGAATCGCGGCTAAAGCCGCTCCTACGATGGTGCGAGGAATCGCGGCTGAAGCCGCTCCTACGGTGCCAATCGATTCGTAGGAGCGGCTTCAGCCGCGATTCCTTATCATTCACAACCAGTAGTGCCAAAAGCACCACCGTAGGAGCGGCTTCAGCCGCGATTCCTCATCATTCACAACCAATAGTGCCAATAGCACCATCGTAGGAGCGGCTTCAGCCGCGATTCAATTTGCCTTCACCCCAGGCAATTCGCACCGGAATCACTCAATAAGACGTAATGTATTTCCAGGGCGATGGCTCAGATCCGCGCTCCACTTCTACCTCGATCAGCGCCGGTCTGTCATTGTCGATCGCTTTTGCCAGCACAGGTTTCAGCTCGTCTGGCGACGTCACCCGGTAGCCGTCTGCACCAAATGCTTCCGACAGTTTCATCATGTCCGGGTTTACAAGATCCGCACCGATGAGGTGCCCCTGGTATTGTGTTTGCTGATCGCGGCGCACGTTGCCGAATGAGTTGTTATTGAACACGATGGTGACCAGCCCTATATCGTGCTGCACGGCAGTGGCCATCTCGGGCATGCCAAACATGAAACCACCGTCGCCAATGATGGATACGGCCGCTTTGTCCGGCAGCGCAGCCTTCACACCGATTCCCGTCGGAAATCCATAGCCGAGCGTGCCCTGGTAGCCGCAGGTGACGAATGTCCGCGGTTCGTAGACAGGAAACGCGTAATACGTTGCGAAACCAACCTGGCACAGCTCCTCAATAAAGAAGCCGTCGCGCGGCAGGACTTCCCGAATTACGTCCAGGTAGGCTACCTGCGGCTGGATCTCCTCGAAATTCTTCCTTGCAGTCGCTTTCGCCTCGGCAATTCGATCGATGTCTCCATCCTTGTGCCCGTGCTTTCCGATTGCTTTAATCAGCGCGCGCGTACCATCAACCGAATCCGCGACAATGGCTGCATCTGCTTTGAGCCGGTCCATCTCGGTCGGATCGATGTCGATGCGAATGACTTTCGGACCATCTTCTGGCGATCGGTCGAAATACTCCATCATCGAGCCCCACCGCATAAACTGCATTTCCAGCCGCGAGCCTATGCCGATCAGGAGATCCGTGTCTTCCCATAGTCTCCTTGCGGCTGCCGAGGACGCGCCACATTGGTGGTCTTCGCTAACGACCCCACGTCCACCGCGAGCTGCCGTCACAACTGCGCCGAGTGTTTCCGCAAGTTCCTTAACTTCGTCGCCCGCATGTAGCGCGCCTCCGCCGACCATGATCATGATGTTCTTGGCCTTCGCAATGAGTTTCGCGGCGTCATCGACAATATCTTCGTCTACATCAGGTCTATCGATTTGCGTGTTGCCCGGACCAATTTCCACATCCCAGGATTTCGCCATGGTATCCCAGCACATCTCCACCGAAGCCGGTCCCGGCCTGCCGGACAACATCTGGTGAAAAGCCTCATTGACCTGTGCAGACGTATTGGTTGGATCGGAGATGTGGTCAGCATGCTTGATGATGCTCGCCAGCGTGCCGCGTTGATCGGGTAATTCGTGTAAATGCCCTCGCCCGACACCGAGAAATTCGGACGGAACGTGACCCGTCAGGCACAAGACCGGTTTGTTCGTGCCATCCGCCGTGCATAGAGCGGCCGAGGCGTTCAGAACACCAGGACCCGGGACAACGGCGAACGCACTTGGTTTACCTGTTGCGGCAGCCGCACCGAGCGCCATGTAGCCCGCACCTTGTTCGTGGCGACTGATCACGTGCTTCACCTCGGGCATGCGATAGATCGCGTCAAACATTGGGTATATCTGCGCCCCGGGCAAACCGAAAATTGTGTCGATTCCATTGGCGACGGCGGCGCGAATCATCGCCTCGCCACCCGTCATTTTCTCAGTACGTGTCATGCAAATTAATCCAGTGAAAAGGTAAGAATGGTTGCTTCAGACCAGGATAAACCTGAACAGAAAATAAGATAGTGCGAAACCCGTCAGGGATATTATGCTGATCCAGCTCCAGGCGACGAGTTTGGCATCCGGTCGAAACTCTGCGCCGATCTCGGGAGAGGTTACCGCGCGATAATTGTAGTATGCGATTGCCGGCGCCGCCGCAAAACCCATGCTGGTAGCAAAATCCAGAAAGGCTACGAAGCTGCCCATCAGGAATAAAATGATTACCACGGTGCCAACGATCTGGACGGCCAGGAACATTGTGTAGCGATCCTGCGTTTGATCTGGCTCTTTGCGCGTATAGCTCGTGATTCGATCGACCACTCGCGGCGAGCCGTCCATTAGCGCAATCAGCGTTGACCACATGACAGCAAGTGCGGCGATGGAAATGACGGGGTACATCCAGCGACCAAAGACCGTCGTGAAAATCGACAGCATCTCGGTCGCAAACGCGCCGGGATTCTGTGGCGCAACCCGATCGGTCTCAAACAACACCGCCGTGCCCATCACGACAAAACAGACGGCCAGCACCAAGGTCAATCCGTAACCGATGCGGAGATCAGTCAGCGCCTGGCCGTAGTTGAAGTTTTCGGCACCCATAGCCTTGCGTTTTTCGCAGATCCATTTGGATTGGAATATCGCACCACTCAAAGGCATGGGCATCCAACCGGTTATAGCGATGATAAAGAGCAGCAACGAACGGTCGTAGTTGAGATCGGCAAACATGGACCGATTGTCGCTCCCGAGGAGTGGCAACGCGAAGAACATCGCCAGAACGGTAAGCACGGAGAATGCGATTACCAGAACCTTGATGATGCGCTCTGCTTTCATGTAGTGGCCGTTGAGCAATATGAGCGCCGAAACGATCATCAGCCCAACCGCAACCACTGGCGCACTGTAGGGGACATTGAAAATGCTGATGATCAGACCCGCGGTAACCAGGGCCACGGCGGCCGGTGCAATGAACATATCCACGATCGACGCAAGGCCAAGCCAGGACAGCGCAACCTTGCTGATCTTGGAGTAGGCGCATATCAGGCTACGTCCGGTTGCGGACGCATATGAGACGGCAAACCGGAATGCCGGGTATTTGAGGACAACGACCAGTACGACCAGCCAGACCAGCGACAGACCGAAATCGGCGCCAGCCCGGGTGGATTGCACGAGATGCGAAACGCCGACGCCGACCGCGGCAACCATCATCCCCGGGCCGATCCGGGCGAACAGCTTAGCCATCGATAAGATCCTCGACAGGCCTGAATTCGCCATTATTGATCAGCCCGCAGCCAGGCATAACGCTCCCCTATCATTCTTATTCTTGTCGATCCGACTCGAGATACTAACGAACCCGCATCGATAAGGACATGCCCAACCGGCTAGATTGTAACGTTTTGCGAGTCGCGTGCGGCGTAGTTTGCACCCCGCTTTGAATCGTATTTCGAAGATAGCGGCAAACCCGCAGGGTTACCGCTCTTGATACTCCGACACGCCAGCGATCAGCGCAACAGGCTCAATCTCCAGTCTTTTGTGGCAGCTCCACGGATATATCGATGGTTACTTCATCGCTGATCATCGGCAGGCCACGCGTCATGCCGAAATCAGACCGGTTGACCGCGGTCCGCGCTGTCGCGCCGATCGTCGGCACTTTTCGCATCGGGTGGTTTGCCGCTTTCAGCAAGGTTGCATTCAATACCGCCTGCAGGGTTGTGCCCCTGATTGTCAGGTCACCAATGATGTCGAACGTGTCATCACCCGTTGATTTAATCTCGGTCGAGACAAAAGTGATCTCGGGATGATTGGCGGTGTCAAAGAAATTATCGCCACTAAGATGGCCGTTGAATTCTTCAACGCGACTGTCAATGCTGGTCGCATCGATCAGAACGGTCACGTTACTGTTCTCAATATTCGCACTGTCCAGATCAAGCTCTACATCGAAATTGCGAAATCCAACATGAGGTGTTGAGAAACCCAGGTGGTTGTAGGAAAAAGTGATGTATCCATGGGATTTGTCCAGGGCATAGGCACCCGAAGGCATATCGGACAGCTCGGCATGTGCCGACAAAGAGAGTGCCAGGGTTATGATTACGGCCTTGGCCAAGGACCGAATTGCATATTTCATAAAACCTCCAAAATCTATATGTCTGAATCAGGCAGACTAAAACCTACCGCTGAATATAACCGAAATCAGCCGCTTCATTCCGACCGATATGCCGTTACTTGGCAATCTGCGTTGCAGACCGGTAATTACGCTGATGCAACCAGTACACCGGTTTCACTGGCAACAAAATAATCGCCGCCAGCACGCCAATTCCGGCACAAATGACGAAGGCTGCCACGTACGATCCGGTACTGGCGTACATTCGGGCAACGAACCAGGGACCCGCCGCAAAACCCAGGTTTACTGCGGCGGTAAGGACACCGAGAACGACACCAATATTGGCCAGGCCAAACGTGTGTTTCGCAAGTACCGTCGTGTCCAGCAAAACTGCAGCATGACCGATGGCCCGAAGTACAACGAATGCCGCAAACACGTAGGTATTCAGCGCAGCCAGCGCTACCAGGCAGCTAAGCGAGAGCATGCAGTAAACAAATCGGACACCGCGTACCGACCACCTGTCGAACACGGCACCTACCAGCGGACGGACGACGATGCCAACCAGGCCGATCGCACTGATGCCGGCTGCAACATAGCCGGCGCTCAGTCCAAGATCTTCGCGCAGGTATAATACCTGGTGCTGAATAAACGCCTGGTCCACGAAACCAACCGCAAACACAGCAGCGGCAATCATCCAGAACTGTGGTTTCATCATCAACGCACCGGCCGCATCCAGGCTAACAGTCGCCGGCAGGCCATCGATGCCTGCAGCTGCGGGAGGCTCGATCTTGAACGTGTTGTCATCGAGAAAAAATATCATTAGGGGCAAAGCGATGATCCACACACCGGCACTGAGCACCGCGGTACCGACTCGCCATCCATAGCCTTCTATCAGGTAGGTGATTGCGATAGGTACAACGACGGTGCCGATACTCGTGCCGAGCATAGCGAAACCCATCGCCGTTCCCTGCGATTCGTGAAAGGTTCTCGATATCAACACCTTTATTGAGACCATGGTTCCTGCGCCGGCGACGCCCAGCATAACGCCCGCCACGTAGTAGGCTACGAGGCCCTGCGTCCACAAAAAGCTGAGTAATGCGAGTCCACCGGCCGTTGATACAACAATGAGGACCCGTCTGACGCCAACGACATCGATAAATCGCCCGATGACAATTGCAATAACCGCGCCGGTCAGGTATTTCGCTGATGCCAACAATGTGGCTTGCTCGCGCGTCCAGCCAAACTCACGAATAACGTCGGGGTAAATAAACGGGATTAGCAACGCCGGCGCACTGAAGGCAAAAAGCATGCAGAAAAAAGCGACCAGCAGAATTCGCCAGTTTTCACCTAACTCGCGCAGGAATTCATCGTCAATTTCAAAGAACGCCACTCGGATTCTCTGCTAGTGCAAACGGCAGGGAATATGGAGGCTAGTAGCGGAACGTATACCGAATTTTCGCAGCGGCCACGGACTGAGTACTGTGGAACCGGTCATCGACCGACACATCACGGGACATGTTGTGATTGATGACAAACCAGATGTCCTGACCTGCCGACAGGTTGTAACGCAGCCTGGCATTGATACCAATATCATCGGAAATGTTGTCATATTGAGCTAGTGTAACCAGCGACAGCTGCGAATTGAACGAAATTTCGCTCTCCAGCGTCATCTGTCGAGTGATGGCCGACACGCCCGGAAAATCGTACTTGTTGTGGTCGTAACGGAAAGAGATATTGAAATGCTCATTTGGCGTCCACTCGATTTCCGGTCGTACCTGGAACCTGTCGCCGTTGAAAAACCCGCCATCTTCAATGCGGAATTCAAAGCTCCATTCTCTGTAATCAGCGCTGCGTATAAAAGAGCCAACGCGTTCAAACGAATACTCGCCGGCAGGTATTATGATTCCCAGGTCGTCGAGTGGCTGCTCTCCTTCCAGCAGGCCCTCAGTCTGAAAACTGACGTCAATACGACCGAAATCGCCAGCGCGCGATCGCATGCTGAAGAAATCCGCCTGGATCTCTTGTGATTGAATGTTGCCGGTATCCAGATACTCCCATCGGGTAACCTCGATACCGTGGCTTATCTCCTGAATAAAGGGACTACCTTCACGCACTGTCCGATGCCCGAATTCACCGCCATACAGCCGCACACCGGTTCGATTGGCAAATCCCAACGCAGGATCGAAGTTTTCCTCAACCTGGTGAATTTGAGCTCCGCCCTCGAAACCCAGCCTTGCTGGAAAGCCCAGCACCGCGCTCCAGGCGAGATCGTCGCCGTCAACGCCTTCATTATCCGATTTCTGTATCCAGAAGTTGCCCTGGATTGAACGGTTATCACCGAATCGGGTATTGCGGTAGAGGAAATCTGCGCCGTAAAGCGAACTGGAGTCGTTTGTACCCGGATCGCCATGCGTGAAGATGGCACCAACTGAAGATTCTTCCAAAACGCCGCTGGATACCCGGGTTACAAAAAGATCGGATTGATCGACCAGATCATTGTCGTCTGTTACGTATTCATCCTGGAGAATGTAGAGCGTGCCAAAATCGACATCACCGATGCGGCCACTAACCTTGGTGCCAGCAAGAATGTCCACTTGCTCCCGATCGCTGGTCAGGCCTATACGACGCGAGAAGAATGCCAGGCCGTTGGTCCCGGAGCGGGTGCCTGTAGTTCGATTTCCGAACCCGCCACCAACCGGTACGCCGCCAAACTGAAAAATGTCAAAATCGGTCAGAAAGAAACTGCGCTTTTCGGGGAAGAACAAGCTGAATCTTTGCAGTCCCAGCTGGCGGCCGTCCACTTCGGTTGCTGCAAAGTCGGTATTGAACGTCAAAAGCGCGTTAATGGATGGCGTAAGTTTATAGTTGATGTCGACGGATGGATTGAGTTCGGTGTCGGATGTGCCAAGTTCGCGATCATCTGTATATACAGTACTCGCCGACGGTATGATGTCGAGACCGATCCCCTGGCTCAGATTGTCGAAGCCAAACGCTTCTCCTGAAACGGTTGGGTTTACAGTACCATTACGTGATTGCCAGGCGATTGTTTCATTGCGGCGCGCGATGCGCCTTTGAAAGTTGAGGCCCCAGGTATCATTCCCGGGATCGAATGTCAGTGTATTGAACGGTATGGCCATTTCCATCACCCAGCCGTCCGAAACTTTCCTGGCGGCACCGCGCCAAATACCATCCCAGTCGTCCGATGGTCGCGTCGGTGTCGCATAAATTGCCTCGGCACGAACGCCGTTGGGATTTAATGTAAATGAATAGCCGCTGCGTTTGTTATTGAAGGCGTCGACGATCACTCGTAAATAATCGTCGGAATTCAGTCGACCACCCTGACGCAGCGTTTGCGCAACGACGGCATCCGGATCACTGTCATAGGCGTGCGCCGCAATGTAGAGTGCCCGATCATCATATGCCGCGTACCACACTGTGCGTTCAGACGGAGCGCTGAACTCTACCGGCTGCACCTCATGTAAATCCGCAACTGTCGTTGCATCCGCCCACTCGCTTTCGCCGAGGTCCCCGTCAATTTGCGGCGCACTGGCGATTCGGTGTATCTGAAACCGTTTGTCACCCATCTGAATATCCTGGGCGGCAATTGCCTGTGATGCCAGCAGCAAGGAAATTGCAACTGAAACAAATTTAGTGGGGGCTGTTTTCATACGGTCCGAACAATACTGAATGCGGCGCCATAATGCCTGCTCGCGAGCAGCCTGGCGGCGTATCCTGTCACGGATAGCGATAATGATCCAACGGTTTGACATTCCTTACCTTTGACCCGAAAACGGCGTCGTTTGTTACGTCCAGCAATCCATTAGCAACGCATTGCTTGTCGCGTCTAGCAGGACTACGCTAATGTGACCGCATTCCAACAATTCAGTGCCATATTTATGACCATGAGTGACTCACACAGCAATCGCAGCACCCCAGGACCGTCCAGCAGCAGCTTATTCAAGAGTGCGTTTTTTACGCTTCTGGGCGCGGTAATCGTGACATTTCTGTTTATCATGCCGGCGGAGTACGGTGTGGATCTGACGGGTATCGGCACGCAACTCGGGCTGACCGACTTAGAAAGTTCGGAACCCGAGCCTGTTGCAACAGCAACGACGGCTGACGCAGCGTCAACATCAGTGGTCGGGGCGTTTCCAGCGCCGCCCGCAGCTGAAAACTTCGATTTTTACGATCCGGAGGTCATGAGTGAGCCGTTTTCACGCTCGCACGCCACACCGTTTCGTAGTGACACGATCGAAGTTCCGCTGGATGATCTCGAGCACGTCGAGGTCAAGGCGAACATGAAGCAGGGCGATGCGCTGGTGTATTCGTGGAAACTGGTAGAGGGCGATACCGTATACACGGATTTTCACGCGGACCCACACGAGACGGACAAGTACCCGGATCAATACTGGGTTCGGTATGCGGAAAGCGAAGACCCGTCAGCGTCCGGTTCGATTGTCGCGCCGTTTGATGGCAATCATGGCTGGTACTGGATGAATATCGAGGAGAATCCGGTAAAAATCGTGCTGGAAGTGCGCGGCTACTACGAAAACATTGAAGAGATCATGCGCGCTTATCAGTAAACTTCAAAACTGGTATCGAAGCCGGAACCGGAACTCGCGTGTTTCCACGGGGTGGAAGTGGAAATCGTCGACAGACGATACTTCGTTAAACAATCGACTCTCATAAAAATACTCGATGTCGTTTCCATCTGAATCGAACACATTCAGTACGTCCAGGCCAATTTCAAATTCGCCAATCGGGTAGGAGAGGCCCAGGTTGACCAGCGTCGTGCCATCCTTTTCCACGGAGTTATCCTCCGCCAATGGCGCATCACCAAAATGTCGCACGCGCAAACTGCCAACAAAGCCGTTATCAAGCGTGACCGTCGTCCCGAAGGCAGCGACAGCGTCATGAGCGTCGGGAATACTGTCCTCCCCAGCTGGTGCGTTCTTGAACTTGGCGTCGGTCTTGGCTGCAGTCGCATCCAGGATCAGCCAGTCATTGGGTCGCCAGAATAACGCCGCTTCCACACCCTTGCGCTCGGTAGCTTCGTTCGGTTCCGTGGTGCCTGCATCGCCGACGAAGATCAGCTCAGAGTCGAGCTCCAACGAAAAAAACGTGGCAGAAAAATTTAGGCGATCCGATATCTCGGCCCGAAATCCGGTTTCAATGCCTTCCGCCTCGACTATTGCTGCGAAGGGCTCGGCCGGGTCTCCGGTCGCGGGATCGATACTGAGCTCCGCTGCCCGCACGTCGTTGGAATGAAAACCGCCACCGTAGTTCGCGTAGATCTCCCACTGGTCATTGAAATTGTAAGCGATGCTCAATTTCGGATTGACGATGGAGTCAGACCCGGAACCGGAGTTTTCACTACGGAGGGCGTTAACATCCCAGCTGAAGTGATCTACGCGCACGCCGAGTGAGGTCCGGAACTGATCTGTCCAGGCAACCTCAGCATCCGCATACGCGCCGACACTGAACTCATCCACCGAGTCATTGCGCACCGCAGATAGGCGGTTGCGATTGTTGGTCAGGAAAAGATTGACGTCCGATATCTGGTCAAAGCGGGTATCGGCACCCACTTTGAGAATCACGTCTCGTTCTTGCCACCGCAAATCCCGATCATGGTCAACGCGGCCCCCGAAAATCCAGCGGCGATCTTCCTGCTCAATCTGGTCGCCATTGACCGGGTCGTTCAGGAAGTACGTCGGGTTGCCGTAGAGATTCAAGCCATACTTCGTTGCAAACGCCTGGTAGCTCGTATTGTCACCGGTCAACGTGCCGATCAGGTTGTAGCGAAACGTTTCACCGCCAACCGATGGGTCGACGAAACCATAGCGATCAAGGTCACCTGATTGGACCGCACGCAGCGGAATCTGATCGGTCGCATTCCAATCGTTCGAATACGCAGTCGCGATGATTTCTGCCGACCTGCCACGCCACTCGGTGGAAAATTTTGCGAAGCCGTTGTACAGGTGCACGTCTTCTGCGTTTTGCCAGGGACCATCGGATAAACGAACCTCGCCAGCAAGGAGCCACGTGCCGGCTTCGACGTCGAACGAATTCGCGGCGACAGCACGCATATAGTCCTGCGTTCCATAGATGATCTCGGCAAAGCCCTTCTCAAGCCTGTCGTATGTTTTGAACTTGCTCGAACTTGCCGCTGAGAAATCACCGACATCAGCGGAATAGGTTCCTTTCCTGTACTCGATGGTTTGCACGAGTTCAGGAATGATGAAGTTCATATCCAGGTAGCCCTGCCCGTGTGCATGTGTGCGGAAATTGACGGGCATACCTTCAAACTGAATCGAGAAATCCGTGCCGTGATCGAGATTGATGCCACGCAGGAAATACTGGTTCGCCTTGCCGCCGCCACTGTGTTGCGTAGCAATCATCCCGGGTATGACCTCAACGAGCTCACCAACGCGGAGTAGTGGCCGGGTTGTCAGGTCATCGTAGCCGACGATGCCTTCGGAGGCGGAATCCGCGGCACCCACCAGGTCGATCGCCCTGCCCCAGACCAGCACCTCGTCTTCCGGCGCATCGCGTTCCGTGGCTTCGTTCTCCGGCGGATCCTGTGCGACAGCAGTACCCTGCAATGCCAGTGTAGTCAGAACGAACCATCCCTGTGCCCGTTTACTCATGAGCCGAAAAATCCTTAGTTTTATTAGTAGTACGGGTGACTTGATCAGTGTGTGGTTTTGCCTGACCAGAATGTCTCAGATCGGTTCTCGATAACGCAATATGATGCCGTTATCTAACTGTTGACTTAACGTTAATGAAGCCAATGTAATACGAATGATTTCAACCACATAAGCGCGCCTGACCCCGCCCGCAGCTGTTATGCATGGCGTAACCGGCTAGCTAGTTCTGCCATATCCCGGATGCATCCAGACGCGATACAAACAAACGTTTGGCGGACACATGTGTGCGGTCCAGGCTGCTAACCTTGTATAAGGCCTCGAATCCGGCTTCATCATCCGTTCTTGATTCCTCTGGCAGGCCATCTTCCAGCAGCCGCAATTGGTCGGCGTCGGCAAGGATCGAGGCCATGCGCATGAGACCTTCGTCCCGCATGCCGGAGACAATGACGAACCGGTTGCCGGCGGGTCCCGGAAACGTCGAAAAAAAGCCATAGTCGGTATAGTCGAGATCCGCATCGGTTACGTACCCGGCACGACTAACGTACCGCTCGCCGCCAGTGGTATCGATCAACTCGTCAAAGCTCATGCCTATCTCGAGCCTCGAAACAGCAAACGGATATCTCGCCAGGCGACCCATGCCGCTCAGGTAACCGATATAGATTACGTGTCCACCACGCACGATCTCGGTACGGAACTCGGATTGGGGAATAACCTGCAGCGGTCGATTGGCCGCATGCAATACGCTGCTGATTGACTCCAGCGCGGAACCAACACCCAACGGCAGATAAGAAAGCCGGACATCGACGTAACGATCGTGCATATCCGGATTGAGTTTCAGATAGGCATCCAGTGAATCCGCGTCATCAATAGAGAAATCACGGATCAACCGATCGCTGACGCCCTGATCGTCAACTTCGGCAAACACGAAATAGTCCCCGACGATGATCGTGACCGGCTTTTCGTCATCCAGTATTTTATTCCATACGGCCGATTGAGCAACTGTTGAATAATCAGGTTGAACATCAGGGACGGTCATCCGTCCTGATACGAATGCAGCAATTGCCATTGCAAAAATGGCAGCGGGAAACAGCAGTGACTTTCTGCGCTGCTGCCAGCCAGCGGACGGGTCGTCCGTCACGGTGGGAGGCGCAGCTGCAGCCGACAGGACGAGACGATAATCGCCTTTAGGAATCTGAATACGCTGTGCCGGGCAATCTGCTAATTCCTGGTAGTAGGTATCAAGTTTTTGTCGCAGGTTGTGCAGATAGACACGCACAGTGGAGTCATTGGCGGGATCAAAGTTTTGTCTTTCAAATACGTCCGCGGCTATATCGACTTCTTTCGGCAATCGTCCGAGTTCAGTCTGCTCACACAGGTACTGCAGCAAACGCTGATAGAGCGGTGACCTCCCAAGCGCGCGCTTTGAGATAATCTCATCAACTTGTTTTTTGATTTCCGACACTTTCCAGGGTTCGCTAACGGTCGTTAACGGAGTGTAAACCCTTTGTAGCCGGGAGCCTATTGATCAGGTTGCGTAGAAGTATCCTGCCAGCTGGTAGGCGGCCAGCGTAAATCCGGCAAACATGAGCAGCACATTAAACCCGTTTGCATGCCGGGTGAATCCGCCCGTGGCGCGCCATGCGTTAATCAATATCAGCAGCACGGCCAGCGCCATCAGTTGCCCGATCTCGACACCAACATTGAAAGACAGGATATTCGCCACCAAACCGTTTTCGGACAGGTCGAACTCCTGCAATTTCGTCGCCAATCCGAAGCCGTGCGCCAGGCCGAACGCGAACACCGCTATTTTTGCATTGGGTTGTACGCCGAAAAGAGTCCTGAATCCATCCAGGTTTTCGAAGGCCTTGTAGACAACCGATAATCCGATCAGTGCGTCCACGAGGTATACATTGACATGAATACCCCCGAGGACCCCGCCAAGCAGGGTGACACTGTGTCCAAGGGCGAAGAGCGTGACATAGACCGCAATGTCTTTGGGTCGATAGAGAAAAAATATGACACCGACCAGGTAAAGCAAATGGTCATAACCGGTAAACATGTGCTTGGCGCCGAGATAGGTAAACACGCCGAGCGCTCGGCCCGCATTACGTTCGAGAAATTCGGCGTCTTCGCCGGCAACACCGTGGGCAAAAAGTGTTCCTGCCAGCAGGGTAAGCATTATTGTCCAACCCAGCCGGATGGCTAATTTCCAATGTGCGTTTTCTCGTATCATTGTCGGCATTGCGTGTTTCCGGGCGCGGACGATGATTCTATCCGTCTTGGCATGACGATACACGACAAGTATCGTCGGGCGAAACAAAGGCTCGATAAAAGCGGGTCCCTGTGTTGAAATAATGAGCCGGTTCGGGGCGCTTGCAAGGAATCAATGCTAAGAAAAACCCAAAAGCAGGTTGCATCGACCCGCCTGTACGATAGCGCGCAAATTTACGGCTGGATTTCGATCCTGCTGCACTGGACGACGACAATTGTCGTTATTGCATTATGGTTCATTGGCAAGAGTATTCTAAATGGCCCAAGCGAGGATGCAGACGTAGTCCGTCGGCTGCACGTGTCGATTGCGGCAAGCGCCTGGCTGCTTATTGTTTTCCGGATTATCTGGCGCTTGCGTTCAGGGCATCCGCACATAAATGGTCAGTCGATACTTATCCATCGCATCGCCAAGTTCACGCACTACGGCATGCTGGTATTTCTTGCCGTGATGCTGCTGTCCGGTCCGCTACTGGTTTGGTCGGGCGGCCATTCGATCGGCATATTTGATGTGCTGGCAATTCCGGGTCCCATCGGAAATTCCGAAGTCCTACGTTCTTTTGCGTGGCTGCTGCATTCGAATGCATCACTTCTCCTGTTCTTGCTCATTCTGTTACACATTGGAGGCGCCCTGAAACATCTTATGTTCCATACTGACGACACCATCATTCGCATGATCTGGCCTGGCAGGCAAAACAATTCGGTTGCCAAAAAATGAGGCTAGCAAGTTTTAGCGTTGCAGAATCCAGTTATGTTGGTGTCGAAAAGAGCGACGGCAACATTGCAGTCATTGACGGTGTCACTTCCATGCTCGATCTGATTTGCCTGGGCGACGCCGCTACGGCCAAAACGCAAACTGCACTGGACTCGGACCATTCATTTGGTGTCGATGATATTACCTGGCAGCCGCCGGTAACGCGGCCGGGGAAGATTTGTGGTGTTGCGATGAACAATTCAGCCAGCAACGAACGCAAAATCAGTGCCCCTGACCATCCTGCGTTTTTTCTGAAGCCAGCATCCTGCCTTATCGGACACGGCGGCGCGATCCGCATCAAGACCTACTACGGAAGCGTACATCCGGAACCGGAGCTGGCGGTTGTGATAGGCCGAAAGACCAAAACTATCGATGCAGCGGATGCCATGAACAATATCTTTGGTTATACGATTTTTAATGACATCACAGGCAACGGCATGCGCGCTGAGGATCTGTTTCACTATTGGGCTCTGTATGCTGATCCCGACAATCCCGGGGAACTGTCGCGGCGCGAACAGCATTTGTCCTACGCGGCTCGATACAAGGGTACTGACACGTTTGGCTGCATGGGTCCGGTACTGGTCACCGCGGACGAAATCACAAATCCGGATGACCTGGCCGTGAGTTGCTCGGTTGGCGGCGAAGTCGTCGCTGAGGACAGTACACGCTATTACAACTACAAAGTCGCGGAACTGGTGAGCTACATTAGCCAGTTCATGACACTGGAGCCCGGGGACATTATCAGTTGTGGCACGGCTTTCAAGCCCTCTCCCGGCCGGAAGTCAATTCACAGTGCCAATTTTCAGCAGGTAGCAGGCCCGGTGGAAGTCAGCATAGAAGGATTGGGAATGCTGGTTAACGACGTTGTGGTCGAGAAAAAGGACATCGGTCAGTGGCGGCTGAGCTGACCCATCAGGGCATCTTTGAAATCAAGCTCGCGCTGCACGAGCTGAACGCTGATTTTTGCCATTATCTCGACCAGCGCGAGACGGATCGATTTGCCAACCTGTTTACAGAGGACGCGATTTACACACACGGCAGCAGAGCCTCGCACGGCCGGGCGGCAATTCATGCACTCTTCGATAAACGCAATAAAGCGGGCACGCGAACTACGCGTCACCTGCAGACCGGCCTTAGAATCCAGCTCGTAGATGAATACCTGGCAAAGGGCAGCAGCGTCTGCATGACCTTTGCAGCCGACGCGACTCCTCCAATTTCGCATGCAGTACCGCACCTGATTGCGGATTTTATCGATGAGTACATGCTGTGTGAGGACATGCGCTGGCGAATCAGCCGACGACATATCGAGCGGATCTTCGTTGCTCCCGGAAACGAAGGGCCAGCAGGCTCGAAATAGGAAAACAGTATGACGACTTCACTGATCTGTGCATCCCATAGCCCCCTGCTTTACTGCTATGCCAAAGCGCCCGAGGAATGGAGTGGCTTACAAAAAGCCTATGCTGAGCGTGAGACAGCCGCCCGGGAATTCGATGCAGACCTCGTCATCGCCTTTGGGGCGGACCATTTTAATGGTTTTTTCCTCAAGTTGATGCCGGCATTCTGTGTTGGACTGCAGGCGACAGCGGTTGGCGACATCGGCGGGTTCGAGGGTCCGCTGAACGTGCCGACGGACACCGCGACGGCCATCGTCGACTACCTGCGTCAGAACGACATCGATCCGGCTTTTTCGACAGACATGACGGTGGATCACGCCTTTTCGCAAACGATTAATAACATGCTTGGTGGCCTCGATGCCAAACCGGTCGTGCCGGTATTTATCAACGCAATAGCGGAGCCTTATGTACCTTTCCGCAGAACGCGATTGATGGGCCAGGCGATTGGACAATATGCCGCAAGCCTTAACAAGCGGGTCTTGTTCCTGGCATCCGGCGGAATGTCGCACAATCCACGTCGCTATTATCCCGAAATAGGCAAAGGCACGCCGGAAGTGGCCGCATGGCAGCGATCCGGGGGAGACGAGGCGGATTCATTGAGTTCGGCGCAGTGGCTCGAACTACTCGAAGTCATGCATATTGAAGGGGCCGAAATGATCGTTCGTGGCGAACGGACAGCCAAGGATATGAAACTCAACCAGGAAGCCGATGAGCGCTTCCTGGAAGTGTTTTGTGGCGATCGGCTCGAGGAATTTGACCAATGGGATCCCTATGCTTTGATTGAGGAAGCCGGTATCGGCTCAATGGAATTGCATACCTGGATCGCTGCGGCTGCAGCGCACCAGGCTGCCGGTGGTTCCACACCGGTTACTGATTTCTATACCGTTGCGCCGGAGCTCGGTATTGCCGCCGGTATAGTCCACGCGGACTGAATTTGATTCAGCAATTCTGATTATCGGTCAATGATCAGCCACAGTTGACGGGTTCGGACGCTTTAATCCAACCACCAGGATCAGGAAAAAGCAGGTCGCTGCAAACGCGTATGAGGTATAGGTTGCGCCAATGTCGCCTGCGAGTGCACCGGCAACGACGCTGCCAACAGCAGGGCCGCCCATAATGACCAGTGTCCAGAGACTCATGACCCTGCCACGCAGGCGATTCTCGACCAGGATCTGGACTTCCGTCTGCGATCCTATGGATACCACGCTCGCGAACATGGCCAGCAGCAAAACGACGAAAATTCCCATTGGCAATGTGCTTATCCAGCCGAAGAACGCAATAGAAAGGCCGACTCCTATTGAACCGATAGCCACCACGGCATGCAACTGATGCCGAAAAGCGCCGAACGAAAACAACAGGCTTGCCAGAATGGCGCCGATACCCGCTGCTGCCATCAGCGCCGCCAGCTCGGCACTCCCCCCTTCAAATATGAGCGCCGCAAATGCAGGCATTAGTTCGAGAATGCCGCGACCAAAAAAGTTACTGACCCCGGAAAGCAGAATTATTTGTCGGATCTGCGCGTGATCTCGCGTATACCTGATGCCTTCGAGCAGCTGTGCAAAATAGGGTTTTGCGGGCGCCTTGTCCTCGGGACGTTCATCAATACGAATAATTGCCAACGCAAGTATCACCGGCAAATACGTTACCGCGTTGATTGCATAGGCAGCCGCCAGACCGTAGAGAGCGACAATTGCACCGGCAATTCCAGGACCGATAAAGCGCGAGATATTAAATGTCATCGATGCAATTGCGACGGCACTTGGAAACTGCTCCTTGCGCACAAGATTGGGAATGAGTGCAAGTCGAACCGGCGAATAAGCACTGTTCGCCAATCCGTGCATCAGCGCCAGCGCGCCAAGCCACTCGATCGTCATATTTCCGGATAGTGTGAGCACGGCGAGAAGGGTCGCGATCAGGGCGAGCACTGCATGCATCGCGATTGCAGCTAGACGGGTGTTGACCCGATCGACGACGACACCGAAGAAAGGCGTCAAGACGATAAGCGGCATGAACTGGGCCGCCGCGACCAGGCCGACGATCAGCGCTGACTCACTGAGTTGCCACGCATGCCATCCCAGTGCAAGTCGCTGAATCCAGACGCCCAGCACCGAACAAATATTTCCGTAAAGATATTTGCGGTAATTCCTGCTCGAGAATGCGGATACACTGATCTCACTCATTGAACACAGCTTATCGAGTTATCGATCTCACGTCCGAACGTCGTTACAGCAACCGAAACAGATAAAAAAAGGCTCGCAACCGCGAGCCTCCTTCGTACCGAATCCGGCAGCAAACTGTTAGCCAGTGCCAATGTAGGGAATCAATCGACCGAGCAGGAGCACGCCAAACCATGAGCCCAATGACACCCATGCAATTACCTTTGCCAATGCCGGCGTGTCAGCATGTGGTTCCCAGGTCTTCATAACCGGATTGATTTTCCACCAGAACCATAGAGCGTTTAATCCGGCAACGATGACCAGCCCCATTTTCCACCAGAATCCGATGTTGGCGGTGTAGCGTGCAGGATCACCCATCACAAACAGGATACCCGTAACCAGGTTAATGCCAAAGCCGACAAACACCCACGGCAGCATTTTGTGTGTTGCGCCAACGTCGATCTTGCGAAAGAGACCTGCCATGCGCAGATCAATGATCAGGAGGGACCCGAGCAGCAGTGACAGCCCCATGAAGTGCAGGATTTCCATTATCGGCCAGGCCCACTGCGACCCGAGCACCCACTGGTTGATCGCCGTACCTTCGATAGCTTGTACAAAACCTTCCATTTCTTTCTCCCTATCTTCTAGAGGTACGCGACCAGGCGACCAGAAATAATCGCACCCAGCCAGAGCATGAGCGACGCGAACGCCAACACCCGCACAGACCCGACTGCTGCAGTGCCCGATTCATCCCAGTGCGCCGCCTCGCTGTGCATTCGATTTTGAATAATGGCGGCGCAGATAGCTGCCAGAAAGATCATGCCGATCTTTAGCAGAAAAGGCGTACTGACTATGAACGTCGTTGCTTGCGAACTGAAAAGGAAACAACCGGAAATAGCGTTTATCCCGAAACCGGTCCATGCCAATTTTCGCAGGCCATCGATCGACGCATAGCTGATGCCGGAAAACTGCCCCAGGAGGCGCATATCGCGCATCGCGAATATACCCACTACTATTGCAAGCCCCACTGCATGCAGACCCAGCATAAACGGGTACCCGTAAAGGGACTCCCCTACCCAGAGAGCTACTGGCGTAAGCTCAAGCCATTCAAACACTGTGATCTCCTTCCCCGCAGGCTTCACTATTGATTGATCGTCATCAGACCGTTACACGCCGACGACAGAATATCGATATTTTTGTAGTTCTGTGGATATCGTACCGAATTCCGCCCGCGGCGTAAGCCCCGACGCAGATATTCGTGTCGTCATGCGTGACAATCCAGGGATATAGGTAATTGCCCGAATAAACACCGCGCGAGCATTCGCGCTAGCTTGATCATTCGAAATCCGCCTGCATTCCTCGAGGATCAACAATCATGATGAGATTAACTGCGCTCTTTACGGTGTGCCTGTTACAGATTGGTTGTCAGGGCGTTGTTGCCGAAAACGCCGAGCCTCCGCAACCAACGATGAGTGTCAACGATATGATGGTTACCGTCGTGACACCGGCCACGGACACGCTTTGGGGAATTGAAGACCCACAAACTGACGACGACTGGCGAGTGTTCATCGATGCTGCTGAAGTCGTTATTCGCGCAGGCGAGACGATAAAGGTCGGCGGCACAGGCCCGCTGGACAATGAGTGGGCCGCAAGTCCTGATTGGGATGCATTTGCGGACCGACTAATTGGCGCAGGTAACGACGCCCGTAAAGCTGCACAAGAAAAGGACATAGAAGCCATGTTCACGGCCGGCGAAGTTCTCTATCCACCATGCGAGGAATGTCACCTGCAGTTTCATCCCGGCATGCAGCGGTGATTCGTTCCTGATTCGCGGAGATCGTCCGCTTATGCCACCCTATTGCCACACCATAAAGGCGGCCGAGCTGCCTGTACCCGCCGGCGTCCGATAGAGCGCCTGGTAATCCACAACCTGGCCCTTGAGCCCGGATCCCTGCATCGCGCCGCCTGCCGCAATCCAGGATTTGATCTCCGACGATCCCGCCTGGTAATAGCCCTCGCTGTAACTTAGCAGGTGCTCGAAGTCGTTCTTCTCCATGGCGCACATAATGTCCCGGTCAAACTCCTCGTCCACTACAAAATGGCTTAATCCTCCCGACGCCACCACGCAGACGCGAAGATCATCCTCCCATGCACGAAGCGCATCGCCAATCATCCGGCCGAATGCGAGACAGCGTGCGGCGACGGGTTGATTTGGTGCATACACGGTATTGCTGTCTATCGGGATGTTCCTGACTGGCTGGCCACGAAAAATCTGTTTGTAGATAAATCCGTATGCATGCGGCATGCCGCTCGTTTGGGATCGTTCCGGTTCTGGCAGAAACTGACGATTTGACCAGGCAACATCGAACTCGTTTTTTACCGCGTATTGAGCCAGGTGCAACGCCAGCTCCGGATGTCCCGGATAAACTGTCGCGCCGCTATCCGGCAGATGTCCGCTATCAGACAACGCTATGCCGGGCGGTAGTCGGGATTTCTGAGCAGCAGTTCGGGGCACATTACGAAACTCCGGACTTCCCATTATCGTGAATGCAGGTTTCAGGTCATCCAGAAACATCTCAGCCTGATCGTTACCGAAAACAACAGTCACATCCGGGGCTGCAGCCGCGAATATGTCACCGAGTTTGGCAAGCGCTGCAAAAGACGCTTTGAGGCGTTTTTCCCGTGTCGACATATCGATCTGCAGGTTCAGATGGGTACGCTGATCCAGCACGTCTGCATAAGGCATGCGTTGGCCTTTGTACCAGAGTGGCACGCCATCGGCAGCGTCTCTCCTGGCGCGAATTTCCCATTGATCGGCGGCTGTATGCAGCTGTGGCGTGTGCGCACAACCTATGCCCAGTATGACTCTTGCCATTACACCTGCACCTGACGGTTAAGCATCGAGATCAGGTTAGCGAAGCTGCCATTTGATCTGCCATTTGCACTGATCCCAGCGCACGGGAAATCTCAATCGCTGATTCCTTGAGAACGCGCAAATATTGAAATTCCTGGTTGGCAACATCCGTTCGGCGGTTCATCACGATGGTCAACGCGGCCTCCAGTCTTTCAGCATGATCAAAAACCGGCGCGGACAGGACCGAAAAACCCGCGTCATGCGGATCTTCGGCAAAAGCATAAAACTGACGCTCGATTTTGGCGAACTCCGCCCGCTGGCGGGTCGGATCCAGGACGACATCAGCGTCAGGATTACGCTCGCTGCGTCGGGCGAGGACTCGTTCACGCACGAATTCCTGTGAGAAGGCAAGTATCACCGCCGCCGTTGGCGATGTTGGAATACTCCAGCGCGTGCCCCTGACGAGATTCGGTGACAGGGATTTACCACTGGATATCGTCGAAACAATCAATGCATCACCGCCAGCGGGTATCGCGAGCAGCAATGATTCCTGAATCTGGTTGCGCAATACGACCATGTAGCGATAGGCAATATTGGTGATCTCGTATTGGTCGAGCGCGGCATTCGACAACCGGAACAGTGTGGGCCCAAGTCGATAGCCGCTCTTATCCGGCATCCTGGCGACCATGCCGAGATCGCTCAGCGTGCTTAGATGCCGTGACACCCGTGCCTTGGTCATACCGAGATGCGCTGCGATATCTGTCACCCGCTGCGGTCGACCACTGTCGGCAAGGTATTCGAGCAGTTTTGAGGCAACGACCACGCTGTGTACGGTCGAGGACTTTGCCGGTTTGTTGTTGTCGGACCGTGTCATACCTTCCCCCGGACGTCGGCGTCCCTTGCCGCGTCTTTTTGGTGAGTATATCGCATTGCGCAACAGCTTATTGCGCAATGATCCAGCCTCGGCAGACTAGCGACGACTACCCGGGGTAACGGCGGAGTATCAATGACGGCCCGGCCTTTTGTAGGATAGCGACATGAAAAAAATACTCGTCTCCCCTCTGCTACTCCTTTTCTTCTCGACGCTGGCCACCGCACAGAACACGACTGACATCGGTCTCTACACGCTGGAACAAGCCAGCGCCGGCCGCACGGTATACAACCAGGAGTGTGCAGTCTGTCATGGCCGCGTACTGGAGGGTGCGGAAGGCGGACCGGCACTCTCCGGACGTGCCTTTATTGAAAACTGGCGCAGCCGACCATTGACGGAGTTTATTGCACTCACGAAACAGACCATGCCAGTGACGAAGCCGGCAGGACTTTCCGACACTGACTACAGCGATGTCGTTGCTTTCATGCTTAACCGCAATGCCTATGCATCTGGCCAGGAAAGTCTGACGCTTGATTCTGGCAGACTGGCCGGAATTGTCTTCTCCGATCCAGGTGATGCAATAGCCGAAGTGCTTGGATCATCGCCGACGACAGGCGGCCTGATGGTCGAGTGGCTGCATCACCGCGGCGACCCTGGCAGTAAAAACTACTCCGAACTCGATCTCATCAATCGTGATAACGCCGCGAATCTGCAAGTAGCCTGGCGCTGGCGTTCCGACAACTTCGGACCCGTCACCTGGCCAAACCTGCAGACAACCCCTTTGATGGCCAACGGCGTTCTCTACGCAACAGCCGGAATTCGTCGCGCCGTTGTCGCCATAGATGCGGCATCCGGTGAAACCCTCTGGATGTACCGAATTGACGAGGGGGCGCGCGGTGAAAACGCGCCACGCAAGGGACCGGGACGCGGCGTTGCCTACCGTCGTGACGGCGACCAGGAAACTGTCTTTGTCATTTCACCGGGCTATCACCTGATCGCGCTCGACGCGAAGGATGGCCGACCGGTCGCATCATTTGGCAACGGCGGCATCGTCGATTTGAAAGCAAACATCGATCAGAATCTTGACCTGGAGACAGCGCCGATCGGAGCAAGCTCACCGCCAATCGTCGTCGGCAACGTCGTGATTGTGGGTTCCGCGTTTCCGGCCGGCGGAGCGCCACCCACCAAAGAAATGCCGGTCGGCAACGTTACCGGCTATGACGCAGTAACCGGCAAACGCCTGTGGATTTTTCACACGATTCCCCAACCGGGTGAACCCGGACATGAAACATGGCTGGACGATTCCTGGACCTATACGGGCAACGTAGGCGTCTGGGCGCCGATGTCCGCAGACCCTGAACTTGGCTACGTCTATCTGCCTACCGAGGCACCGACAGGCGATTATTATGGCGGCCATAGGCCAGGCGACAATTTATATGCACAAAGCCTGGTCTGCCTGGATGCAAAAACCGGCGAGCGAGTATGGCATTTTCAAACTGTACATCACCCGATTTGGGACTACGACCTGCCGGCACCCCCGGTTCTCATGGACATCGAAGTCGGCGGCGTGACGATTCCGGCTGTCGCCCAGATAACAAAACAGGGCACAACATTCGTATTTGACCGGCGTAACGGCGAACCCGTCTGGCCCATCGTGGAAACTCCGTTTCCGGCCAGCGACATTCCGGATGAAATGACCGCGCCGACGCAGCCGATTCCGAGCCTGCCGGAACCGTTCATGCCAAACGGCGTAACCATCGAGAGTCTCAACGACCTGACGCCGGAGATATTTGAGGAAGCGAAGAAAATCGCGTCCAGGTACACGCTCGGTCCCATGTTTACGCCCGCGACCATCTATTCGGATACCAATGGCGGAACGCTGATGACGCCATCTGGCGGCGGCGGCGCAAACTGGCAGGGCGCGGTCGCCGATCCGGAATCAGGCATCATGTACGTCTCATCGGCAGCGACGCTGGGTGTCCTCGGCATGATCACTGATCCCGACAGGTCGAACATGCGGTACGTTCAGCGTCGCGATCAGGTCGAGGGACCGTTCGGGCTGCCACTGCTCAAGCCGCCCTGGGGCCGAATTACGGCAATCGACATGAATACGGGCAAAGTTCTCTGGTTCATACCCAATGGCCCAACACCCGAATGGATCACTAATCACGAAAAACTCGTGGACGTCGACCTGCCGCAAACCGGTCACGAAGAGCGCGCCGGACTGCTGGTCACCAAGACGCTGCTGTTCGCGGGCGAAGGTGCTGGCCTCTACGCAATGGCCGGCGGTGGTGCAATGTTCCGAGCACATGATAAGAAGACTGGCGATGTTCTCGCCGAAGTCGACCTTGGTGCAAACCAGAGTGGCGTGCCAATGACCTATGCGGTCAACGGCAAACAATACATCGTGGTTGCCGCCGGCGCGCCCAATCGTGCGGGCGAATTGATCGCACTCACGCTTGCCGAATAACGTGACTTCGCTGGCGCTAGTCGATATGTAGCCGGTAGGCGATTAATCCGCCGACCGCCATTGGAATCGCGAAAATAATGTAATTGGCCGACATGTCCAGGCCCGCGGCAATCAGGTAACCGGCAACCGCCGGCCCGATAACGGCGCCCAGCCTGCCGAGTCCGATCGACCAGCCAATGCCGGTGGTCCTGATGTTGGTCGGATACGCTTTTGCGGCGACACCGTAAAGACCCGTGAATCCGCCTTGTTGCAGTATGCCGATCAGGAGCGTCAACACGAGCAGCAAGTTGAGCTGCGTGGGCGCCAGCGCGAAAATCACCATGCCAATCGCAGAAGCAACGGATAGATACAGAATGAGGTTCGTCAGTTTCCACTTCGTGGACATCCAGCCCATCAGATAGATTCCGAGGACGCCACCCAGGTTAAACAGGAAGAACGCCTGGCGCCCCACCTCCACACCGAAGCCCGAGTCCTCCATCAGAATCGGAATCCAGCTCATCAGGAAGTAAAGCGTACTGAAGCAAAGCAGAAACGCGGTCCATAGCGTCAGCGTCTTTATGCGATGCTCCTTGTTGAGTAGCTGCAGCATCCCATTAACGAAACCGCCAGACTCTGCCTGTTCCTTCTGCGCGACAGCCGGTAACTCGGGCAACTCGTCCTTCTTGAGTTTTTTCAGAATCTTGTTGATCTTTTGCAGTGCGCCTTCCGGATGCTTTTCCAGCAGGTATTTGAGTGACTCGGGAATCAACAGCCATGCAACGAATACCATCGAAACAGTTAGCAACCCACCAAACCAGAACATGCCGCGCCAGCCGTAGTCGGGCATGATAAATCCGGCAATAACCGACGTCATCATGGCACCCATCGGATAGCCGGACGTTACGACCGCTACCGTAAGTGCCCTGTATTTGTCCGGACTGTATTCTGATGAGAGAGCCGCCTGGCTGGCCAGCATTGACCCTGCCCCGACGCCGCTTATGAACCGCAGTATGATGAACTCGAGCAGTGTCGACGCACTGGCCGTCAAAACGATTGAAACACCAATGAGCGCAAGCGACATGATGATCAGCTTTCTGCGACCGATAATGTCGGATACGGGCGCGAGAAACATTGCACCCGCCATCATGCCAGCCAGCGCAAAGCTGAATATCAGGCCTAGCCTGTCGGGCGTTAGTTCAAGTTCCGTTGACACCGCGCTGGCAACAATTGCCATTGCCGTGATGTCGAATCCATCCAGCATGTTGAAGAACAGGCAAAGACCAATAACGAGGAGCTGCTGGCCGCTAACCTGGCCATTGTCGATTACGTCATGAACAATGCTTTCGCTGGTTGCTACGGCATTCGCCATACCTGCTCTCCGGTTGTTTTGTTTTTATGCGCCGCAGGCAAACAGTCTCAGCCGCTATGCTTCCCTGCTTCCCAGCCGAATTCGTCTCCGATGGTTTGCTTCGCGACTTCGGCAGGTAGTTCTTCCAATTCGGTCGCCATCGTATCATTCCAACGGTTTAGAAACCCGAACAACGCTATTGATGCGACGATTTCTACGACTTCCTCTTCGCTGAAGTATTGGTAGGCGGCTGCGAAATCTTCCTCTGTAGCCTGCGCGGGTGCCAGCGCGCCTTTGTAAGCGAGCCTTAGCGCAGCACGTTCCGCATCGCTGAAGCAATCCGCGGTCTCAAACTCCCATACCCTCGCGATTTTCTCGGCCGACGCATCGTAGATCTTCGACAGGTTGGCCATATGCGCTTGGCAGTACCGACAGCCTGCGGCCTGGCTCGCAATCAGGCTCACCAGCATTTTCA
The DNA here is from genome assembly GCA_051007895.1 of Woeseiaceae bacterium. Lineage (GTDB taxonomy): Bacteria > Pseudomonadota > Gammaproteobacteria > Steroidobacterales > Woeseiaceae > SZUA-117. The sequence goes on from JBPCYD010000188.1 coordinate 27,872, forward strand.
ACTCTTCCGATACCGATCCCTCATAAAGTACAGCCTGGTTCAGTTGCATGAACGCGCGCACGATATTCGGGCGGCGCGCCATCGTCTGAATACTGTTGGGCGTAAAGCCGCGCGTGTTTTTATAATGTATAAATCGCTCCTGAATGTCCTCTGCGACACTGTCGAACGCGAGCGGCTTCATGTGGGGCATAGCTAATTCTCCTGCCTGTCAGGCCTGTCTGGTTAGTGAAAATCGTGCAACGGTACAACCCACAGCAAAGATCGGCAGCTCAGCTGTGTAGAATTGCAGATCACCGCTGCCGCCTGCTGCAGCTGCGATAGCAATAAACGTGCGGATTTCGAATCCGCCCTGACCGGCATCTCGATACGTTTCGGCGTCGTCGTAGTCGAGTAGCGCTGCCTTATCGTTGCGCATCAGTCGATCAAGAAAATCCCGATCCCATGCTTCGTTGATTTTTCCTGAGTCAGGTGTCGCTGGCCAGTGCGATATTCCACCGGTTCCAACGACCGCTACCTTCTCCGGCACCGCATCGCAGGCGCGACGTAATGCCTCGCCAAATGCCCACGCTCTCGGCAACGGCGTAAGTGGCGGCCCCTGGCAGTTTATGTTTACGGGAATTATCGGCAGGTCGTATGCGGGGGTCAGGAAGTGCAGGGGCACCATGATTCCGTGGTCGAATTTCCACTCCTCGGCGTAAGCCGTGTCGACTGTTTTCATGACCTCACGCGTAATACGCGTGCCGAGATCCGGAGCGCCAGGCACTGCCGTCTTGTCGATCTTCAACCATTCGGGATCTTCGATCGGCCCCTCATATTTCTCGCCAATGCCGATGCAGTAAGCGGGCATGTTATTCATAAAAAAGTTGGCGAAGTGTTCGGCAGCGATAACGATGAGCGCTTCCGCCCCGCTGGCTTCGATTTCCTTGCGTTGATTTTCAAGCGCCGCGTAGAACTCATCCCGTTTGCTAACGTTTTCGCACAGATCTGCACGACCGGTAATTCCCGGCGCATGGCTCAGAACGCCGGCGTACACGAGGCTCATTGTTTCTTTCCTTCTGCAGTGAAACTCTCGCCGCCGCCGGTCATCGCGTATACGCCTGCACGCACCGGTCCGTACTTTTCAATTCCGGCACGCATCTGGTCCAGGTAATCGAACCATTCTATTCCCAGGAACGCTGCATAGTGCATCAGGATCTGGCCATTGACGCCGAGCACATACAGGAGGCCGATATCGCCTTCGCGCAATGCATCGCTTTCTTCATCGGACAGGTCGAATTCATTAATAAGCCCATCGAGATCGGCCCGATACTTTTCCTGCGCCGTCTCATCACGATTCAGCTGGTAGAGAAATTTCTGCAGGTGATAAAGACTCATGACTTGCCCAACTGCGGCACCCGGTGCGTACCTAACGCCACGCAGATGTTTTTGGTTTCCATATAGAACTCGAAACTATAGTCGCCACCGTCACGGCCAATTCCGCTCGATTTCATTCCTCCGAATGGCGACGGCAGGTGTCGGTTGTTTTCCGAGTTGACCCAGATCATGCCGGCGTCAATCGCATGCGCCATCCGGTGCCCGCGACTCAGATCATTGGTCCAGACATAGCCTGCGAGCCCGTACTCGATGTCATTCGCAATTTTGACTGCCTCGGCCTCATCCTTAAACGAAATCGCGGTCAGGACTGGACCGAATATTTCCTGTTGCGCGACGCGCATGTCATTGCTGGCGTCCACAAACAACGTGGGTTGAACGTAATTGCCTTTGCCGTCAATGGGCGCAGCCTGTCCGCCAACGGCCACCTTGGCGCCATCCGTCCTGGCAATATCAAAGTAGCTGCAGACTTTCTGAAAATGCCGGTCGTGAACCAGCGGTCCTACCTCCGTCGCCGGATCCAGGGGATGACCGACTTTCAGATTCCTGACCCGTTCAGCGAGTTTCGCGTTGAATTCATCGCGAATTGACTCCTGCACCAGCAGGCGGCTTGAGGACGTACAGCGTTCGCCGTTCAAACTGTAGATCATGAAGACGACTGCATCGAGTGCCCGATCCAGGTCGGCATCTTCGAACACGATCACCGGGTTCTTGCCGCCCAGTTCGAAATGCACTCGCTTCAGCGTATCTGCGCCCTGGCGCATGATGTGACTGCCTGTCGTGGTTTCGCCAACGAAGGCGACCGCCTTGATCGCCGGGTGCTCGGTCAGCGTCTTGCCTGCATCTTCGCCCATGCCCTGCACGCAATTCAGCACACCGTCGGGCAATCCTGCTTCATGCGCGATCTCGGACAACATCATCGCCGTATACGGAGACCATTCGGCCGGTTTGTGTACCACCGTACAGCCTGCGGCCAGCGCCGGTGCAATTTTCCATGTCGACAACATGAACGGTGTGTTCCATGGCGTGATGACACCGACCGGCCCTATCGGTTGACGGACCGTATAGTTAATATGCTCGTCAGCCGGCAGCGACTGGCCGTCTCGAGCGGTCGCAGCCATATCGCCGAAAAAGCGAAAGTTGGCGGCGCCGCGAATGGCGGCTTTACTCATGAAGCGAATGGCCTGACCGGAGTCGTAACTTTCGACGAGCGCTATATCTCTCGCCCGCGCGACGATACCGTCCGCAATCTTGTGCATCAGTGATTTACGTTCCTTGCCAGGCAGCGCCTTCCATGCAGTGAATGCCGCTTCCGCTGCCTGGCAGGCGGCGTCGATATCATCACCGTTGCCGGCGGCCACCTCCCCGATAATGCTGTTGTCTACCGGCGTCAGGCTGTCGAACGTCTTTCCGGAGCGACCAGGATCCGCTTTGCCGTTGATGAAGTGTGGCAGCGTCTCGCTCCTGAATCGCTTCAGAAGCGTATCGGCATCCTGGCAATTCGTTTCAAAATCGTTTGACATTATTCGTCCTCCGCCACTATGGCCCAATTAGTTGATTTGTATTTATGCATCGCGATTCGCCATGTATTCGCGAATGTTGTTTCTCTTCCAGGTCAGATCCGGGTGAATTTCCTGAATCTCCATCGAGATCGCGATCGGTGAATTCTGTGCAACGGGTTCAAGCAGTTCGCACAAGATCGGATAGAGTCTGTCGCCGAACGCCTGCCTGACCTCCTGAGGGCGGCCGTGACCCAGCTTCAGAATGACGTGGACAAATGCATTGTCCGGGTGCTGATCTGCAATCTGGTACAGATCCCGCCGCGCGGCCCGCGTACGCAGGCCGCCAAGCGGCAATCCATCCGTCTCCGCTGCCGCCTGATGCATGCCGTCAATAAGCGTCTGAACGTCCATTCTGGATTCAAGATTCGCTGAATATTCAATGATTTGATGCGGCATTAGCGGTCTCTCAGTATGGCGTTGAATTCAGTTAACATGTTAAGTATACTTCCGGCATCACAAAGGTCAAGTCATCAATCAGTACGAATACAGAGGTCAAATCCATGTCAAACCTTGCGGCCGTCAAGGGCTCAATCCCACCCGTCGTTACTCCTTTCCGCAACGGTGCGGTCGATTACGAGGCCTACGCCGGACTGATCGAATACCAGGTTTCCGAGGGCTCACATGGCGTTCTTGTGAACGGCACGACCGCGGAACCATCAACCCTGACAACAGACGAACGAAATCGACTGGTCGACATCGCCATTGAAACCGTCGAGGGTCGGGTGCCGGTTGTGGCGGCAACCGGTTCGCAGTCACTTGCAGAATCAGAGCAGCTGACGTTACACGCGGCAAAAGCCGGCGCTGACGCGCTGCTGATAGTGACGCCCTACTACATCCGTCCACCACAACGTGGACTTGTCGAGTACTACCTGAATATTGCCGGCCAGCACGAGACGCCGTGGATGATCTATCACATTCCAGGTCGAACCGCGATCAACGTGACGCTCGACTCAATGAAAGAGTTGCGCGATAAATCACCAACATTCGTCGGCATGAAACATGCGGTCAACGATTTAGGCTTCGTGACAGAGTGCCTGTCGGCATTTGGTGAGGATTTCAAGATATTTGTCGGTCTGGAGGAACTGTCATTTCCAATGATGACGATTGGGGCGTGTGGACTGATGAACGCAGTTGGCAACCTGCGTCCGGGAGTACTTTCCGAAATGTGCCAGGCCGTCTGGGATAGTGACCTCGATAAAGGACGACAGTTACACAACCGCCTGCTGGAAATTAACCAGGCCGTTTTCTATGACACGAACCCGATACCAATGAAATACATGATGAAGCGCCTGGGGCTGATGCCTGCCAACGAACATCGTCTGCCGATGATGCCGGCAACGACCGATTTGGAGCGACGCCTCGACAAAGTGCTGGAGCGAGCCGGACTGCTGGAAGGAGTTGCCGCATGAAGTTCTTAAGCTTCGAGCACGGTGGCAAAGCAAGTTTCGGGGCGGCAACCGCAGCCGGCGTTGTAGACCTCGGCAAACGTTTTCCGGAAGTGCCTGACCTGCGAGCGGCAATACGTTCGCAACGCCTCGAGGAGATGGCGAGCGCCGCTGGATCCGCTGACGCTGACCTGCAGCTTGCGGACATAACCTACCTTGCGACGATTCCGAATCCGGAAAAAGTGATCTGCATTGGTGTTAACTATGCGAACCGAAATGCAGAGTACAAAGACAATTCAGACGCGCCGAAGTATCCAAGCGTTTTTATGCGCTCACGGGAATCGTTGACGGGGCATGAACAACCGTTGATGGATCCGCCGGAATCTGAGCAGCTCGATTACGAGGGTGAGATTGTAATAATCATCGGCAAGAATGGTCGGCGTATTCCTGAAGAAGCGGCACATGAATACGTCGCCGGTCTGACAATAATGAATGAGGGCTCGATCCGGGACTATTTGCGTCATGCGAAATTCAACGTTACACAGGGCAAGAATTTTGAGCGTTCAGGATCACTCGGCCCGTGGCTGGTGACGCCCAATGAACTGGATCCAATGGGGGAACTGCAGGTCATTACGCGCGTAAACGGAGAGGAACGTCAAAATGACGTGACATCAAACCTGATCTTCGACTTTCGTTACCTCATTAGTTACCTGTCAACATTTTATCGGCTGCAACCCGGCGACGTCATCGCAACCGGCACGCCCAACGGCGCCGGAGCAAGATTCGACCCACCGAAATACCTGAAAGAAGGCGATGTCGTGGAGGTAGAGGTTCCTGGTATCGGTATTCTCAGCAACCCGGTAATGACCGAGGCCGTCTGACTCGTATGACGCGGAGCAAGGAACGAGCAGCACCGTTGCGCGACTTCGAACATTCGCTTCCCATGGAATTGTTGAAGGCGCGAGAATCGGCAATGGCACGCTTCCGACCCATGCTGCGGGATCACGGCCTTACCGAACAACAGTGGCGCGTCATTCGGGCCCTGTCGGCGCTCGACAGTATCGACGCCGGTGAACTTGCCCGGCGCAGTTTTCTCCTTGCGCCGAGCCTGACGCGCATCCTGCAACATCTCGAAAGCGAAAATCTCGTCACACGCTCATCTGATAAATATGACCAGCGACGCGCCGTATTCTCCCTGACCGGAAAGGGTAAGAAATTGTTTTCCAAGGTCGCACCGGACTCTGAAGCACTCTATGCGGACATCGAGCGCGAATTTGGTGTGGCGAAGCTCGAGTCTCTTTACGAGTTGTTGGCGGAGTTTTACCAGACTTTGGACGCGACCCACGAACAATCGGAAGAACGATCGGCAAGTGTATAGCTGCAGAGTCCGCTACCGCTCGGATTGGGAGATCAGGTGAATCACCTTTGCACCCGTGTCGATCGGATTACTACTGTTGAACTGTTCGACAAATGCGTCTGGCGAAAGTGGTTTGCTGAGCATAAAACCCTGCGCTGAATCACAGCCTTGTCGACGAAGGAAATCCAATTGCCACTGGGTCTCTACACCTTCTGCGACCACTTTCAGTCCAAGACTGCGCGCCATTGCGATAATTGCGGTGCAAATCGATCTGCTGTCCGTATTTTTCTCGACTTCATCAACAAATGACGAATCGATCTTGAGGACATCGACGGGAAATTTTTGCAGGTAGCGAAGCGATGAATAACCGGTACCAAAGTCATCGACAGCCAGGCTGAAGCCTTCTTCCCGCAATGCGTGCAGGGCAAGCATGACTGACCGGATATCGCTCATAATTACTGTCTCAGTAATCTCGAGTTCCAATGACGACGCTGGAATTTCGGCCTTTCGGATAGCGTCCGTGAGTATTCTGACGGGATCTCCAAGTCCGAAGTCCTTGCCGGAAACATTGATCGCAATCGGTCCTGGCGAGTAGCCAAAGTAATGCCACGCTGAAATCTGCTCGCACACCTTGTTGGCTACCCATTCGCCCAATTCTGAAATCAGACCGGACTCTTCGGCAATGGGGATAAATGTTGATGGTGAAATCTCACCTTTTTCCGGGTGAAACCAACGCAATAGCGCTTCTGCACCGCGCGGCTCGAGTGTATTTACCGAAAATTTTGACTGGTAATACATCGACAGCTCATCATTTTCCAGTGCACGACGAAGCTCGTTTTCCAGATCGAGACAGGCGGGATCGCGCGCATTCATCGTGCTTCTATACAGTTTGCAGGAGTTGCCACCTCTACGTTTAGCCTCACCGCGGGCCGATTCCGCATTCTTCAGTAACACTTCCACCGATTTCCCGTGCTCAGGGTACTTTGCGATTCCGAGGCTACCGGTCACAACGATCTCGTGCCCCATTACTGTTACCGGGCTTGCGACAATCGAAAGTAGCTGTGTGCCAATCAAACTATAGTCAGTCGAATCCGGTAGCCCGGTTAGTAGCAGGGCAAATTCATTACCACCGAAACACGCCAGGCAGTGGCCGGGTTTACCTGCACCAATGACCTGGTCATGACAAATATTGTCGGCATACTCGGACAGACGGTTGGATATTTGCACAAGAACCGCGTCGCCCGTTGTGGTGCCGAGCGTGTCGTTTATTCTCTTGAACCGATTGAGATCGATATTGAAAACAGCAATTGTTTCGTCTGATGATTTCGTACGCTCCAATTCTTGATCCAGGCGCTCTTTAAAAAGGGGCCGATTCGGTAAGTTCGTCAGTGCATCATAGTAGGCGAGGCTGTGAATTCTGCGTTCCGCATTTTTCCGCTCAGTGATATCGCGCACGATTACCAGGACTTTCTGATCTCCGTGGTAAACGAACCTACTCTCATACCAGGGAGAATTCTGGCGAGAATCGGTAAGCGCATACTCAATAGTAGTGTTTTGAAAGGTAGATAAGACGAACTTAATACAAGCACTGATTTTGCCGGTCAGACCGACAGGCATAACACAAGCAATTTCTTTGCCCGTTAACTCGGCGCTCGGGTGTGAGGAATAGACACCCGAACCTCTTAAGTGCTTGGTGATAGTGCCGTCACTATCCACGATAAATATGCTGTCCGGTATCGCCGCGATGAGTGCCCTGTTTTCTGCCTCGCTGGTGCCAAGCGCCTGGTAGTTTCTGGCGCCGCGGAGAATATAACGCAGGCGGTGACCGATCAGGGACCAGTTAATCGGCTTCGATATAAAGTCCGTTGCGCCAACTTCGTAAGCTCGATTAATCGACTCTGAATCGTCGTGCCCGGTCACCATTACAATTGGCAAATCGCTGCCGCCGTCGCAATTTCGAATTGTTTCGCAAGCCTGGTAGCCGTCAGTCTGGCCCGGCATTTCGACATCCATCAGTACAACGTCGGGACGCGACTTTTCGAATGACTCAACGGCTTCGGCTCCATTCTCCGCTTCAATTACTGCAAACCCTTCATGATCCAATGCGCTTACTAATACGTAGCGGGTCGCGATGTCATCATCCGCGACCAGCACGATTGGCTTGTCTCTTTGTGGTATCACAGCCATTAGTTCACGCGCTGCACGGCTGCCTTTAGTGCGATCACGGTTTTGGGATACAACTTCTCCAGTTCGCACATACAACTGTTCGCGTGCCCGAGTTTGCCTGACCGACCCATTTCCTCAAGCTGTTGACTGAGCGTCGCAACGCCGCAGGCACCGACATTTTGACTGCTCGACTTCAAAGCATGAGCGCCTTGTCGAACTGCTTCGGCGTCTCCCTTTGAAAGCCCGATACGCAGGTCTTCGACCAACATCGAAGAATTCGACAGGTAGAGATCGACAACGCGACCGACCATTCGGTCTCCGCCAACGCCCTGAAGGTTTCGAATGCTATCCAGGGACGTAACATCGATGGGATCCAGACCCTCAACTGACAGGCTATCACCGTCGGCGGGCAACCATTTACTTAACGTCCCATGCAGTTTTTCAACAGTGACCGGTTTGCTCAGGTAGTCCTGCATGCCCGCCGCAATGCATCGTTCCCTGTCACCATCAACAGCATTCGCCGTCAGTGCAATAATTGGCACATTACCTGCCACAGTCGCACGATCGCGAATAGCCGCTGTCGCCGTGAAGCCGTCCATCACCGGCATTTCACAATCCATCAATACGACGTCAAATTCTCTTTTGGATGCGTGGTCGATTGCCTCCAGACCGTTGATTGCAACGACTGTATCGCACCCCAGTTCCTCCAGCATTCCAAGCGCGACGGCCTGATTCACAGGATTATCCTCAACCAGTAGTACACTACCGGTCAACGATTCGATCTTGTTCGGCTGTTTGTCTTGGAGTTTCGTAGTACGGGATTGAACAGCAGCTGATTTTGTCAGCATTATGAGAGATTCGTACAATGCCGACTGTCGAACCGGTTTCGGCAGGCAATCGTCTATCCCTGCGTCACGCCACTGAGCCTCGTCAAGGTCGGCCGCAGCTGACGACATCATCAGAATTTTGACTCCCTGCACTGCCGGATTGTCTGTGATCGCTTCGGCGACTTCGAGACCGGTCATTTCGCCTGCCCGTGTGTCGACAAGAACCACATCAAAGGGCGACGATTCTGCCGACATGTTAAGGCGCTTCAGACCGTCATACCCGGATTGCTGATGCGTTGCCTGCACACCAAGTGCGGAGAGATAGCTCATCACAATCTCCGCGTTAGCTACATTGTCATCAATCAACAACACATTCAGGTTTGCCAGCCGATTTGATACGTTTCGCGAGAACCACGCGCGGGTTGCTTTCTGAAGAGTAACGTTGAACCAGAAGCAGGAACCCTGGCCGGGGACGCTTTCAACGCCAATTTTTCCACCCATCATTTCGATTATTTGCCGGCATATCGCCAATCCCAGGCCGGTGCCACCAAACCGTCTCGATGTCGATCCATCTTCCTGTGAAAATGAATCGAATATCTTCTTCATGTTCTCCGGTTTAATGCCAACGCCGGAATCAGCTACTTCAAAACGAAATGTCAGGTTTTCAGAATCGTCATTGACGAGCATGTACCTCAAAATGATATTGCCGTCCTGAGTAAACTTGATGGCATTGCCGATCAGGTTAACAAGAACCTGCTTGAGGCGCATTGGGTCACCGGATGCGTAGATCGATTTCCCTGGTGGCGTTGAACAAATTAATTCTATTCCCTTTTCATAGGCGGCCCCGGAAAATAGCTCAATCGAATCGTCAACCAACTCGCTGACGTCGAATTCAACATTGTCCAGCTCGAGCCGGCCGGCCTCGATCTTTGAGAAATCGAGAATGTCATTGATGATATCCAGCAACGATTCTGCTGACCGCTTTATCGTTCTAGCGAACCTGTTTTGTTTGTCATCCAGCTCGGTTCCCATCAAAAGATGTGTCATACCGAGCATGCCGTTCATGGGAGTACGAATCTCATGACTCATACGCGCCAGAAAATCGCCTTTGGCCTGACTGGCAACCTGCAGTTCGAGATTGCGTTCGGCCAATTCCTCGGTCCGAAGAGCAACTTCCTCTTCCAGCCGACTGCTATATTCCGCCTCGCGTTCGAGCCTGTTTTGATGGAGGCGCCATGCCAGCCACAGTAACAGGATCAGAATTGCGGTATAGCCGGTGTATGCCCAGGCGTTTGCCCACGGGGCCGGAGAAACAAACACGGGAATACTGATCTCATTGGCCGACGGCACACCGTCGCTGGTTCTAGCCCTGACTTTGAGTTCGTAGTTACCGGCGTCCAGGTCGGTGTAGGTGATTCGTCGCGTCGTCCCCAGATCGTTCCAGCCGGAGTCAAATCCTTCAAGAGTGTATGTATACGTGTTACGTTCCGGTGCGGCAAAATCCAGGGCTGCGAACGACAGGTTGACCAGATCATCACGGTAGCCCAGCTTAATTTCCTTTAACCTGTCATATGGTGCGTCCAGTGACACCGGTTCGTTCAGTTTCTGAAACGAGGTCAGTACGACTGTGGGTGAATGTACGCTCTCGTCAATGCCGTCTGAATCAATGGCGTTGAAACCGTTCGCCCCGCCAAAATAAAGTTTGCCATCAGGTCCGCGGTGATGCGCCGCAAAGTTAAACTCCTCACCCTGCAAACCATGCCCACGATGAAAAGTCTTGATTTCGCGCGTGCTCGGGTCGAAGCGTGTTAATCCGTAGTTGGTGCTTAGCCATAACAGATTCGAAGTATCTGATTGAATGCCGTTAATAACGTTGTTTGGCAGGCCATCTAGTTGTGAGAAATTTCGGAAGCGGATATCGTCCGAACCATCCGTGACCGACTCGATCAAATCCAGGCCACCGCCGGCCGATCCGACCCAAATATTGCCGTTGTTATCCATATGCAGCGCATAGATCATATTATCGGCCAGGCTCGCCGGATCGTCAGCATCGTGTTGAAAAGACTGGATTTCTCCTGAAGTAAGGTCGAGCCGATTTAAACCTCCGCCGAACGTGCCGATCCACATGGAGCCTTTTTTGTCGTCAAGAATTGCACTGGCCCTGGCGCTGCTCAAGCTGCGTGGGTCAGCGGAATCATGCCTGTAGTTCCTGAATTCACCCGTATTCGTATCCAACACGGACACACCACCACCATACGTGCCAATCCATAGCCGATGCAGGTCATCTTCATAGATGTCCATTACGCCATCTGCAGCCAATGATGCCGGGTCGGCAGCATCATGACGAAACGATTCGATTGCGCCGGTTGAGGTACTCATGCGCATCAACCCGCTGGACATCGTGCCAATCCAAAGGTTTCCAGCACTGTCCAGCAGCAGCGACATGACGGCATCATCGCTGATCGAGTTAGTTCGATTGGGGTCATGACGATAGCGCTGAACTTCGCCACTCTGCTCATCGATGCTGGCAAGTCCGGCACCAAGTGTACCCAACCAAAGTCGTCCATTGCCGTCGCTGGCAAAGGAAGTGATGTCCTCACCGCTTAGCCAGGGTTGTATGTAATGTCCCAGTGCCCAACTTTTTGGATTCCATTTACTGACTCCGGCCGATCGTGTGCCTACCCAGAGCAGACCGCTTCGATCCTGAAACATGGAATTCACATAGCTGTCATTCAAACTCTGTGGGTTCGCCGGGTCATGCAGATAGCGGTCGACTGTCCCGGTGTTCACATCCAGGAGATTCAAGCCATTCGCCGTACCGATCCATAGCCGGTTTTCATCGTCTTCAAAGACAGTACGCACATGATCGTTACTCAAACTCGACGGATCCTCGGGATCGTGTCGTAATTGCGCGAATCCGCCCGTTTGTCGATCGAATTCGTTCAATCCGCCGGAGAACGTTCCGATCCAAAGCCGGCCGGAGTGATCCTCGAAGATTGTTCGAATCATGTTATCGGAGAGACTGTCGGCAATTCGCGCATCGTGCGAAAACCTTTCGAAAGCACCAAAGTTGGCGGCCATTCGATTGACACCGCCGTCGGTGCCAACCCACAGGTGCCCCTGCGAATCAACATGTAATGCATACACTGTGTTATTGCTCAGGCTGCGAGCATTACGCGGGTCATATCGAAAATGTTGTGCGACTCCTGTTCTCGGGTCGAACAGATCTACACCCTGATCACGCGTTCCGACCCAGACTGTGCCGTCGGCATTGAGCAGCAGGGTACGAATATCATCGCTTGCCAGACTGTCCGGATCTGATGGATCGTGTCGAAAAGCAGTGAAAGAGTCAGTCGCTCTGTTCCAGCGCACAATTCCACTGCCCTGTGTTGCCAACCAGATGTTTTGATCGCTGTCTTCCGCGACGACCCATATGAAGTCATTTGCCAAACCGTTGTTGTTATCGCGTTCACGAAAATACTGATGAACCTCGTAGCCGTCATAGCGGTTGAGACCGTTTTCCGTCGCGAACCACATGTACCCTGTCGAATCCTGCAGAATTGACTGCACATTGTTCTGTGTGAGTCCGTCTTCCAGCGTTATGTGACTAAAGTGCATCGGGGATGACGGAGCGCCATATGACGCTGCGCTGACAACCAGGGCAAATGCACAGAGAACTGACATTTTTTTGTTTTGTAGTTTCATTCGTCGTCCACCCAAATGTTGGTAGAAACAGCGCGATCTAGACCCTCGCTCCATTGCGCGCCCAGAGGCCACAGCACACCTTGATTTAGCAATGAGTCGGAATAAAGCGCAGGTTCCTGCTGCCACTCGGTAGCCTGGTTCCACAACGTTCCCTGGTTCCAGAGATTCCCCTGATTCCAGAGATTCCCCTGGTTCCAGAGATTCCCCTGGTTCCAGAGATTCCCCTGGTTCCAGAGATTCCCCTGGTTCCAGAGACTCCCCTGGTTCCAGAGACTCCCCTGGTTCCAGAGATTCCCCTGGTTCCAAAGATTTCCCAGGTTCCAGAGATTCCCCTGGTTCCAGAGATTCCCCTGGTTCCAGACATTCCCCTGCTGCCACAAGGCACCGCCAGTCCATAACGAACCCGCGACCCACTCGAATTCTGGTCCGTTCAATCGATTGCCACTGTCGTCAATGACGAAGTAAGTGCCGTTCGCATCAACGCCAGCGGGGCCTGCGAAGTGTCGCGCACCGGACAAATCATCCTTGATGTTCAACCCCTGATTGGCGCATTTTTTGCTTTCTTCATTGATTGCGCCGACGGCATTTACCAGTCCTGCTCCTTGCTGAAAAGCGCTATAGGCGGGTGTCCCGCCATCACGAAATGCCAGTTTCGCGGATGCCAGGAGCCGACATTTGGCTTCATCGGGTTTAAGTTTCGGTTCAACCTGCAGCATGAGTGCCAGCACACCGCTGACAACAGCCGTCGCCTGCGACGTACCTGACATCATAAAGTAGTCGTTGACCGGCAAAACTGCCTGCGGTTTGTCCAGAGGTAGCCATGCGTACGACGGCATTTGTCCAAGCATGTGTCCACCAGGGGCGACCAGGTCAGGCTTTACGAATCCTTCATACGTTGGACCCGCGGCGGAAAACGTCGTCAGCTTATCGTCGCTGTAATCGTGTGGCGTAAAATTGTCCGTCATGGCACCGACTGTAATTACATACGGTACGTTGCCCGGCACGCCGATTGTCATTGGTCCTGGGCCGCCATTGCCCGCGGCTGCCACGACAATAATTCCTTTTCTCCAAGCCGCCATTACGGCCTGGTTGACCGGATCATCCCAGTAGTAGGAGTTCGGACTTGCACCAAAGGACAGATTGAGGATTCGGATCTTGAACTGGTCTCTGTGAGAAACAATCCAGTCCAGCGCCTTGATAACATTCAGATAGGTTCCGGATCCGTCTGGCTCGAAAGCGCGAACCGCAACGATGTTGGCGTTCGGCGCAACGCCCTGGAATCGACCCGATTCAGTTTTTGCGCTGCTCAGAATAATCGATGAGATATGGGTTCCATGCCCGTTCCAGTCGTCCATGTCCACGTGGAACTGGTCAGTACAATCGTCGTCACAATCGCGATCGTCGTCGTCATCTTCACCGTCGTCATCGTCGTCGTCATCATCGTCATCAGTCGACTGCGATATCATTGTCGCGTCGTATTCGGCGAGGACTCTCGGGTCGCCTTCAGCGTCGAATGCAATGCTTGGTGACTTCCAAAGACCGGTATCCAGAACAGCGACGGTAACCCCGCGACCATCAATATCCTGCTCATGCAGCTCGGCCGCTCTGACTAGCGTTGGGTAGTGTGTCTCGGCAACATTTCCGGACACGTCAAGAGAGCCGTCTTTATAAACCTTGATACTTTCTGGCTGCGACCGCAGCCATTCAACTTGTTCCTCGCTGAGTTCGGCACCAACGGCATCTATTATTTCCAGCGTTGCCGTAATTTCACCACCCGCGCTCAAGACTATAGCTTCAGCGACAACCGAGGACGACGCCTGGACGATATAGCTCGATGTTTCAGCCAGCTCTCGACTTTTTGCCGAATCGCCAGGATTGCCGGGATCCGCCACCGCAAACTGCGCACCCGTCAGAATAAGTACAGCAATCGAACAGATCACCTGATACCTGTAGAAAATCCGTAACATCTTTTCCTCCGCGTCCCTGGATGAGCCATCTTCTTGTTACTGGAACGTATTGCATCAGACCCGTTATGGTCAGACTGCGAGCGACTTTGCTCGCGGGCGCGGGAAAAGTGTGAACTGCGTCACATAATCACTGTTAAATCGCAGGAGATTAAAGGGCTTCAGGACTTACGAATCGATTTTGTTGGCCTGTCGCAGGTAGGCGTCGACCTCGTTGGCAGGAAGAGGCTTGCATATGTGAAACCCCTGAAATTCATCGCAACCCCGGTCTTGCAGGAACTCCAGCTGTTGCCGGGTCTCTACGCCCTCGGCGATAGCTTTCATACCGAGCTTGTGTGCCATCGTAATAATAACCTCGCAAATCGCAGCACTAACTTCATTGTCAGGTAATTCCTTTACGAAGGACTCGTCAATCTTGAGCGCATCGATTGGGAATCTGCCAAGATGGGCGAGAGACGTATGCCCTGTACCGAAATCGTCCAGCACAAGGCCGATTCCGAGCGACTTGAGTCTTTGCAACTCCTCGAGACTGTTTTTGCTGCGCAACAACGTCGCTTCCGTCAATTCCAGATCAATGCGATCTGGCGCAAGTCCTGATCCGTCCAGCGTCTCAATGACTCGTTCAGCAAGATCCTGGCGACCGAATTCCTGTATCGACAGGTTGACTGAAACTTTAGGAGGATTTTCACACGACCACGCGCGAGCTGAAGTACAGGCTGCTCGTAACACCCAGTTTCCGATTGGCACGATTAACCCAGTCGCCTTGGCAAGTTCAAGCAGCTCCGACACGCCTACGAATCCACGCATCGGATGCTCCCATCTTATGAGCGCCTCAACACCGGTAACGTCACCCTCAGGCATCGAGACACGGGGCTGAAAATATAGTTCTAGCTGCTCTTCATCAATTGCTTGTCGAAGCTCGCGTTCATAGTCCTGAATGCCAATGGATTGTGCTACTGCCGCTTCAGAACTCATGCAATACGGCGAACCGGTTTCGTGCGCCTCATTCGCTGCTGCCTCCGCCGCGTGGATCAATGTCGCCAAATCACCACCATCCGCAGGATACGTAGCCGTACCCATTCGCGGGCCAAACAGTATCAAGCCAAGCTCGGACTCGATAGGTTTCGAAAAAACGGCCGCTATCTGTTCGCAAAGAGAACGGATATCGGTCCCCCTGTCAGAACCATGCAAAGCAAATACGAACTGATTGGAATCCACCTGCGCCAAGGGAGACAGACTATCGACCTTGCCGATGTTTAAGGCACTTCCGCACGCACCTAGACAATCCTGAAGTCTGCCGACGGCATTTCTCATGCCGGTCCTGTCATTCAATACTTCACTTGATACGTTGTCGAAATGTAGCGCGACAAGAATTAAGGAGCGACTGTGGAGCCCCGCATCGGCCAGGGCATCATTCGCGAAGCGTTCAAACAGGTTCTTGTTCGGCAAGTTGGTTATCGCGTCATGAAAGGCGAGATCATATAGTTCGTTTTGTTCGCCTTTGTTGACGTCGATATTTTGTACGACGATGATCACTCGTTCGCGACCGTCGACCATAAACTGGGCTTCGTAGTGTTGTTCTTCTCCGAAACTGATTGCAGTAAATTCCATACTTGTATGACGGCGGGATTTGAGGGCGACACTGATTCGCTGCTTGAAACGTTGTGAAATGTCGGCACCAAAAACATCGTCCAGGGTTTGCATCGACGGTTCTTCGTCGACCAAGTCGGACTCTGATCGATGTTTCAGATCTTCAATGATCAAGCCACTTTTCGATACCAGCATGACTTGCTCAGGTGCGACCTTGACAAGCACCCTGACCCGTTGGGTGTTTTCGTCCAGTTCCCTGTTCTTCTGCCACTCCGCTAACACCGAATCCAACCGCCGTTGAAACAATGGCCAGTTTATTGGCTTGAGAATAAAATCATTCGCTCCGGCGTCAAACGCTCGCTGAATTGACACAGCATCATCAACACTGGTTACCATTATTATTGGAAAGTCTCGAGTGCTGTGATTTCGTATTGCGGCGCATGCTTCGATTCCGTCCATCACCGGCATATTGATGTCCAGCAATACCAGGTCCGGATCAAACTCGGAACACACGTCGATAGCCTCTGCACCGGAATCGGCGGTCGCAACGATGAACCCTGCGCCGGAGAGAGTTTCACTCAGCAGTAGCTGAATGCCGGGGTCGTCATCAACCACCACGACACGAGGATCGCTTACGGGCACGTCGGCCGTAAGACCCGTTTTCTCCGATTGCGCAATCCCGTTTCCGGGGAATGGTTGCCGACCGGCCATTTCCTGCTCAATAAGGTAAATTGACCAAGAATTTTATCCCTGCGAATCACTTATTGGCGGGTTTTAGGTCACATACACGGCGATTCGTGATACGCCAATAACATTGGTCAGTTTCCGATCCGTAGTGGCATGCTGGCAGTCGCGAGCGAGGCTTACCGGTGTTTACATGCTACCGTTTGCCGGCAGCGGATAAATTCGGTACTGGCTGCCCGCCTCAATTCTCAATGACTGCCAGGGGTAAGAAGCTGTTTTCGAACGTGGCACCGGACTCCGATGCACTCTATGCGGACATCGAGCGCGAATTTGGTGTGGCAAAACTCGAGTCTCTTTTCGAGTTGTTGGCGGAGCTTTACCAGACGCTCGCGTTGGCTGACACCGCACAGGAAGATCGATCGGCAACTGGATAGCCGCGAAGGGTCACGCGGTACTATTCTTCCTGATGCGCAAGTTTGTCGGCAGCATACGCATTTGAGCCGTCTGATAACAAAGCTTTTCTGTAATTCGCGTTTGCTGTTTTGACGTCGCCTACCCGTGAATAGGCATCACCGAGCGCCTCGAAACTCTTCGCA